>CAZRFI010000124.1:0-13201 GCA_964598905.1 uncultured Candidatus Sericytochromatia bacterium | reverse complement strand
AAACACCCGCCCTTGAAACACCTGCAGCACCCCAGGCTTCTCCAGCGCCAATTGCATCAGAATTATTATTGGGCGAACTCCGGATTCGGATTTTACTCTTAGCCAAACAAGGGGTGCATTTTAACGATCTGCCTCCCGCTCCTACACATAACCTTGCAGAGGATTCAGCTCAGCTTCCCCCGGCAGATAATCCAGAATTTGTGCCACAACTCCCGGTTTCGGGATTGCCGCGTCCAGCAGAGCCAACAGAGTCAAGCACATCCACAGTGGCATTTACGTTGGAACTCGTTTCTGCCGGCTTAGCAGCCAGCTTCTTAAATTTCCAAAATGAATCTGAATCATCTGAACACCCTTCTCAAGAAGCAAAGCCCTACCAGACGCCTTTGCTTTCTCAAAACTGGTCTCAGGGCGAGTTATCAGTTGCCTCCATGGAGACGCCAGCAAAGCCCAACATATTGGCGCTCAGTCCTGAAAAACCCTGGTGGTTGGAATTGGTTGAAGCAGCAAGTGAAGAGACACCCTCTCCAGAGCGTCTTCAAGCAGTTTTGGCAAATGCAGCAGAACAAGAAGAGGAGTCCGGTTTTCCTTGGGAAGATCTGGTTAAGCCTCTGCTTCAGGCCAGTACCTCACCTCCTTTTGCAGTGCCACAGCGCTCTAACCCGACTCCGCAGATTCGCTTTTTCAGCGCTCCCCCGCAAACCAAAGAAACACCCATCTCGGTTCCTGCTGTTCCTGCGACAGCAGAAGAAAACAGGGAAGAAACAGGCTTTCAGCCAGAGAATACGATCCTCCCTCAGGCTCCCTTGGTACCACTGCCCTTCAGCCTGCCGCCCCAGCCCATGCATTTTCATAAAGCCGCTCCTCCCCGTTCAGCAGGGCTGGCCTTGCTGAGCTGGAGCAAAGTGGAAATCAGCCCCGCACCTATTTCTGCCCCTAAAACCAGCCAAGTGACCCCCGAAGTGAACGGGAACGAAAATCAACAGGTACAGTCTGGCCTTAAATTTCAAGTGATGGCCAACCCTGTGCGCACCCCCCAGACAAAGGCCAGCACAGAAGAGCCCAATCCGGGTCCTGTGGGTGAAAACAAAGCCAAATCGCAACAGCCCCTGCAACAGGATCGTTCCGCCGCTCCGCAATCAGCCATGAGCGCTCAGACAGCAATTCAATTGCACAATCAAGGGGTCCCACTCCAGGTCAGTGATTTCCCGGCATTTGTTAACCAGGTGTTACAGACCCGTAACTTTAAGGTGGGTGCGTTGCAAAGCATAGAAGTCACTTTAAACCCCCAAAATTTGGGCAAAGTCAACGCCCACTTCATGCTGCGTGAACAAAATGAAATGATCGTCCGTTTGTACGCCCCCAACGCGGTGGCAGCCAAAACCCTGGAGACCTATGTTCAGGATATCCAGCAGATGATCCAAAAATCTTACCTGGTTGCAGGTCAGGTTGAAATCAAGCAGGGGATTCCCCCTGCCCGTGGACCCCAAGGTGGAAATACGAGCGGCCAAAACACGGATTTTTCCTCTCGTCAGGCCGCTTGGAAAAAGGGCTCAAGCCGTCGTCGCAAGAAAGACGATGACATGAGTGTTGATGTAACAGTTTAAGTAATGTTTCAAGCACTTGTATGAAGTGCTACAGATTTGTTACGCTTAAAACTTGAAGATGGAGTTATGTGCCTGTGAACGGTGAAGCAGATCAGAACAAAATGCCTACGGCTCAGCCTCTCAAACAGGCAACGGCTTTAAAGTATGATGTTCAATCCGCCAGCCAAGCACCCGAAGTGGTCGCAACGGGCAGCGGCGAAATTGCCGAAGAGATAGTCAGAGTTGCCGAAGAACACGCGGTACCTGTCTATCACGATCCTTCCCTGGCCAAAGCCTTGGGTCAGCTGGAACTGGGCAGCATGGTGCCGCCCGAATTGTACAAGGCCGTTGCCGAAGTACTGGTCTTTGTTTACAGCCTGGATCAGGCCCATAAAAAACAGATTGAAATGGTATTGGAGGAGTTTTAGAGCGATGTTAAGGGGTATCTACACCGCCGCCAGCAACATGGAATTGTCCATGCAAAAAATGAATCTCTTTGCGCAGAACGTGGCAAATTCTCAGACCGACGGATACAAAAAGAAGACCTATGCCGTTCACAGCTTTCCGGATATGTTGGTAGACATGTCTGAAGGTGAGGACAAAGCACCTCTGGCCCAAGGCTCTTACATCGATGGTGCCGGAGTCAAACAGTCTCAAGGCACCCTCAAAACCACAGGCAATGCTATGGACTTGGCTGTGATGGGTGAAAAGATTTATTTCCAAATGGAAGTAAAGCCCCCCAGAGACGCCGATGGGAAACTGATTCCCAATGCCGACAAACGCTATACCATTTCTCGCAATGGTCACTTTATGATCAACGATCAAAACGAAGTGGTCAACACCAACGGCGATTATCTCTTGGATGTTAATAATCGCCGTATCATTCTGACAGACGTCCCTGTCACCGATCCCAATGGGGTTCGTTCGCGGGCAACCATGCCCGACAGCGCAATTGAAATCGACCGTTTTGGTCGCATTTTTGACCGCCGTGACAAAGGCGACCCCGCCAGCCGTGTGGCCCGCGCCCAGATCAAGATGGTCGAATGGACCGATGCCCCAAATATCGTGGATGACCGCGCCCAAACCTTTGAATTGCTCAAAAAATACGGCGTGAGTATGCCCCACGACAACAGCCCCTTGGCCCAGGTACTGGATCCCTTGCCAGCCAAAAACACCAATCCCGGCCAAGCCACCGAATTGCCCTATTTGATCAAACAGGGCTATCTCGAAAGTTCGAACGTCGATATCGTCAACGAAATGGTAATGATGATGATGACCTCGAAAGACTATGACATGTCTCAAAAAGTGATTGCAGCCGAGGACAAAATCCTCGACAAGTCCATTAATGAAATGGGCAGAATGCAATAGAGCTGTTACAATTAATTGAATTAGGCTAAAATAAATTTTTTTATCAGGACTTAGGAGGAGTTAGAATCACATGCATGCACTCTGGACCGCCGCGTCAGGCATGGAAGCACTGAAGTTTAAAATTGACGTCATTGCTAACAACCTGTCAAACACTCAAACCGAAGGCTTTAAGCGCTCGGACGCTGAATTCACGGATCTTTTATACCAGTACTATCGCCGTCCGGGCACCGTGGACAATCCGTCCGGTATCCACTTTGGTTTGGGCGCACGTATTGCCGGTACCAACGTTGTTCATCAACAGGGTTCGCTCCAGGCCACCAACAACAACCTGGACTGGGCCATTGATGGAATCGGTTTTTTCTCCGTCCTGGACCCCATTTCCGGTCAGCGTTTTTACACCCGCAAGGGCCTATTCAAACTGAACAACAACGGTCAAATCGTCAATGCTGACGGCTATACCTTGGATCCCTCGATCACGATCCCCCCTGGCACAACCGATTTCCACATCGACCGCACAGGCGTGTTCTGGGCCACCCAGCCAGGTACTGGCTTGCTGTCTCAGTTGGGCAATATTACATTGACCCGTTTCCCCAACCCCGCCGGTCTGGAAGCCCGTGGCAACAGCCTCTTCGCTGAAACCACAGCCTCCGGTTCTCCCGAGCAGGGTCAGCCTGCTCAAAACGGTTTCGGCCAAATTCATGGCCGCGCATTGGAGTCATCCAACGTCCAGATCGTCACAGAAATGGTCGATCTGATCACCACGCAGAAAGCTTTTGACACCAACTCAAAAGTCATCACCGTGGCCGATAAGATGATGGATACTGCCAACAACCTGTCTCGTTAAGATTTGGAATGAAGAAAAGGGGAGGTATCAGCAGCTTTATCTGGTTCTTGGCATTTTGCCTGTTTCAGTTAAGCGCCAATGCCTCCCCGATTCGCATAGGTACCACCGACGAACTGATTTTTCGCTTGCGCCAGTCTGTTCAGAATCAGTACGCGGTACCAGCACAAAGTGTTCTCGTTTTATGGAACGATTCACTCCTCGAAGAAAAACTGGCAAAACTGGGCAAGAATTTGTCCCTCGAAATCGAAGAACGCGATTTGACCAATCTGATTGGGAAAACCGCCATCACCCTGAGGGTAATGGACGGCAACCGCTACCGGGCAGCCATGTCCGTCAGCGTCAAAGTCGACGGTTGGGCTGAGGTCTTTACAGCCCGCAAAGCGATTCAACGGGGTGAGTTTCTCAGTTCAGACAGCGTCCAGTTAACACGCAAAAAACTCTCGGAGACGCCGAATGGTTCACTCAGGGTGCTGGCCCACCCCGAAGACTTTAAAGCCACCCGGGATTTTGTTTCAGGTGCCATTTTGACCCGCACAGCCCTGGAACAACAGGCCTTGGTTTACAAAGGCAAACAGGTGCGGGTTGTGGTAATCAACGACACCCTCCGCCTGGTGGCGCAGGGAGAGGCCCAAGAAAATGGGGTCAGAGATCAGATGATTTCGGTTAAAATATTGAATTTTGGCAGCAATGAAATTGTTCAGGGTCGCGTCAGTGACCGGGGTGAAATCACCCTTGATATTAAGTAAATTGAGTGAGGAAGCTTTGGGAATGAATTTGAAAAGCAAATTAATGCAAACGGCTCTTTTGGGGGGCCTCTGTCTGGTAGGCGCAGCGCTGCCCGCCCAGGCTGACTCGATCTGGAACGATACCAGCACAGCAACGCTTTTCACAGAGCGCCGTCCGACCTTCGTGATTGGTGGCATCATCACCGTCATGGTTCAAGAAAAAATCAACGCCAGCCAACAGGCCACCTTGATCGGCCAGAAACAATTGCAGAACCAACACCGCTGGTCTTTCCCTCAAGGTTTTCAAACCGGTGGACTTCAGTTACAGGGTCAATTTCAGGCCCAAAGTCAGATGCAGGCCAATGACCTCGGTTCAACCACCCGCGTGGGTGTGATTCAATTCCTCGTCTCAGCCCGAATTGAAGATATCCTGCCCAACGGCAACCTGATTATCACAGCCCATAAAAACTTCCGTGTCAACGACGAAGAAAACGAAATGGTGCTGACCGGTGTCGTGCGCCAAAATGATGTGACTGCTGACAATATGGTCGAATCCTCGCGGATTGCCGATATGCGCATTGACGTAATGGGCACAGGCCCTGTTAGCGCACGTGCCACTGCGGGTCTGATGACACGTATCTTCAACTTCCTGCTTTAATTTAAAGGAGACTACCATGACCCTTCGTATCCTTTCTTCAATCACCGTGGCCCTGCTGGCCGCAGTTACTTTGCCTGTCTTGGCTCAGGTCACACCACCGACAGTCAACCAACAGGCCAGCGCTCCGGCCAGACCGATCATGGATATCAGCCCACCGGTTTCGGTGCGCGTCAAAGACGTGGTCAATTTCCGTGGGGCCCGTTTCAACCAATTGCAAGGTTTTGGACTGGTCTCTGGCCTCGATGGTACGGGCGACTCCGCCAACGCCATTCCCTATATGCGCCGGGCCATGGTCAACATGCTTGAGCGCTTTGGCATGCCGCAAATGCCCGAAGGTTCAATGCGTCCCAAAAACGTGGCCTCGGTTTTTGTCACCGTCAATATTCCCCCATTTGCCAAACCGGGTCAGCTGATTGATGTCACCATCTCCTCTGCCGGGGATGCAAAAAGCTTGCAGAACGGCTATTTGATTCAGACTCCCTTGCGTGGTGCCGATGGCCGTATCTACGCTGTCGCCCAGGGCCCGATTTCACTCGGCGGCTTTGGTTTTGGCACCGACACCGGCGCCCAAATCACCAAAAATGCGCCCACTGTGGGCCGTATTCCCAACGGGGGGATTGTCGAAAAAGAAATTCCCGTCACCCTGATGGATGAAAACGGCTATATCGAGGCCTACCTCAACAACCCTGATTTCACCACGGCCACCGAATTGGCCGATAAAATCAACAAAAATTTGCTCGGCAATGCCAAGGCCACCGATGCCTCCACCGTGCGGGTCTTTGTGACATCTACCTACCGCAACAATGTTCCTGAGTTGATTGCCCGGATTGAAAATCTGACCATCTCTCCCCAGAACGGTGCTGCCAAAGTCATTTTGGATGAGCGCACGGGTACGATTGTCATCGGTCAGAACGTGAGCATTGGCCCCGTCTCAATTGCCCACGGCGGCTTGATTGTAAAAATCGATGCCGTCACCACCGTTTCTCAACCCAACCCCCTCTCACAGGGAACGACCGAAACGGTCACCAACAAGACCATCAGTTTTGAAGAGCACAAAGGGGACACCTTGGTGCTGGTCAAAGGTTCCACCGTCGGTCACTTGGTCAAATCGCTCAATTCTTTGGGCATCCCCCCCCGGGATCTGATCACCGTTTTGCAAATGATCAAAGTCTCAGGTGCCCTCAACGCGCATCTGGAAATCCAATAGGGAGAAGCTCAAAATGATTGATAATGTACCCCTGGTAGGCTCCCTGACAACGGGTTTTGGCGATGGTGCGATTAATGTACCCACTGCCCGCACCCCCAATCTGGCCGAAGCCAGCAAAGACTTTGTTGGCATGCTGTATTCTTATATGTTTTCGCAAATGCGTGAGAATTCCAGCAATGAAGAAGATGGTCTTTTCAGCGGTCCCCACGTGGAGATGATGATGGGCTTTCTCGATCAGGAAATAGGCAAAGATCTCGCCAGCTCACAAGGTGGCAGTTTGGCCAAAGAAATGATGACCCAGATGACGGGTCTGCAAAATCCAGAACAATCGCTGCAGAGCACACTTCCCAGTGATGTTGCTGCAAACATAGGTAAATTTGATGCCCGTCTTGAAGGTGTGATTACCAAACGCCCCGACGATGCTGTTCGTTTTGATGAGCGGCTCGAAGGAGTTGTAGCGGGGCCCCTGCCAACGGGCAAATTTGATACCCGAAGCGAAGGTTTTGCGTCGGATGAACCGTCTTCCATTGATAATTCAGAGCAAATCATGGAAGAATTATATAAACTAAATAGGCGGGAATGATAGAATAGGCAAGATGACCAATCGGGATGTGTCGAAGAGCTAAATGGGCGCACAGGCCATGAGTACAGCCCCCAATGCCCCCACGAACAGTGGCGATGCGGTAAAACGCTATATGCCACTGGTGCGTTCGATTGCCCGTCGGCTGTCGATGAAGTTGCCAAAACATTACGACTTCAACGATTTAGTCAGTGACGGTGTGGTTGGATTGCTGTTGGCAATTGAGCGTTTTGATCCGGGTCGCGGTGTTAAGTTTGAAACCTTTGCAACGTATTACATCAAAGGTGCCATTCTCGACAATTTACCCAAATTACCCAAAGCGCCCAAAAACCAAGATGAAGTGGTCTACGAAGACCCCGAAGATGTAGAAACGGATTCCGCCAACCTGTTTAGTCAGGTGACCCGTTTGGCATACAGTTATATTCTGTCACTGGATGCCCCAACCGGTTCTTCCGATGGAGATGAAGGTTTTAGTCTTTTAAGTCAATTGGGAGGGTCCGACTCAGTACAGCGCGATATTGAGTTTGAGCAATTGCAAAAAACCCTGACCTGGGTAATCGAACAATTACCCACCCAAGAGCGCACGACGCTGAAATTATATTACTTTCAGCAATTGCCTTTTAACGAAATAGGCAAACGGCTCGGTTTATCCGAGTCCTGGGTCAGCCGCATCCACAAGCGGGCCCTGGAGCAATTGCGCATGAAACTAGGCAAGCGCAAATCTGTGGATGATTTTTTAACGATGTAGGAGGAGCAAAATGGTCTTATTCAGTCCCTTGATGGCTTTTACCGAGAAAATGCTCGATGTGACCACCAGCCGTCACAAAGTCATCTCAAATAACATTTCCAATATCAACACCCCTGGGTTTAAAGGCTCTGAGGTCTCTTTTAGAGATGCGTTGGATCGCATCCAGCAGAGTGCCAAAGATGAAGATGGCCCTGATGTGACAGAGGAAATGAAAACCCGCAACATCAACGACCAATTGCTTCAAAACTTAAATATTGATCACCTCTATCTAGAGGGACAGCAATACGAAACCGATTTGGGCGTTGGCCACTCCTTGGCTTCGACCAAATTTGAACAGATGTACAATCAATACGTACCGGGTGTCGATCTCGATCCCCGCCACCAAGCCGAAAAATCCCTCAGCCGCGCTGACCAAATTTCGGCTGTGCAACCTGCCATTGAAGAAATGCAGGGCACTGCTCGCCAAGATGGCAATAATGTCAGTCCCGAAATGGAAATGTCCAAAATGATCAAGAACACCTCGTTCTACAATGTCTTGGTCAGCTCGATTTCCGGCGAGTTCCGTACCTTCAAAACTATTATTTCGAACCGTTAGAGAGGGGTGAGTCAGCATGAGTTTATTTGATGTTATTAATACCAGCGCCACAGGCATGGTTGCCAGCCGTTTCTGGTTGGACACCATTGCCGGCAATATTGCCAATGCCAACAGCACACGCACGGCAGAAGGGGGCCCTTTCCGTCGCCGTATGCCGGTCTTTCAGGAAGCCGTCCAAGATGCCCTGCAAGGCATGGATGACGAGTTCAGCGAGCGCAGTGATAAGTCGCTGGCACAAAGCATTACCGCCGCCGTAATGGATGATATGCAGGATCCTTCCACCTATAAATCCAAAGGTGAAGGCGTGAAAATGAAGGGTGTGGTTGAAGACCCCTCCCCCCTGCGTGTGGTTTATATGCCTGGCCACCCCGACGCTGACCAAGAAGGTTACGTCTCTTTGCCCAATGTCAGCGTGGTCAAAGAAATGGTCGACATGATCGCCGCCCAGCGCGCGTACGACGCCAATGTACAGATCACCAATGCCGCCAAATCGATGATCAACAAAGCCCTGGAAATCGGGAAATAAGGAGTAAATTATGGCAACTTCAGGAAGCGTTTCTGCACTTCAAGCCTTTTTCCCCGGTGAATTACGGGTAGCACAGCCGATGATGCCCATGAGCTTTGAACTGCCCAAAGATGAGATCACGGCTAAACGTTCATCGTTTACCGAGGTTCTCAATGAGGCGATTAAAGAAACAAACGAAGCTGAATCCGAGAGTGAGAAACTCATGACTGATTTGCTGCAAGGCAAAGACGTGGACATTCACTCCATCCAGATTGCTGGCGCCAAACTGGATACGATGGTCACCATGGCTTCGACCGTGATGACCAAACTGACGACAGCATACCAAACCTTGATGAATATGCAGGTCTAGCAACCTGAACCTTAAGCGAGCGAATCTGAGAAGGGAGATTTTAGAATGGCCGTTGATGATCAAGCCGTAGGAGGTGGCTTCCTGGGCAACTTACCCCCCAATGTACGCATAGGCGTATTGATTGGGGCAGCTGTCCTGGTAGTTGGATTGTTAGCCTTCCTGTTTATGCGCGGCGACGGAGAAGAGAAAGATGATGGGTTCCGCACCATTTACCGCAATTTGCCGATGGCAGAAGCGGGCAATGCCAAGGACTGGCTCGAAGAAGAATACCGGATTCCGGTAAAACTGGCCAATGGCGGTACCGAAATCCGCGTACCCAAAGACAAAGCCGAAGAAGCCCTGGTTAAATTGGCCCAGAAAAACATGCCCGGCAGCGGCATTGTGGGTTATGAAATTTTTGACAAACAGAGCTTTATCAGTACCGATTTTGAAAAACGTGTGGCCCTGCAACGTGCCCGTGATGGACATTTGTCCCGCATGGTTGGCCGTTTTGAAGGTGTCAAAGATGCCCGCGTCAACGTGGTCATTCCCGAGCCCACCCTCTTCTCAGAAGAACAGCTCCCCACAACAGCTTCTGTGCTCTTGGAATTTGCTGGCGGTGGCGGGTTCAAACCTGAATATATTCAGGCCATTACCCACCTGATCGCCAGTGCCACTCCCGGCCTCAAACCCGGCAACGTAACCGTCGTTGACAACAAAGGTCAGGTTTTGGCTGAAGGCCAAGAAGGCCTCTACGGCGAAGATTCCAGCAAAAAGCTGAACAAACAGCTGCTGGAACAAATGCAGGTCAAACGCCAAATGGAACAGCAGCTCGAAAACAAAGTCATCGTGATGCTGGAACAATTGCTGGGACCCGGCAAAGTCAAAGCCACTGCTGAAGTACAGCCCAATTTTGACCGCATTCAGGAACGTGCCCGTTTGCACAAACCTGTGGTGCTCGAAGAAAATGGCAAAGAAATCCCCACCAAAGTGGCTGAGCGCAGTGTAACTGAATCTAACGAGAACAATACTACCAAGCCTTTGCCTGGTGGTGGTACAGGGGGAGCAAATACAACTCCTCCTGCAGAAACTGACAAGAGTAAAACCAACCGCTCCAATACCCAGATCAGCTATAACTACGACAATATTGAACAGCTGACCTCCAAAGAAACTGGCTTTATTGAACGGAAATCTATTTCCGTTCAGTTTGAACTGCCGCCGCAGGTTGAAGGGGAAGAAACCGCTGATGGCGGTCCTGCTCCGCTGACCAAAGAGGAAGTCGAAGAAATGGTTAAAAAGGCCATCAATTTTGATGAAGCCCAAAAAGACCAAATCTTTGTTCGCCAGGTCAAATTTGATACCTCTGTCTACGACAAACTCAAGTCTGAAATGGAAAAAGCCCGCGAGAAAACCCCAATTTGGGTCTTTATCTTGATCGGCCTCGGTGGTCTGGTCGTCGGTGCCGGTATCGGTGGTGCCTTGCTCGGCAAGAAGAAAGCCGCTGCAGCCGAACAGTTTGCCGCTGGCGTTCCTCAGTACGCCGCTATCCCCGGAGCGATGCCCGGCGCGCCTGGCCTGCCCGGATCTGAAGGAGCCCCCGGCTTGCCTGCCGCCCCCGGAATGCCTCCCATGCCTTCCCAACAGGCCCAGGAAGTAAGCCGTGCGCCCATCATGCCTCCCACGCCGGACAACCCCTTCGGTTTCCTGCAGGGCGTCACCCCTCAGACCGTTGCCCAGTTGCTCTCCACAGAGCGCCTGCCAACCCTGGTCGCCGTATTGGCCCAGCTCGACCCCAGTCAAGCTGAAGACGTTATCAATCTGCTGAATCCCGAGATTCAGAACGAGGTTCGCAGCCGTCTGTCTCAGAACCCCGTCCTGCCTCCGATGACGCAGAAGATGGTCAGCCAATCCCTCAAGAAACGTTTGGCAGCGATGTCCGCAGGCGTTTCCTAGGATTCCAATTTCTCACAGTGAGTGGGGCCGCCTCTGGGCCCCACTCATCCTGAGGGAATCCCCTTCTTCATTTTTTCGCTACGAATTGTTAAATCTCACAGTCTCATTTGCGTGAATCTGTTAGAATACTAAAAAATTATGTCTAATAAAGGTTAAGAGTTTGAGCCGATGGCAGCTGTAAACAAAGATGCGGGACGTTCGATAATCGCCGATATTTCATTGGCATCGTTGGCGATCATGGTTGTCGTGATTCTGATGATTCCTTTGCCGACCGGTTTGATCGATCTTTTCTTGGTCATCAATCTGTCTGCCTCGATCTTGATCCTGCTCACCGCTCTGAACCTGATTGACCCGCTCGAATTTGCGGTCTTCCCCCAGCTGCTGCTGGTCACAACCCTGTTTAGATTGGCGCTCAACGTCGCCACCTCCCGTTCGATTTTGCTCAACGCTGATGCCGGCCACGTGGTTGATACCTTCGCCAACTTTGTGATTGGTGGCAATTACGTTGTCGGCGTTGTTATCTTTATCATCCTGATGATTGTTCAGTTCATCGTTATTACAGAAGGCGCCAAGCGCGTTGCGGAAGTCGCAGCCCGTTTTACCTTGGACGCCATGCCCGGTAAACAGATGAGTATCGACGCCGACTTCAACGCCGGTTTGATCGACGCCGAAGAAGCCAAGAAGCGCCGCAAAGATTTGGAAAAAGGTTCTAACTTCTTCGGGACCATGGACGGTGCCAATAAGTTCGTCCGTGGGGATGCCATTGCAGGCATGATTATTACCCTCGTCAATATTCTCGGTGGTTTTGCCATCGGCGTCTTGATGAAAGGCATGGAGCTTTCCGAAGCAGCCGCCCGCTATACCACCCTCTCAATCGGTGACGGTCTTGTGGCCATCATCCCCGGTTTCTTAATTTCAATCTCCTCGGGCTTTGTCACCACCCGTGCAATTTCCGAAAGCAACTTGGCGTTTGACTTAAAAACCCAATTGTTCGCCTCTTATAAGTCGCTGGTCATGGGCGGGGTGTTTATTTTCGGCTTTGGCTTTATTCCCGGCATGCCCACCTATTTCTTTGTTGCCATCTCCATTTCCCTGCTGATTACAGCTTTTATTGTCTACCGCAAATCGGTCAAAAAAGCCCAAATGGTGGTCGAGGAAGAAGAAGATTCAGCGATTCCCGAACAGGAAGTCAAGAAGCCCGAGAACGTGCTTCAGGTCATGGAAGTTCATCCTCTGGCCCTGGAGATGGGTCTGGACCTGATTCCCCTCGTCGACCCCTCACAAGGTGGGGATTTGCTCGACCGCGTGGTGCCGATGCGTGTTCAGATCGCGATGGAATTGGGCTTTGTTATGCCCGGTATCCAATTCAAAGACAACCTCAATCTGCGCCCCAACGAATATTCAATCAAAGTCAAAGGCATCGAAGTGGCCCGTGGCGAAATCCTCATGGGTTATATGCTCGCGATTCAACAGCCCGACACCGATGTCTCGCAAGAGCTGGTCGGATTCCCAACCAAAGACCCTGCTTTCGGCACCCCTGCCGTTTGGGTGGCTGGTTACGAAGCCCAACGTGCAGCGCAATTGGGTTATATGGTCACCGACCCCACCAACGTCTTGATCACCCACGTGGCAGAAATTGTGAAGACCTTCGCCCACGAAATCCTGAGCCGCCAAGAAGTTCAGGTCATGATCAACAAAGTCAAAGAAAAACACCCCGTTGTGGTCAAGGAATTGATTCCCGACCTGCTCTCCTTGGGTGGCGTGCAGAAAGTCTTGCAAAACCTGATTCGCGAGCGCGTTTCGATTCGGGATTTGGCCACGATTCTGGAAAAACTCACCGACTTCTCCAAGATCAACCAGGATCCCGATACCCTCTCAGAGCTGGCCCGCCAGTCGCTCTCGCGTCAAATCTGTAATAACCTGGCGAATGAACAGAATATTATTCCGGTGATCACCCTCGACCCCAAAGTCGAACAGGCCGTACAGGAAAGTATTCAGCAGACCGCTCAGGGCGCCGTCTTGGCCCTCAATCCCCAGGTCAGCCAACAGATTCTGGCCAAATTGGCCAACGAAGTGCAAGCGGCCA
>CAZRFI010000123.1:0-13373 GCA_964598905.1 uncultured Candidatus Sericytochromatia bacterium | reverse complement strand
CTTCCGTCTGTGATCAAAGGTTGACATATTGCAAATGAATCGCATATACTGCCAAAGTCCTGATTGGATGCAATCTAATTAATAGTGACGATAAGCAACGCAAACGACCGCGTTATTTTCTGGGAAATTTCCCAAAAATAGCTAAAAACGCAAGATTACCATAATCTTTGCCCAAGAGAGGAACCAACGCCATGAAAAAGCGTTTCCTGGCCGCTAGCGCCATTTTGACCCTGCTCCTGAATCTTCAGGTAGCTCCCGCCCAAGCCACATCCAGCCACACACAATTCGGACGTGAAATCGTCCTGAGTGCGCAACAACACATCGGCTTGCCCTATATCTGGGGAGGCGAAGATCCCAATCGCGGCTTCGACTGTTCGGGTTTGGTCAAATTCACCTTTGAAGAATTTAACATCAACCTGCCCCATCGCGCTGATTTGCAGTACAATTACGGCCAGTCCGTGAGAAAAGATCAGCTCGAACCCGGCGACATCGTCTTCTTTGCCACCGGCGGCTATCCAATTGGCCATGTCGGCATATATATCGGCAACGAGCAGTTTATTCACGCTCCCCGCCGGGGCAAGCCGATTCAGGTGGACTCCATCACCTCGGGATGGTTTAGCAATCGCTTTGTCGGCGCCCGCCGGATTGTTCCCGATTACTTCTAAACCCCCTTCGTGGTATAGTGCCCTCTATTGTTTTAAGCAACGACGGAGATAGATAGTATCATGAGTATTACCAGCAACGATTTGCGCCCTGGCATTGCCATTGTTTTTGATAACGATCCCTGGCAAGTGGTTGAATTTCAACACGTCAAACCGGGCAAGGGTGCCGCTTTTGTTCGCAGCAAGCTCAAGAATATGCGTACTGGCAGCGTGCGTGAAAACACCTTCCGCGCCGGTGAAAAACTGGAAAAAGCAGATATTGAGAAAAAAGCCATGCAGTACCTCTTCTTAGATGGAGACCAGTACAATTTCATGGACAACGAGTCTTTTGAGCAATTGCCCGTTCACAAAGACACCCTCGGCGACCGCGTGCTCAAGTACATGAAAGAGGGCCTCGAATACGATATGCTCTTTTTTAATGGCGCTTTGGTCACCATCGACCCCCCCAATTTTGTGGTAGTCGAAATCACCGAAACAGATCCGGGTGTGCGCGGCGATACCGCCACCGGTGGCACCAAACCTGCCACGGTTGAAACCGGTGCCACGGTCCAGGTTCCGCTCTTTGTCAATCAGGGCGACAAAATCCGGATCGACACACGCACCGACAGCTATCTGGAGCGGGCCTGATTCTCTGGCCAAGTCTCTGGCTCAAATTCTGCTGATTGAAGGAGACCGGGGCACGGGCAAAACCGCTGCTCTGGTCCAGACCCTCAATCGTCTATTGGCTGAAGGCGTTGAGGCCTCACAGATTCAAATCCTCTGTGGGCACCGCCTGTACCATCGCCGTGAATTTTTAAAGCGCCTCGCGGAAGACTTAAAATTTCCACTGGCGCCTTTGCCTGTTTTTACCTTTCCCCAGTGGTTGCGCCATTTCTTTGCGGCATGCCCCGTGCCCCAAGAACATGAGCCCCAAGACCATGAGCCCCAGCTGATTACCGCCAACGATACCCTGTTGCTGATGCAGGGCTTTTACCAGGCCCATTCAGGCGACTATTTTCAGGGGCGGCATTTGGAACGGTCTTTTTTTAGGCATTTGCTCAACCGCCACCGGGCCCGCGCCATCAACGCCTGGTCTTGGTCAGAGTTTGAAAGCCGCAGTGAGGCCCTCGAAATCGAGCCTCTGGTGCCAGAGATTCATCGCTTTTTGCAGGCGTTTCAAAGCTGGCTCTTAATGCGTGATCGCCCGCTTTTGGATTACCCGCTGCAATGGGAATACCTGGCCCGGCGGTTGGCAGAGCCTGCCGTGCAAAGCTGGTTGGGCAGTTTTAGCCATTGGCTGATTGATGACCTCGACGAAACCAGCCCCGCTGAACAAATCTTAATCGAATACCTGGCCACAAACGCCGCGCTCAACCCCCATGCGTCTTCTGCGACCCAGCTGATTTGCACGGCAAATCCCTATGGCGGGGCCGAGCAGGTTTTGGGGGCCTTTCCGGAATATGTGCAAAGCCTGAGAGACCGTGCCAGCTTAAAATCTTTGCCAGATAACCATCCCCAGGCCACTTTGGCCACAAGACTCTACCAGCTCTGCTTAGAGCTACCGGTTGAAGCCTCCGAAAAAAAGGGCGAACCGCAATTGCATCGCCTGAAAAACACCTCCGCCATGTTGGCCTCGTTGGAAATGCAGCTTCGCAAACGCCTCTCTGCGGGAGTGCCCCCCGGTGAATTGGTCTTGGTGAGCTGGGCTCTGACCGATGCCTTTTGCCTGGAAATTGAAACGATGCTGGCCCGCATGCAGGTGGACCTGGAGATCTACCGTGGTTCAAGGGTCATTCAACGCAACCCCCTTGTGAGTGTGTTATTGGCCTTGTTGCGGCTGGTTTTTTGGGAGCAAAGTAGCGGCAGCAGTGGACTGTCTTTGCCCCGTTTAAAAGGTTTTGAAATGGCCCAGATCTTTGCCCACTGTCTGCAAATTCCCCCATTTGAATTGGCCCGTTTGCGCACGCGTTTTCAAGATCGCTTGAGCGATTGGGGGCAATTTTTACAGAGCCAAACCAGCTCCGAGGCTCTAAAACTGAGGGAAACAGTGGCAGAACTGCGCACACAACTCAGCCTTCATCAAATCCCGTTATCTCAAGCGGCAATCATGCTTTGGCAAAAACTGATCTTGCCCCATTTACAGCCTCAGACCTTTGCCCAGGTGGCTGGGATCAGTGAGTTGATTCAACGCCTGAGCCGCTGGGAGCTAATCGGCCAGGCTGTGGAGCGCCCCGAAGCGCTGTTTTTAAATGCGCTGTTTTCGGGCGAAATCCGCGAAGCCGGAGACCCCGTGCAAGACCCTTCAGATCAGGCTGTTAAGCTAATGACCCTGCACCGTCTCTGTGAATTACATATGGCCTCAGACTACCAATTTTGGCTCGATCTCAGCCATCCATCCTGGACCCTGCAAACAGCTCATCCGCTCAACCAGCGCCTGATCTTTTCCCGCTCTTGGCCCCAAGCACAGCCCTGGAGTTTGGAGGCCGAAGAGGCCGCTGGCGAGCGCCATTTGGCCAAAATGCTGCGCAAAGGGCTGCGCTATTGTCGCAAGGAACCGGTTTTCTTTGCCGCCGATTATGATTCACTTTCGCAGCGCCAAAGCCAGGAGACCTTGCTGCGCTTTTTGGGGCAGACCATTAACTGAGCCACTTTAGCTGGGCAAATTTAGCTGAGAAAAATAGCGATTCAAAATCCAGTCTGAGCCAATCTCCTGCATGGTGGGGGCCTTTAAACCCGGCACCAGCAGTGCCCGCTGCAATTCGGATTGGGCTGCCGTGTGGTATTCGTTTTCGGCCTTTTTGCCAAAGCGGTAATTTAAGACCGACCAAGCGATGGTTTTTGCCAATTGTAGAAACCAGTAGCGCTCGTTGAGCTGCTCGCCACTGGCCATTTTGTGGATTTCAGCTGTGGCTTTTTTGGGGCTGGCACAACTCCAGCACAGACTGATCAGGTAAAAGGCGCGAATATGTGAGGCCCGCTGTTCGGTCAAACCGAGAAAAAACAGATTGGGCGAGGTCAAAACCGCTTCGTAGGCCCCAAAGGCCTGTTTGAGAATTTGCTGAACCTTTTCCATGGCAATTTCGCCACTTTCTGTGCGCCAGAGCAAAAGTGAGCCGATGTCAAAGCAGAGATTGGCCAACTCCTTTTTATAATAGAAGACCTCTTGCTCAGAGCCCAATTTGCTGTGGTAGCGGCTGAGCGCAGCCGCCGCTTTTTCAAAGGCATTGAGGGCCGGTTTGAATTTTTGCGGGTCTTTTTGCTGTAAAAACTGCCGGGCCAAAATGCCCATAAACACGGCCACAGCACATTTGATCTCGGCCTCAGAGCTTTTGCCTTTGCAGGCCAGAATTTTTTCGAAGAGAATATCGCTGGTGGGTTCACTCTGGTTGTGCAATAAAAAGCGAATGCCCCCGGCTACAGCCATCACGCGCACCAGGCTCTTTTTGAGCTGGGGAACGGTTTTACAGAGCAAATTATTGTTGAGCAGGCGATCAGAAATTTCCCAGATATACGAAACCAGCTCTTCGACCCGTGCCAATTGCAGGGTGAGATAGCCTTCATCGACCAAATTGCGCTCGATCAGAGCGTGTAAAACCCGGCTGCCTTCGTTGAGCAGGTTAATGATCTCCGTCAGGGCATGCAGCGATTGCACGCGGCTGAGTGGAATTTCGTAGCTCTCTTCGGCCAAAAATGTCTTGTGAGAATCGCGCTCGGGGCCAATCAATTTGCGCAGCAGGGGCAAATTGTCTTTTTCGACCCGAATCACGGGAAAGCCTTTGTCGTATTCCAAAATAGCGGGTTCAATTTCTTCCCAGAGCATTTCCAGGGCGTGTAAATGCAATTCCAGGTCTGCCTGGTTGTCTTGCAGGGTCTGTTGCAGGGATTCGTCCATCTGCTCAGATAAGCGGTTGCGAATGTCTTCAGAGGAGCTTGGCCGCTCTTCATAGCCCAGCAGTCCCAAGATCTCTGCAAGCAGTTCCGCTTGCTGTTCAGCCGTGCTCGTTGTGGTTCCCCCGATTGTGCCTTGGGAGCTGAAGATTTCAATCAGGGGCAAGATCACCTCTTGTTTGGGACGAATGGTATTGCCCTCTTTGAGGCTCAACCAGGTTGAAAGGGTTGAGTTCTTGACCATCAGGCCTTTTTCGGCCAAGGCCTCCAGAATCGCCGGTGGCTTGAGTTCACTGCGTTCCCACAAATGGCGCAGGATCTTTTTGGCCTGGCGAATCTGGCGACATTGCGCCTCGCTGAATTCAGTTTTCATGGCTGACCGGAGGCCGAAGGAGGTGGCGCATCACTGGGCGGTGGGGGGCCGAGTGCGGGAATCAGATCGGCATTGGCGGCCTGAATTTTTAACATGGCGGCATAGTGTTCTTGGGGCGGCAATCCAGCCAAGGCTTCAATTTCGGCCAAGACACCTGGCCGCTCTTGGCGCAGGCGTTCGATAATTTCGGGAGGAAGCAGCATGGGGGGCTGTCCTTGGGGTGGTTGACCATTCGGAAGAGGGGGGGCTCCTGGCGGCGGCGCAAACTGGCCCCGTGCACTTGGCGGGGGTGGGGGCGGCGGTCCAGGCAGGAAGCCGCGAATTTGTTGGTTAAATCCCCCTGCCCGCAGGCGGTTTTGTTCGAGTGCAGACGCAAAGCGCTGGGCAGGGGGTGGACTGGCTACCGCTGGGGAACTGGCAGCAGGGCTGACGGGAGAGGCGGTAGGTGAAACACTGGGAGTCGCACTGGGAGAGATACTGGGCAGAGCCAGCACTTCTGGTGTGGGCAAAATCACGGGCGATGCAGCTGGAGCGGGTGTTGGGGTGGCTGTTTGGCTTTGTCCCTCCAATTGCCCTGTCACCACTCGGGTTTTGAGATCTTTATCGAGGGTGATCAAATAGCTGGTATTGTTGGCAGGCAGGCTTTCTGCCCCAGAGAAATAAAAGCGTTGATTGGCAAATTGACCTTTAAAAATATCATAGGACTGATCGGGATAGATCACCAAAGCTCGGGCAAAAGCGGCGTTGCTATTGGTAAATTCACTGAGATTTCCAGGAGCGGTAAAATAGCTGCCCTCACTGTGGGCCAAGAGCTGAATCGAAAAATCCGGCAGCTGATAATAATCGTCGAGTTGCCCCTGGCTCAGATCGTTTTCAAAGTCTTTGACATTGGCTTGAATCAATTGGGCATGCAGATCGTTGACGGCCTGAACTTTAAAGGTGGCCGCCACCCGCATCATATAGCCACTGATCTGTTTATTGCTCAGACTTTGGCGGCCTGTCTGAGTGCTGCCCGCATTGACCGCATTCCCAACTGGCCCACTGACACTCCCACTGATGGGGCCCACAATCGGCACACAGGCTGACAGCAGCAGACCCGACATCAGCATTTTTAAGGCATTTGATTTCATTTTTTCTCACTCCCAAGCTTGGCTATCTCAATTTTGATTAAAACACAGGGAAGCACGGCACTTTTTCAAAAACTTGAATGTAGGCTGTTTTTCTCAAATTATCTCATACCCTTCTCCACCCGTTGGGTTTACGAAAGGGGGCAAAAATCGGTATGATTATAAAAGAAACCCATTATTTTCACCCTTGATACTAATTCGTTGGAGCAGAAAATCCGTATGAAACCCAACCTATTTCCGAGTTTCACCCGCCTTTCAGACAAAGGGCTGCATTTTCTGCTGGCAGGACTCTTGCTGGCCCAGGCGGGTTGCTCAACGCCTCTTTCTACAGACCCCGTTAATACCCGTCTGCAATTATCTGGCCTGCCCCCGGTGGAGGGCCCCCAGAACCAAGTGTCAGGGAACTCTCAGCTCTTCAGTTTTCGCATCATTACCCCGATAAAAAATGTGGATCTCTTTTCAATTTTACAGGCCAAAGAACTCGCCCCCACCTCTGCGGTCAATGCGGGTTTGCCACTGCGCCAAACCGCTTTGCCTGTGGGCCAGCTCAAAGAGGTGCTTGCAGCCAAAAAGCTGATTGAATCTTCTGAATTTTTACAGCCGCAATTGGCCAACACTCTTGCTTTTGATACCGCCCGCCTGTTTAATTGGGACACCGAAGTGGCCCGGCAGGTTTTGGTCGAAGTGGTTCGTATTTATACCACCCACCGCGACCGTGAAGTGGTCAAATGGCGCCAAGGAGCTGAAGAGCGGGCCCAGCAATATATTAAAAAATCGATTGCCCTGCAAAACGAAAAAACCCGCCAGGATCAGGATTTGTACAAGCGAATTTACAATCCCAAACCCGGTGTCAATGACCGCGACGTCAAAAATCCAGGGCTCGCCAGTTATATCAATTATTCCAAAGACGCATTGGCCCGCAATAAACGTGCCTCTGATGAATACTCTCGCCAAGCCAAAGCCGCCCACGAAGAGTATTTGACCAAACTCAAAGCGCAAATGGAAAGAGACCGCAAGAAAAAAGAAATGGATGCAATCTTGGCTCAAGATCGCATCAAGAACCAACTTGAAGCATTCAAAGCGCAATCTCTTACCTCCGAAAAACCCTTTTATCTCCATGCCCTGAGCAATGGCGATTTTATGCTTGAAGCCAATGGCGACAATGCCTTGCCTGCTGTGATTCAATTGCGGGTGGAGGGGTTCAACGAGCCCGTCAGCATCCCCATTTTGGAACAAACCAACAATGGTCGCCTGTTGGTCTCAATCGACAAAGATCAACAGGGGCGCCCGGTGGTGCGGGGCGGAATGGACAATGCCACTGGCAATACCCTCAATCTTCAAGAAGCCCTGTTTACCTTGCGCTATCTCGACGAGAGCCGCCAGCAATTGGATTTTCTCTATCCCGATGGCCAGGTTCACCAATTTGACGTCTCCAAACTCGAAGCGCTCAGCCGCTGGGATCAACAGCCCAGCTTGCTGCCTCCTGTGGTCAGCCGCCTCTCGGCCCCTGATTTGCGCTTAAAACAAGAGGCCTTTTCCCAAATTCAATACGAATTTATTCCCATTCTCAATCAAATGCCGCCTGAACAGGCTCTGGATATTTTACAGACTGTACAGGAACAATTTTAGCTTCAGAGCCTTTATAGAAAGTAATCATGCCCCTTTTTGTTTTGCCCCTTGTCTTGGGACTGAGCCTTTTGCTGACAGCCTGTCCCGCCGAACAGAGTCAGACCCGTGAGTCTGCCTCTCCTGCCGAAAAAAATACAGCTACACCTTATCCCCTCAATCCCAGCCCAGATCCGGTTTCGGGCAGCCAAATTTTTATCACAAAAGGCTGTATTGCCTGCCACGCCGTCTCGCAAATATCCGAGGCCAAAGGGGTGATTGGCCCCAAACTCGATCAACTGGCGCTGACCGCCACGCAGCGGGTCAAAGGCCAAAGTGCCGAAGCCTATTTACGTGATTCGATTGAAAAGCCCGCAGCCTATTTGGTGCCGGGCTACCAAAACCTGATGACCCCCAATCTGCGCTCCACCATGACAGAGCCCGAGTTTGAAGATCTGATCGCCTTTTTGCTCAGTTTAAAATAATCGGGTAATGGCAATTTGAGTCGGGGTATAATGACGCCAACACGCTGAAGAGGTATCTCTCATGGGTATTTTGGGCCCGCTGTCCCAGTTTTTGCGCCGCAAATATGTCAAACGCTTTGAAGCCGCTTGTGCTCAGCCCGAAGTGGCCCAGTGGCACAAATTGGAGCAGATTTTAAAAGCCAATGCCCAGACTGCTTATGGACAGGCCCATGGTTTTGAGCAAATTGACTCGATTTCTGCATACCAGACCAAGACCCCAATTGTGACCCATGCCGAACTCAAACCCTGGCTGGATCGCATGATTCAGGGCGAAAAAAATATCCTGACCCACCAGGATCCACTTTTTTATGGCATGACCACGGGCTCCACCGGCCCACCCAAACTCACGCCGATCACCCCTGATTACCGCGATGAATACCAATCGGTGGTGCAGGTTTTTTTGGCGCATATTTATAAAGACCACCCTGCGGCTTTTAATGGCAAGGTGCTGTATTTTAATGGCAGTGCCGACAAAATGCGCACGCCCACAGGGGTTCCCTGTGGCACCATGAGCGGCTTTAATTTTGTCAATTTGCCCCCGCTCTTAAAAAAAATCTATGCGGTGCCCTACGAGGTGATGGTGATTGAGCACAATTGGACCCGCCACTATATCACCGCCCTGCTCAGTTTGCCCCAAAAAGTGTCAATGATGCTCGGGATTACCGCTGCGCCCATGGTGGCGCTTTTGCAATTTATGCAAGAAAATCTGGCGCTGTTGGCACACGATCTGGAAATGGGCACCCTGCACCCGGATTTGGTTTTGAGTGCCGAAGAACGTTCTCTCATCAGCCGCTTGCACAAAGCCAACCCGGCTACGGCCAAACACCTGCGCCAATTGCTTGCGAGTGGAGAGACTGACCCCAAATCACTCTGGCCCGGCTTAGAACTTTTGGTCTGCTGGAAGAGCAGTCATGCCGGCGGCTTGATTCCCGCCCTGGAAAAATTCACAAAGAAAAAAGTACCGATTCGCGATGCGATTTATTCGGCCACCGAAGGCTGGTGCAATGTGCCCCTGAGTGACGAGATTCTGGGTGGCCCTTTGGCCCTGCAGGCCCATTTTTATGAGTTTATTCCCGAAAATGCCCCAGACCAAAGTGTGATCTATTTGGCCCATGAACTCAAACAGGGCGAGCGCTACCGCATTCTCTATACCACCAGCTCAGGTATTTACCGCTACGATATCGGGGATATTCTCGAAGTCAGTGGCTTTTACAAGCGCAATCCAGTTGTGCATTTTATCCGCAAAGCAGGGCAGACCTGCAATCTGGTCGGAGAGCTGATGACCGATTACCATATCACCATGGCGGTGCAGGCAGCGACCCAAGAGACCGCCCAGGCATCGGCACAAGATAGCACGCAAGAAGCTGTCACCTTGCCCTTTTATATCGCCTGCCCAGACCTGAATTCCTTTCCGCCACGCTACCGCCTCTTGGCCGAACCCAGCCAAAACCTGAGTGAGGCGCAGCAAGCCAAGTTGGCTCATGCCCTCGACAAGGCCTTGCAGGGTCTGAACTGCGATTACAAAGCCTCGCGCAGTGGCGACGAATTGGGCCCCTTGCAATTGGAACTCTTGCCCCCCGGCAGCGAAGCCCGCTTTCGCCAAGCCCGTGTTGCGGCCGGGGCTGATGAAGCCCAGCTCAAGCCTTTGGTGCTGGTGGCCGACCCCGCCCGTCTCGATCCGCTGTTGGCGGCTCAATAATGAAAACGCTGACACTCTCAAGCGCGCAATTGCGTCATTTTCGCTTTGCTCAGTCGGGGCTGCTTGAGCCCTTGGCTGATCTCCAAGAATGTGTCCAGCGCCTGGTCGGCTTGCAGGCCCAGATTCACCCCGCGGCGGCTCTGGCTGCTGCTGTGCGTGTGCCCAACCTCAGCCATGCAGATTTGGATGCCCAGCTCTGGCATGACAAGTCCTTGGTCAAAATTTGGGGCCAACGGGGCACCTTACACATCTATGCTCAAAGTGATTGGCCCCTGATTCACGCCGTCTGGTCGGGGGGCTCCTGGTGGAAACGGCGCTTTATCGAAGAGGGTCTCGGCACAGAAAAAGACTATACCCGACTCTTAAACAAGGTGGAGTCTCTGGCCCAAAAAAGCCCCTCGCTGGGGCGCACTGAATTGCGCGCCTTGGGTGTGCCTGAGCGACTGCTTTCGTCTTGGGGCGGTCTCTTTGCCGATCTGGTCTATCAAGGCAAACTCTGTCATTTGCCCCGGCAGGGCAATGAAGGGCGCTTTGCCCACCGCAGTCAATGGTTGCCCGAACTCGAATGGCCGTTGCCCGCCGAAGCAACGGCCCGCCGCGAAATTGTGCTGCGCTATCTGGCTGGTTATGGCCCCGCTTCGGGGCAAGATTTGGCCCATTGGGCCGGATGGCGGGTCAGCCGTGCTGAAACAGAACTGAAAGCCCTGCAGGCCGAATTATGTGCGGTTCAGGTGGAAGGGCAAACACTCTGGGCCTTGAAGTCGCAGGCCCCAGCCCTCAACACCTGGCCCAAAGATTCAAATGCTGACCTGCCCCTGCTGCTTTTGCCCCGCTTTGACCCGATGGTGCTGGCCCATAAAAACAAAGACTGGCTGATCGATGCCGAACGCTATAAACAGGTCTGGCAAAAAGCCGGTCATATCGAGGCCACGGTGATTGAATCTGGGCGTATGGCCGGCACCTGGCGCTATGCCAAGCGCAAACAAAACCTCGAAGTGAGCGTTTGGCCCTTTGCCAAATTGTCCCGCAGCAGCAAAGTCGCTCTGGAAGAGCGGGCCCAGGTTTTGGCCCAGTGTTTTGGGCTTGCCAGTGCCCACTGCATTTACCCCGATTAATTGGGATATAATTGATCACACTTCGGATAAAACTTCACAAAGATGATAAACGCTGAGAGCAATTTATGACCAAAAAAACCAGTCCTGACAATACCCCTTTGCCTTCTGCTCCTTTACCTTCTGGCCCATTTTCTACTGGATCTGGGGCCTTGCCTGAATCCCCTTCGCTGTTTTTACTCTTGGATCAAAAGCTGGAGGCTTTGCGCGGCAAAACCGATCAGATTCTGAATCAAGTCCACAGCGGTGAATTGCTTGCCAAGTCAACAGAAAAGGGCCTAGAGCAGCAATTGCAAAACCATTCCCTGGAACTCAAAGATCTCGAAAGCCAATTGTTATACCTCTCCCACAAAACATCTTTGCAAATAAAAGAGATTGAAAACGCCAATAGCCAATTCAAGCGTGACGTTGAGGCCCGCATGCAAGACATCCATTTTGCCACCCGCGAAGAGCTGAACAGCCTGTCTCGGCGTTTGGAAGTGATTGAGAAGCTGATTCTCTGAAGATGTGGATCTTCTCAAAAAAAGTCAAAAGATCTTTCACAGATCCTAGTGACGTTCAGAAAGGGCTACGCTATAATAGTTTTGTTCGGGTTAAAACCAGAACAAACAGTGAACAACACTCGCGGGAGTAGTTCAGTGGTAGAACATTTCCTTGCCAAGGAAAGGGTCGAGAGTTCGAGTCTCTTCTCCCGCTCTTAAAATAAAACCGGTCAGAACCCTGGCCGGTTTTGTGTTTTTTGCGATTCCCATTCTGTTGAGAGAGTATTTCAAGTACATGCGTTTTAAAGACAATGGAAAATTCAATGATGTTTATGGCAAAACCCATGTGGGCGCCAATCTCATCCAAGGTATTCCCGCTTACCAGGGCGAGTTGTTTTTTTCACGCAATCCCGCCAACCCCGCTGATCGGGTGGCGGTTTTCCCTGAGGCCTCGGCAGCAGATGTCGAGGCGGCTTGCCAAGCAGCCCAAACAGCGCTGGAATCTTGGCAAAATGCCCCTGTTTCAGAGCTGGAAATGGTCAGGGCCAATCTGGCCCTTTTGCTTGAAACGGGGCGAGACAGATTGGCGGGTCTCTTGACCCGTGAAACAGGTAAAGTTTGGGCCCAGAGTCAGAATCAGATTCAAAGCTTGTTGCCCCTTGTCAGCCCAGCTTTGGCAGATAGTTCAGAATCTGGCCTGATCGTCTATCTGCCTGGCGCTCTGGCCCTGAACAGCGAAACGGCTTTTCCCTTGAGAGAGATTCTGCTTGCCTTGTTTTCGGGGCACACAGTGGTCTGGAAGGTTTGGGACCAAGCCCCTGCCTTTGCCTATGCCTTTGCCCGCCTATTGATGCAAGCAGGCTTGCCCCCCGGTGTTTTGAATCTTCTCAATGGGGGGGAATCCGTTGTTGCCCACCTGCGCAGGCAGATTGAAACGGGCTCAATACACATGCTGAACTTACCTAACGGGGGTTCCTCGCATCAAGCCCAGCCCCAACTCGTTTTGGCAGAGACAAATCTGGAGCAGGCCGTGACGGCTGCATTAAAGGCCTTGGTCTGTTTTGAACAGAGCCCTTTCTCACAGCCCGTTATTTTACAGGCCCAAATTGCAGAAGATTTTAAGCGCCGCTTGCTCAGACGGCTGCAAAATTTTAAATTGGGCGATCCCAATCTGGATCACACAGTCCAGATCGGGCCGCTCAGTCACCAACAGGCTTTAAATCTGTTCTTGGCCCACCTCAATTGGGGTAAATCCGATGGGGGACATTTGCTCTCTGGCAAAGGCCGCCTCAGCCGCGAGAGCAAACCCGACAATTTTGTGGGTGACCCTGATGCTGGGTATTTTGTTTGGCCAGCTATTTGGGACCAGCTCAAGCCGGGCATGAAGCTGGCAACAAACCCAGTTTGGGGGCCGTCGCTGAGCCTGTTTACAGTGGCTGATCACAGCGCAGCGGCGGCCTTGGCTTTGGCATTGGAGTCGGGTTCTCGCCCCGCTGAAAGGGCGTTTTAAGCGGCAGATTCAGTTGTTTTGGGTTTGAGCTGATGTAAGATGATCGCATTGCCTTCGGAGTCCAGGGCAATGCTCATGCGGCAGACGGGGGAGTGAATCATCTCGGCCTGAAATTGCACGCCCTTGGCTTTGAGTTCGGCCACCAAGGCGTCGAGATCATCAACTTCGACGGCCACGCTGCCGCCCGCTGTGGCACTCGGCTGGAGATCTTCGCTGCGATAAAGCGCGATACAGCCGCCACCGGGCAGATCGTATTCGGTCCACATGCCATCGGGGGAATGGCTGCCGCGTTTAAAACCGAGGGTTTCTTCGTAGAATTTGCGGGCGCGCTCGCTGTCTTTGACGGGGTAGAGGCTAAAAGCAACTTTTTGAATTCTGTTTTCGGTCATGGGGGGAAAGCTCCTTTGGGGTT
>CAZRFI010000122.1:2384-13551 GCA_964598905.1 uncultured Candidatus Sericytochromatia bacterium | reverse complement strand
CCCGTCTATTCCGCTGAAGGGCTGTTTAAATTTAAGGCCAAATTTCGGCCCTGGTGGAGGCCGGTTTACCTCTACGGCTCCCCGGATCTCAGTTGGGCCGTGCTCTGGGATCTCTTTCGTGCCAGCCGTTGCAGCGATTTGGCTTGGCGGGCACTGGCGCTGCGGGGAGCGGCGATTCTGGGGAAATAGGCTTATTCTGTTGCTCCGTGTTGTTTGAGCAAGGGGATCAGCCCCTGTAATTGGAATTGTTGGGCCAATGCAATGGTTGAAAGTCCTTTGGCATCGTGGATTTTGGCATCCGCTCCTTTGTTTAAGAGTGCTTCAGCAATGGCCTGGTCTTTGGCACGCAGACTCAAAAGCAGGGGCGTATCCTGATTCTGGTCACGCAGATTGGGGTTCGCTCCCTGTTCCAAAAGCAGTTGAACCATCTCTAAGTGTTTGGTTGAGACGGCCATATGCAAAGGGCTATGGCTATCTTGATCCACTAGATTGAGCAAGGTCTTGTCCTCTGACAGCCAATAGCGAAATACATCCACACGCTTATGCTCAATCGCCCGATGCAAAGGAGTTTGGCCTTTGATATTCTGTATGGAATAAGTCACAGGCAAGGATTTGAGGTATTTCAATTTTTCCAAAGAAAGGGAAAAAAGTAGAGATTCTCCCAATCTGTTCTCAACCTGAGGGGAAAGTCCTTTTTGTAAAAGCTGTTGAATCAGATTCAGATCTTGAGCCAAATGTAAGAGTGAATTTCCAGCCGCATCCTGGCTCTGAATATCCCAGCCTTTGTCCAGCAACAATTGCAACAGGCGGGGTGAATGCCAAAGATAGCTTTGTGTATTTAAATCGGGCTCAGGGCGGGCTCCTTTTTCGAGCAGCAACACAAGCGTGTTGTAATTTTGGCGCGTGAGTGCAGCCTGAAGCGGGGTCAGGCCATCTGATTGACGAATATTGGGGTTGGCCCCTTTTTCAAGCAATAGTCGGGTGGCATTCAAATTGCTCTCTGCACTGAGACAGAGAGGGTATTGGCCTTTTGCATTGGGAAGATTAGGGTCTGCTCCCCGTTTAAACAATTCGGCCATCAGATCAAGCGAACTCATAGCCAAGATCAGAGGTGTTTCGCCATTTTCGAGTTGATCGTTGGGACCATGCCCATCGGACAACCAAGCGGATAAAACAGCCAAGTTTCCCTGCTGCAACTCCCATGTCACATTGGTCTCGGCTGTGATCAACGCTTTGCCAGATAAAGGCATCTCTGAAGAACAGGCTGTGCTCAGCACAATTAGCCCGAAAGTCATGGGAGTCAGAATTCGCTTCATAAAGGAGGCCTTTGAGAGGTGTCTAAGAAGGCTTTGAGGTCAGGCACTTTGGACAAAAAATCCAGTGCAGTGGAGGAGATCTTGGGATTCAGATTTAAATCCTTGCGCAATCGGGCCAGCGGAATCTGAGCCAATAAAGTGGGCAACAAAGTGGTTTGATCGGCCTCTAAAGCTTGCCACAACAGGCCCCGGTCTTGCCAATCTGCCACATCCAGTTTCCAACCCTGAGCCAAGAATTTTTGCAGGGTCTCTGCTTGCCCTGCCCGCACACAGAGATGCAGGGCTGTTTTGCCGTCGCCATTGTGAATCCTCGGATCTGCCTTGGCACGTAAAAGTTCGTCAATCACCCCCTGGGCGTTGCTGTTCACAGCAATATGTAAAGGGGTTTCTCTCAGGTTATTGTCTGGATTGTGTGGCATGTTCAAGTTGGGATCAGCCCCTTTTGCCAGAACACGTTTGACCCCTTCTTCATCAGCATTTTTAGATAACCAATGTAAAGGGGTACCTTCCACTGGATCGAGCGCTTGATTCGGGTTGAGGCCGGCTTTTAAGAGCAAATTGAGCAAGGCCAAAGTGTTGTTATAGAGTCGGCCGCTTTGTTTTTCAAAGAAATAACCCCAAAGCGATTTGCCTGTTTTATCCTGGTATTGGGGATCCCAATCTGCCTGTTGGGTTAATTTCTCGATACTGGTCAGATGGCCATTGGCCAAGGCCTGAAGATAGGCGCTGCTGTGCTGGCGAAAAGCCAAAGTTTGGCCGGGCAAACCAGCCAAATGCACAATTAAATCATTTGCACCATTTGCAATTGCCAAATCCAGAGCTGTTTCACTTCGGATATTTTTCCAGTTAGGATCAGCCCCTTGGGCCAAGAAGGCCTTAGCCCAAGCCAAATTATTCACTACCACAGCCGCTTGAAGGGGTGTATTTCCTTGGTTGTTGGGCAGATTCACTGAATTACCCAAATTTCCTGCGGATTCGAGCAGCGAAATGGCATGATTGGCTTTGAGCCACTGGTGCAGGAGAGTCTCTCCCCCTGCGTTCTGGGTAAGTAAATCGGGTTTGATCGGCAATTGTCTGAAAAAAGCCGCAGTATTCAGTGGGGGCTTTTCCTGACCAAAAAAATGTGGATCTATAGATGGCAAACCGAAAAGTGGATTTTCTTTTGATATGGCTGCCCAAGCAGTATTGCCGTTGAGATCCAAGCTTTGAGGATCAGCTCCAGCATCCAAAAGTAATTGCACAAGACCCAGGTTTTTTTGTTGAAAAGCGGCAGCAAGGGGTGCCTGGTAATTGAGCTGTGCCCCGCTGCGTAACAGCATTTTTACCGTATTTTCTTGATTGCCTGTGATAGCGGCAGTTAAAGCAGACACCCCCGATAGCTCAATCCGGTAACCCTGCTTGAGTAAATAGTCCACCACATCTTCGTGGCCATGGCGGGCCGCCTCGGCCAAGGCATGACTGTCTTTTAAGAAGAAATTCAAACGGGCACCTGCTTTGACCAGACTTTGAACAGCGGCCAGATCGCCACCGGCACTGGCCAGAGCCAAGGGGTCGGCACGATCTTCTGGTGCATTTGTATTGGCTCCAGCCTGCAAAAGCAGAGCCAGAATACTTTCTTGTCCTGTTCGGGCAGCCATATGTAAAGGGCGCAGGCCTTGGCGATCCCCTGTGTCGAAGGGAACTCCCAACTGGATCATTTCTTGAATTAAGGTCAGCAACGGCTTCTCACGATCCGACTTAGCCTGATAAATAGCAGCATCTGACCATTTTCGTGGATCTTTGGGCAATTTGAGGAGTGTCTCCAAGGGTAATGGGCCCAATGCCAATTGGTGCAATAAACTCTGGTCCAACTGATCCTTGACGAGAATATAGCCATCGGCCAGATTTAATTGCCTGAAGGCCTCAATGTCCTTTGACATGGCGGCATAAAACAGGGGCGTTTGTCCCTGTTCGTTTTTAATATCCACAGGCACTCCTGCCTGCAATAAAGTGTCAATGATTTGCTTTTGGGCCTGCTTTAAATCGGCATAACTTGCTCGCACTGGCAGCAATTCAGCACGCAGTTTTTCGGGCATAGCGATCAGGCTCAGTGGAAATTCAGTTTGGGTGCTCAAATAGAGCCATTCCACAGGTACCCCACTGACAAAGTGCAAAGGGGTATCTCCGGCTGTATTGGCCACTTGGGGATTGGCCCCTTGAGCCAGTAAAAATGCAACTACTTGGGTTTGCAAAGAAAAAGCAGCAAAATGCAGTGGTGAATTTCCCTGACAAGTGCCACTATCAATATGGTCTCCCCCTTGTGCCAGGATTGTTTTTAGGGCCGGGAGATTGCCAAAATAGGCTGCGACATGCAAAGCAGACATTTTGTTGGGGTTGTTTTCGAGTAGGTTTGGGTAGCGCTCCAGCAAAGCGCTTAAAGACTGATGATCTTGGTTTTTAATCAAGCGAATCAGCAGGATTTCTTCATCAGACACCTGAGTTGGTGTGGATATATTCAGACAATCCCATTGAACTCGAACCGGTGCAGGCAGATTGAGCATATTATCCAAACAGCCCGAAAGTAAGCAAGTTAAAGCCAGACCAGTAAAGGACAATCGCTCTAAAAGGTATTTAAGTCCCTTGACCATCTATCCCACTCCCAAAGTGCTCACCCAGAACAGCTACCCAGAACAGCTACCCAGAACACACAACTGGATTCAGAAGTTTACCCAAAAAAACCTGAGAATTCAAGCCAAACAAAAGAGCCTGCACCAAGATATTCCCCCAAAACAAACAGGCCCGGCATTTCTGCCGGGCCCGAAAACCTAAAAGGCGGTTTCTGCTTCAGACGGGTTTTACATCGTCAGCAGCACTTCTTCCTTTTTTTCAGCTTTCACCGCAATCCTGCAGATGCGGGCGCCGAGATTGGCGAGTTTTTGTTCAAAAGATTCATAGCCACGGTCGAGGTAGCAGAGGTTGGCCACGAGGGTTTCACCATCGGCCACCAGGCCTGCCAGCACCAAAGCAGCAGCGGCGCGCAAATCGGTGGCAATCACAGGAGCACCAGAGAGAATCGGCTGCCCTTTGATAATCGCCGTATTGCCTTCGATGCGAATCTGAGCACCCATGCGCTGCAGTTCGTCAACATACATAAAGCGGTTTTCGAAGACGGTCTCGGTCAAGAGACTGGTGCCTTCGGCCATGGCCATCATGGCCGCATACTGGGCCTGAATATCGGTGGGGAAACCGGGGTGGGGCATGGTGCGGGCATCACGGGCCAGAATTTTGGCGGGGCCACAGACACGCAGGGTCTGTGCATCAATTTGGTCAAAGAAAACGCCGCATTCGCGCATTTTACTGATCAGGGCCATCAGCGAATGGGTGGGGCATTTTTCCAGAATGATGTCGCCGCGGGTCATGGCTGCGCCAATCATAAACGTGCCAGCTTCAATGCGGTCGGGCATGACGCGGTAGGTCGAAGCTTTGTCGAGTTTTTTGACGCCTTCGATCACGATGGTGTCGCTGCCTGCACCTTGAATACGGGCCCCCATGCTGATCAGGAATTGAGCCAAATCATCAATTTCGGGTTCCTGGGCGGCATTGCGAATGGTGGTGGTTCCATCAGCCAGCGAGGCGGCCATCATGATATTCTCAGTGGCACCCACGCTGGGGAAGTTGAGATAAATATCTGCTCCGCGCAAATGGGGCGCATGGGCAATCACATCGCCGTGTTCGAGCACAATGTCTGCGCCCATCGCTTCGAGGCCTTTGAGGTGTAAATCTACGGGACGCGAGCCAATCGCACAGCCACCGGGCAGAGAGACCTTGGCTTGACCCAATTTGCCCACCAGGGGACCGAGAACGAAGAAAGAAGCGCGCATTTTTGTAACCAAATCATAAGGGGCGACAGAGTTGGCAATGTGGCGGGGATCAATCAGCAAAACATTGTGCTCGATAAAATGAGCACGGGCACCCAAACTGCGCAAGACATCTACCATGATTTCGACATCTGCCAAACGGGGGACGTTTTCGAGCACAATTTCTTCGCTGCCGAGTATCGCAGCGGCCATCAGGACCAGTGCGGAGTTTTTCGCCCCGTTAATGGTGACATGGCCATTGAGTGCTACGCCGCCGTTGATTTTGAGTCTATCCAAATTCATCTCTGCATTCCATTCTTCGTTGTTGATAGATCCATCATGCTGTAACAAGGGCGGCAACCTCAGTGACTTCAACCACATGCCCGAAAGGTTATCATGGGGAGTTTCTTGCTGTTTATGCTGCTGCAGACTAGGAATTACGTGCATTACTGGGGGGTTTTCACTTTCAATTTACCCTTAGGAGTATATCATACCTTTATTAAAAGATTAAGCCTGCCGTCACAGCTTTAAAATAATTAACAGAAAATTAAGTAAGTGGGGGTTTTGTTAAAAGGAGATTAATTTCAGAATGAAGCAGAAAGCGTTAAAAAGGGTTAAAGTGGAGGTCTGAATCCAGTGTAGAACGATGCTTTTAGTATAATTGAAGCCCGCTCTATTCGTCATCGGGTTTCAGATTCTTAGACCCACTTCAGCCAAAAAAGTTCCTGGGGGCCGTTGAAAATTTCAACGGCCCCCAGTTCTCATAAAAATAACGCAGAGGTTATTGTTTGGTAAACGGATTGATCGGCTTGTGGGCCTTAAACTCGCCGGCCTTCAATTTTTTGAAATAGCCATCGAGATCGTTCACAGCCAAATAGCCCATGCTGAGAATAATCGGGATATTGGCCCAAAGCATCCAGCCGGTGCCAAAGTCCGCCAAAATCCCCAACTCGCGATCGGTGCTGATCATCACGGGGGCAATCAAGGTCCCCAAAAGGAACACCCCTTTGTAGATCAACCCACCTTTGCCATTAAACATAAATATGATGCCCTGTTCGCCATAATAGCTCCAAGAGATCATGGTAGAGATGGCAAAGAGCAGAGCTGCAGCTGTCACCAGCCATTTGCCCAAACCCGGAAAGGCCCGGTCGAAAGCATGCCCCGTCAAACTGGCTCCGACAAAATTGCGGAAAACACTTTGATCGGTCTGGCCATTGGCCTTTTTGGTTAAAACGGCACCGGCCGGGACTTCTCCCCATTCGATATGGTCTTCACCCGCTGTGGCACCCGCTTTGATCGCACCATAAATTTTGACGCGTTTCTTTCCCCCAGACTTGGCATCTGGGGCATCCGCCAAAATAAAGACCTGCGAACCGGGCTGCCATTTTTCCCAACTGGGCAATTCGGGCAGGGATTTGACAGAGGTCGGCGCCTCTAATTTGACCTTGCCTTCGGCCTGCACAATTGCAACAGGGCCTTTGATCTCACCAATCGCAGGCCGGTTCCAGGTGCCGGTGCACAAAATCACCATCGCTGTGAGCGTACAGATCATCAAGGTATCAATAAAGGGCTCCAGACCCGCTACAACGCCTTCGCGCGAGGCTTCATCGGTTTTGGCCGCCGAGTGGGCAATCGGAGCAGAACCTTGGCCCGCTTCATTGGAAAAAAGTGCGCGCTGCAGGCCCATTTCAAAGGCGGCGTAGACACCCACACCGACAAAGGCACCGCCAGCGGCCACGGGTGTAAAGGCCGATTGAATAATCAGCATAAACATCGAAGGGATTTTGTCGATATTGATCGCCAAAACAGCCAGGCCAGAGAGAATATACATCCCGCACATCAGCGGCACAATTTTCTCAGCCACGTCACCAATGCGTTTGATCCCCCCGATGATCACGGCACCCACCACAACAGCCAGAAAAATCCCTGTGGCAATCTGGGGCACACCGTAATACACATTGAGAATCTCACCCACGTTCCAGGATTGGAACATATTGCCACCTGTCATGGTGGAAATTAAGAGAGTACAACAGAAAAAATAGGCCAGAATCCGGCCTGCGACTTTGCGCCAATCGTCGTGTTTGCCGAGGGTCTTGTCGATCACCCACATGGCACCCCCGTGGGGGTCGTCGGGATTGTCGGTATTGCGGTACATGAGCGCCAGAGTGACTTCAACTGTCTTGATGGCCATGCCGAGAAAACCCACTACCCACATCCAAAACAGCGAACCGGGGCCGCCCAAGGCAATCGCCATGGCAACCCCGCCAATATTGCCGAGCCCAACGGTGGCCGAGAGGGCCGCCGAAAGGGCTTGAAAGTGGTTAATCGCGCCAGGATCATCGGGGCTATCATAGACCCCGCGTATAACCGTCACCCCATGGGTGACTGCGCGAAACTGGACAAATTTTGTCCAAATAGTGAAGAGAATTCCTGTGCCCATCAAGACAAAGAATGTCCACGGCCCCCATAGAAATCCAATAATTACTTCCATGAGCGAGAGAATATCCAATGCCTTGACCTCCTAAAATTTCTGCCCCAAATAGATACCCAATAAAGGATTTTGCAGGTGGGGAAAGAAGTGTTTCAGTCTACCATTTTTTTCTGAAAGTCCCTAGAATGGGGGCATTTGCAGATGGTTATGACTTGATTCATTGAGCATCATTTAAGCCTTCACCCCTCGAAACAAGCTGGCAGTATCTGTCAAAATCTGAGCATGTCCCATCATCACCAAGACATCCCCTGCGCGAAAGCGAGAATGCAGGTCCAAATTGCTGATCAATTGGGATTCGCGGCGAATGGCCAGCACAGTCACGCCATAGTTTTTGCGCAAATTGCTTTCCAATAGGGTTTGTCCCACCAAGGGACACCCCTCTTCAAGGCGTCGGGAAAAGATTTCGATCTCGTCTTCCTCTTGTAACTCGCTAACAGAGAGCTTTTCCCGTTTGAGACCGCGCAACATGCCGTAGCCATCGGCCCGCACCTCTTCGACAAAGTTCAAGATTTCTTCTTCTGGCACAAAGTATTTGCGCAAAACCAAACTAAAAATTTCAACCGAGGTTTCAAACTCTTCGGGAACTACCCGGTCGGCTCCCAATTTGAGTAATTCGGGAATTTCTTTGACAAAACGGGTGCGCACAATCAAGTGAAGTCGATCATTTAATTGGCGAATCGCGGCGATGATCCGGCGGGTGGCGTCAGGGTCCGAAATGGCGATCACCGCTACGCGGGCCTGAGAAAGTCTGACCTGTTCGAGAATCAGGGGCTGGGCCGCATCACCATAATGCATGGGTTCGCCTTGGGCCTTAAAGGTTTGCACGGTCTGGGCATTGGCTTCCAAAACGGCATAGGCAATCCCCCCCGCTTTGGCGGCCCGAGAGAGGTTTTGGCCATTGACCCCATAGCCAATGATTACCAAATGGTTGCGCAAACTCTCTGCCTCTGCCACACTTTCGGACTGATCGGGCAGGGTCAAATGGCCCGTAAAGCGCTTGGGGATAGGCAAACGGGTGACCAGTTCTGAGGTTTTGGGCCCCAGCGCAATCAAAGGCGGGGTCAGGGCCATGGTGCAGATCGAGACCGCCAAAAAGAGCTGGTAATTTTGCGGAGAAAGCAGGCCAAATTCCACCCCACTTTTGGAGAGCACAAAAGCAAATTCTCCGACTTGGCAGAGGGCCAAAGCGCTGAGAATATTGGTGCGCAGGGGATAGCCCAAAGAAGCCGAGGCAATATACCCTGTCAAGATTTTAAGCAACAAAACCCCCGCCACCAGAGCCAAGATCAGGCCCAGATGGTTCAGGAAAAAATGCAGATTTAAAAGCATGCCGATTGAGACAAAAAAGAAACTGATAAAAATATCGCGAAAGGGCAGAATATTGCTCATGGCCTGGTGGCTGTATTCAGATTCGGAGATAATCAAACCAGCCAAAAAGGCACCCAAAGACAGAGACAGACCCAAACTGGATGTCAGCCAGGCGACAACCATACAGATTGAAATAATGCTGAGCAAAAACAGCTCAGAGTTGCGGCTTTTGACGATTTGAAAGAGCAGACGGGGCATTAGCCATTTGCTCGTGATCCAAACCCCCAAACCCACAGCAATTGACTTGAGCCCGAGCATCATCAGACTCAGACCGGGATTATCTGCCTTGCCTGCCAGCAGTGGCGTTAGGAGCATCATGGGTACAATCACCAAATCCTGAAAAATCAAGATCCCCAGCACAATTTTGCCGTGGGGACTTTCCATTTCGAGGCGGGCTTGCATCAGTTTGAGCACAATCGCTGTGCTGCTGAGAGCGATCAGACAGCCCGCAAAAATGCCCACATTGGGCTGCTGGCCCAACAGGGTAAAGCCAACTGCTATCGCCAAAATCGTCAGCCCAACTTGTAAAAATCCCCCCTGCAAGACCGTGCGGCGAATGTGCAAAAGGTGCTCAAACGAAAATTCAATCCCAATCGTAAACAGCAAAAAGACAATGCCAATTTCTGCAATCATTTCCACTTCGTGCAGAGAATGCACCAGACCCAAACCATGGGGGCCCGCCACCACACCTGTCAGCAAAAAACCCATAATCGAAGGGATTTTCAGCTTTTGGCAGACCATTACCACCACCGTCGAGAGGCCCAAGATGACAATTAGTTCTTTCAAAAAAGCGATTTCCAAGCAACAACACGCCTGCCCTTCAGTTTAAATTTAGGGGGTTAAAAAATCGGCAAATGATTTTTTTTTGCTTATAACATTCGTTATTTAACAGTATAAGTATTGAGTTCAATAGAGATCAAGTTTTTCTCCCTCAATGAATTTAAGCAAAAGGACTTGAAGAAGACCCCAATAATTTCTCTAATTTGTGAATTTGCTCGAAAGTACCAATAAATAACAAAAAACCACCCACATCCAGCTGTGTCTCTGGCCCCGGATTATAACAGATGTCGTCATCTCTGCCCGTGGGGGACCAAGCCAACATATTCAGTCCCGTTTGGGCATAAATCGGCGCATCCCCCAATCGTTTGCCCTGATAGGGGCTGTCTGGGGCGATCACCACCTCAGACACCCGGATCGTGGGATCTTTGCCGCGCAACATGCGATCGAGAAAACCGACCACATTGGGTCTGAGAATTTCCGAGGCCATGCGCATACCGCCAATAAAATTGGGGCTGACAATATAATCTGCACCCGCAATTTTGAGGCGGTTGTGCAAATTGACATCAACGGCCCGAGAGACAATTTTGAGAGCAGGATTGATCTGACGGGCAGTGAGAGTTAAAAACAAATTGTCTTTGTCATTGCTTAGAGCGGCCACCAAGCCACGGGCATTTGAAATATTGGCCTCATTTAAATCTTCATCATCGGTGGCATCTCCATGCAGGGCGATCAGCTCGGGATAGTCCTCTTTGAGCTGATTCAAATGATCGAGATCCGAGTCGATCACCACGACCTGTGCTTGGGAATTGAGCATTTCACGAATGACATGTTCTCCCAAGGTGCCTGCGCCACAAACAATAAAATGCCCTTGCATACGTGCAATTTTCCTCCGAATGCGGTTTTCCATCAATAGGCGACTGAGCCGGCCTTCGACAATAAAGGCCGTGACACTGGACAAACCATAGACCACCATCGACATGCCTGCCAGCATCAAAATCAGGGTGTAGACAGCTGTCAGGGGTGTTTTTTCGGTGCCCAAAACATCGCCATACCCGACGGTGGAGAGGGTGATTCCCGTCATGTAAAAAATCAGGGTCCAGGACTGTTCTGGATAGAGCAGGCGATAACCCAATGCTCCCCCAAAAAAGGTGCCAGCCAGCAAAAGCAGAGGCAGACGCACTTCTTGCCAGAGCGAAGTTAAAACAATCCGAAAGGTGGCGTGTTTGTGCTGCATCTAACTACCTTAACGCGAAAATTTCACTGCGGGAAGGGACTTGTGAGCCTGTACAAGAACAGTTATACTGAAACATAGAGTGTATGTAAGTGTATGGGTGATTTGCTAAAACGATTAACTGAAACGATTAACTGAAACGATT
>CAZRFI010000122.1:0-2284 GCA_964598905.1 uncultured Candidatus Sericytochromatia bacterium | reverse complement strand
AACGATTTGAAGCAACAGGGGAAACACAGGGCCGAAACATGGCAAAGAATACAACCAAGATCAAAACACGTTATGTCTGCAATAGCTGTGGCGCAGACACGCCCAGATGGCTGGGCAAATGCCCCGAATGTGGGGCCTGGAACAGTTTAGAAGAGCAAGTGGTGCAAGACAAAAAAAACCGCATGGACATGGTCGAGCATTACAGCCAAGGCGATTTGGTGGAATTGCTGCGTCTGCAAGAAATTGTCTACAGCGAAGAAGATCGGCTCAAGACCGGCATGGGTGAGTTGGATCGCACTTTGGGCGGTGGATTGGTGCCGGGCTCTTTGGTGCTGCTAGGGGGCGAGCCGGGCATTGGTAAATCCACACTCTTGTTGCAATCGGCTTTTTATATGGCCGAAAACCAGGGCCAGCCTGTGATTTATGTCTCAGGAGAAGAATCGGCCCAACAGATCAAATCGCGGGCCCAGCGCCTGGGATTTGAACAATCCGACAATTTTTTTCTCTTGGCTGAGACCGAAATGCAGACAATCATGGGCATTCTCGATCAAAAACGGCCTGCCGTTGCCATCTTGGACTCGATTCAAGCCGTTTACGATTCGCGCTTGGAGTCCCCCCCCGGCGGCATCAGCCAGGTCAAAAACACCTGCAATCTGCTCTTAAAATTGGCCAAACAAAAGCAGATCAGCATTTGGATTATTGGCCATGTCAACAAAGATGGAGATATCGCAGGCCCCAAGGTACTCGAACATATGGTCGATGCCGTGTTGTATTTTGAAGGCGAACGCTACCGCTCGTTTCGGCTGTTGCGCACGATCAAAAACCGCTTTGGTGCCACCCACGAAGTGGGGGTCTTTGAAATGCGGGGCAGTGGCCTCGAAGCCGTCGAAAACCCTTCGGCCCTGTTTTTGTCTGAATACACGGCAGAGATCAGCGGCTCAGCGATTGGGGTGACCATGGAGGGCAGCCGTCCGCTTTTGGTCGAAATCCAGGCGTTGAGTTATTCCTCGTTTGCCAATTTTCCCAAGCGCTCGGCCAATGGGATTGGCCACCAACGCCTGATTCAGATTTTGGCTGTGCTCGAAAAACGGGTGGGGCTCAATCTCTCCAAATCGGATGTGCTGGTCAATGTCGTCGGCGGGCTGGCGATTGAAGAGCCCGCTGCAGATCTGGCTGTGGCCATGGCCCTGGTTTCGGGGGTGCGGGATTTGCCCTTAGAAGGCCGAACGGTCTTTTTGGGCGAAGTGGGCCTTGCGGGAGAAATTCGCTCAGTCGCCCAGCTCGAACGCCGCTTAATCGAGGCCTGCAAATTGGGTTTTACCCGCGCTGTGGTGCCGACCTCCAATTTGCCTTTAAAAGAAACGGTGGAAGGGATTGAGATCATCGGGGTGAAAAAGCTGACCGAGGCCATCAGGACCTTAAAAGGCGCAGACAAAGAAACATCCGCTGCTCCCAAAGCCTGAGCAGAACCTCAAACCAGGCTCAAATCTAGCTCAAACCAACTTTTTATTCAGACCTCTTTGCGCCAAAAAGCGCCGCCCTGGGGAATCATAATGAGTTCAGTCTGAATCTGATGCAAACGGCGATAATCTTGCAGGGCCTCGTTGCAGGGCTGAAAGCTATTATAATCATCGACAATGATAAAGCCCCCCGGCGATAATTTGGGGTATAAATGCAGCAGGGCATCCATGGTCGATTCGTACATATCCCCATCGAGGCGCAGTATGGCCAAAGCCTGAATTTGGGCATTCGGCAAAGTCTCCCTGAACCAGCCTTTAAGGAAAATGACCTGCTCACTTAAAAGGCCGTATGTCTCAAAATTGGCGCGCACTTCTTCTAGCGACACGGCCAAATGTTTAACTAAGTGCAGGCCCATATCGGATTCGCGGGGATAGCGCTTAAAATTGGGCGGGGGCAAGCCCTCAAACGAGTCTGCGACCCACAATTGGCGGTCCGTGACAGCGTAGGCCTTTAAAATGCCAGCCATAAAAATAGCGGCCCCACCCCGCCAAACCCCAGTTTCGATCAGGTCTCCCGGAACGCCCTCATTTAACACCGTTTCGAGGCAGACTTGCAGATTGTTAAGCCGGTGCAGACCAATCATGGTGTGGGCCATTGAGGGCCAGATCCCACCTGCCACTTTTTTGCTGGGGTCAGCTTGGGGCGAATTCAAACTAAAGACTTTGCCCGAAGTGGGATCCAAGGTAGGCATGCCCAGCATCAGGTCGAGATCGCCACCATAGATAAAATTGCCCAGGGACTTTTTGAGTAACTCAAGATAGAG
>CAZRFI010000121.1:0-13571 GCA_964598905.1 uncultured Candidatus Sericytochromatia bacterium | reverse complement strand
GCCTCTCTGCGCAAAGTGATCAATTCTGTTTGTTGACCACGCAAAATAGTCAGATTTTTTGCCACTTCTGAGTCTGGGTGTTGCGCTGCGGGGGAGCTTTCCAGACTTTGAATATTTTGGCTGAGAAGCTGTTGTTTGAGTTCGATTTGGCCCAAGCCCTGGCGCAAATCGACGACATTTTGAAAGCGCTGAGAGCCCGTGGACCAATTGTTGTATGACATGTACAGGCCCGCACTTCCCGCTGCTACACCAATCACACAGGCGGCTATCACCAAGCCCGCAGGCGGACAGACCACGGTCAAAGCGGCAATGCTCAAAGCGGCCCCAACAATGCCCACGACATTTTTAATCATCGCTGTGCGTTTTTTGTCTAGATCAGCGTGTTCTTTGATTTGTGTGACAATGGCTTTCACCGCTGGGTCGAGGGTGGCGGCTGAAAGATTGGGATTGATTGCGCGCATGGCAATCGCTTTATTGCGTAAGGCCTCGGGATTGGAGTGATCGGAGAAGGGATTGAGTTTTGCTCCGAGCCGGATCATCGAGCCTTTAATTCCTGTCTGTTCCAGCCGAGCGGCTTCAGAGTCCAAATTTGCAGCCATTTTTTCGCGCCCGGCATGGTCGGTCAAAAGCGCTTCTGCCATTTCAATTTTATTCATCGCCTGGTTGTGGGATTTGGATGTTTTATAAAAGTCGTAGCCATCGATCGCTGCTGTGACACCCGCCCCGGCCAAGCCCACCAGTTGCAAGGCTTGGGCCGAAACGCCCAAGGCCTTGGCGCCCACTTCCAGACTCACGTCGACCCCACTGCCTTTGGCCAAACCGGTTCCCGCCTGAACCGCTGTAAATGCCGATTTTCCAGCAGAGCCCGTCAGTAAAAGTGGATAACCCAAATACTTGGTCGCCAGCTCACTTTTGTCCCCCCGCACCTTCACGCCCAGGCCTACCGCTGCTTCTCCTTGTTTGCGCAAGAGACTGGCTTGTTGGCGTAAATGATCCATTTTTGCCAAATGACTGTCTAAGAGGTTGGCTTTTTCGCTCAAACGTCCCAATTGGCTCTCTTCTTCTGGATTGCGAATGGGCTTGGCCTGGAGGGTATCCCGCATTAAAATCGTATTTCCCAATTCCTGGCGCATTTCAAATTCGACCGTGGGCGATGTGAAGGTTGCTTGTTTTTCGAGGTTATTGGCTTGTTGGACCAATGCTTGGCCTTCGCGGATGTATTTATTGCCCACAGCAGCATCAGAATTGCTGATGCTGCTGTCAAAGCTGTCTTTGAGCTTGCCCATGAGCTCTTTTAAGTCTTTGCGGGCACCTTTGTCCACCAACAGAGGCAATACCGTGACTGTCTCGACAAAACGAAAAAGCCCTTTGCCATAATAACTGAGATAGCTGCCCACCGTTTCGAGTTTGCTGGGTGGGGGCTTGCTCAGGGGATTGCTGGTGGGAAGATCGTCTGCTGAGAATTTGATTTGATCAATTTTGGCCTTGAGCAGATCAATCTGTTCTTTGCTGCCCAGAGCTTTGGCGGTGGTGGTGGTTTGCAGCGAAAGCCCCCAGCCCTTGCGCTGAAGCGAGGATGAAGTGGCCAGGGCATTTTGCGCGTGTTGGGCCATTTCTGTCTTGGGAACAGCACGAAAAGCCACTCCCTCAGGCCCTCTGGGAGCCACATTCGGTTGCGTGGGCACAATCGGGTTGGAGCGAACAGGAGAAACTTGCATCTTTTTACCTCTTCAGCGTTTGAAAGCGAACCAAATTGTCTTCGACGCTCTCTTGTAAACATTCAATCTTTTGACAGAGTGATTGATAATACTTTTCCACGCCAGCGATCTCAAATCCCCGCCGATCATAATCGTCTAATTGGTCTGCTATGGCATCACAGCGGTCCAAAAATATTTCCAATTTTTGCTCTAATACATCCAGCAAGGCCTGTTCTGCACGCAATTGCAGGGCCATACTCAAATCCTCAATCGCTGAGATATCTGTTTGAATCCCTTTGATCAAGCGCAGATAGTCCTGAGAGACTTGCACGGCCACTTCAAAGGACTTTAACTTCTCCCAGAGAGGCGCAAGCTGGTAATCCAGACCAAAACTTTCTGATTCGGCCTGCAATTCTGTGATTTGTGCGTGCAAATGCTCGCAGAGTTCCCGCAGGGCCAATTGTTGTTGCTGCAGACGCAGATAGAGTTGAGGCTCAATCGAAGGCAGGGGATGCAATTGCAGGTATTGCTGGACCGAATGGCTGATCAGACGCCCGACCTGCTCAAAACGCAAATCTGATTCCAGATCGGCAGATGTGTCAGTTTTTTTTCCCAATAACCACTGATTTAAAACGACCAAATCGGGGTGATCGGGGGCCAATTGGGCTGCTTGGGCCAAATATGGCGCTGCACTTTTTGCGTCTTTGACCAGTAAAAAGAGGTATGCAAGGCCAATCAAAGGTTGGGGATTTTTACGGTTGTACTGCACACTGATCGCAAAGGCATCTGCGGCTTTTTTGAGCAAATCCGGAGACGCAAAGCCTTTTTTTTCTGCTGCCATCAGGCAGCAAAACCCTTGAAATGCGCTTAATTCTGAAACCTCTTCATGGCCTGCACTTACCTCTGATACCCATTGTTCTCGGGCACCAGCCAATGCTCTAAAATCCATCTGATTTGAATTTCCCTGTAATTGGATGACTTCATTTTATTCTAAGCGATGGATATGAGCAAAATAGCATAAACTTGAAAATGAAACTGAAAGTTTGCTTAAATTTTTAAAAGTGAAGCCAGCCAACTTGCAAATTCACGTGGGCCCTGGGGATTGTCAAAGAGCAGTGAATGGCCAGCAAAGATACGTTCTGAGAGTGATTGCTGCAGTTCAGTCTCAGAGGCAATTTGCACAGCCCGTGTCGCAAAGTCCTCTGCAGAAGCGGTGACCAGTTCCGGGATTTCCAATATTTGATACATGCCCGCAGCGCTGCGCCCCCGCAACCAGGGACTCGTCCAGGTCAAGACGGGGGTACCGGTGGCCAAGGTCAGGTAATGGGTGCTGCCACCGCCAAACGGGTGAGAATCAAGGGCCAGATCGGATTGGGCCAAGAGACTGAAAAAAGCCTCTTTGGGGGCCCAGGGCAAGAATCGAATCCGCTCTGCCAAATGGCCTAAACTGCGCTCCAAACGGGCCTGCAAAAGCAAATGCTGTCCCGTCTCTTGGAAGCGAATCAGGCAGATCTCCGCCAAAGGATCACTTTCCAAAATCTGCTTGAAAGCGATGTCCATCCATGGGTGAATTTTAAACAGGGTCATGGCACAGAGGTAGAGATGTTTGTTTTCGGGCAATCCCAATTCTGTTCGGCTGAGCCAGGTTTTGGGCAATTCGGGTTTGGCATAAGCCACCGGCAAACCGGGCAACGTCACCAGCGTTTCGCTGTAATGATCCTGGGCTTCTGGCAATTCCATCGGGGCATTGGAGACAAAATAGTCTATTGTCGGCAAGCCCGTTGTGACGGGGTGGCCGGGTAAAACGGCCTGCAAGGGAGCCAAACGGGTCATGGCCAGAAAATAGCTAAAGGGTTCCATGCCGATATCCGTATAAATCAACGCATCCAGGTGCAGATCTGCGATCTGTTGACGGGCCAAAGCCAGATCACGCGGCAAACGCAGGGTTTGAGAGGCGAAGGCACTCAGGCGATCAGTAGCGCCGTCTTGGGGATTGCCGGGGGCCAGCAACAAGAAAACCTCAAAGAGTTCCGGATCAAGGCCCAAAATATGTTGGGTATAATAATGGCAAATACTGTGATTGTAAAAAAAACCCGAAAGAAAGCCGACGCGCTTGCGCTCAGTTTGGGGATGTGGTGTCTTGGCTGAAATCTGCTCGGGCAGAAGTGGTCGATAGAGACCGGCAATGGCTTTCTGCAACTCTTTGTCGTTATACCCCTGATAAGCCAGATAAAAATTGGCTTGGCCAATTTCAGCGAGCGGATCCGCAATCTGCAAGGGAAGCTCGGCCAAGATACCGACCTCTTTTTCGATCCGCTGCCGCCAATGGTTCAGATCTTCGAGACTGGCATAGACTGGGGGCGCCAGGGTGGCCAAGCGAATGCGCTGAGCGTCACTGGGCGCTTGGCTGAGTACCTGTTCAAACTGGGCTTGGGCCGCCTCCATTTGTCCCTGTTCTTTGAGTAAATTGCCCAAATTATTGCGGGCCTCGGCAAAATCCGGGCGGATGGCCAAAGCCTTTTCAAAAGCAGCTTGGGCTGCAGGCCAATGTCCCAAGGCCTGCAAGGTGGCCCCCTGGCTGCGCCAGAGGGCAGAATCGTCAGGGCTCAATTTGAGCGCTTTTTTCAGCCATTTGGCAGAGTTTTCCAATTGGCCCAAGAGTTGACAGACACGGCCCAACCGCGCCAATAGAGAGACATCGTCGGGCATCAATGGCAGGGCCCGTTCAAAGGACTTTTGGGCTTTTTGTAACTGACCCAATTGTAATTGGGCATCCCCCAAATTGATCCAAGCCAAAGCATAATCAGGGGCCAATTTAACGGCCCATTCAAATTGCTCTGAGGCTTCAGAGATACGGCCCAGGGCCAGGAGTGCGACCCCAAAATTATTCCGGGCCCGCAAATGCTCTGGGTGTTTGGCGATCAGTTTTTCAAAAAGTTGAGCGGCTTCGGCGTATTGGGAAGATTCCTTGAGGGCCGAAGCCAAATTATACAAATGCGAAGGATTGTCAGGATCGGCCTTAAGAATTTTTTGGTACCAGGGCAAGGCTTCTGCCACCCGCCCAGAGAGCTGTAGCGCAGCTCCAAGCAAGGGATAGAGATCGTGACGTTTGGGGGCCAATTTAAGCGCTTTTTCCAGTTTGGGAATCGCTTTTTCGTAATCTTCTTGTTGGTAATAGAGAGAGCCCAACATTGCCAGGGCTTCGGAATTCAAACTCATTTGTAGCAGGGATTTTTCGGCATCCTGCCAGCGGCCTGCTGAGAGATTCAGCCAGGCTTGATTCAATTGTTGATCAGGGCGCATGTACTTCTTGCTCCAAAAAGGTTCCCAAATTCGGAGCTGTTTGAGAATAGTGTTCAATCAGGGTCGATGCCAAGTCCCAGTTCAGATTTTCGGCTGCATTTAGACCCTCACACAGTTGTTCCAGCAATTGCTGCTGAAATTCCCCATGTACTTTGGCCAATGAATAAGGCACCCGGTGAAAGCTGACCAAGGAGTATTTGGGAATAAATCGTCGGCCAAAGCGCTTTTCCAGCAGCAGGCTGACTTGTTTGCGCAACACAAAGCCGGGATCGGCAACGGCATCGCGCATTTCGATAAAGTTTTCCAAGGCCAAATCGGCGATGGCATCCGCGTCGGGTTTGCGGCGCTGATGGTAGGTTCTAAAGATGGGTTCCCATTGATGTTCTGACGTGTGCCCCACCTCATTCATGACTTGACTGAGCACGGTGCAGTCTTCAAAGGCACAGTTCATGCCCTGCCCAAAAAAAGGCACGATCGCATGGGCCGCATCACCCAGCAAGAGCAGTTCTGAGCCACTGTACCAAGGTGAGAGATGAATGGTGGCCAAGGCCCCCGTCGGGTTTTGGAAAAACTCAGTTTGCAAGTGACTGAGCAGCGGCACGGCATCCGGAAATTGGCTTTCAAAGAAGGCCTGCACCGCTTCGGGGGTTTGTAATTGCTCAAACCCCTGCGGACCGTCAAAGGGATAAAAGAGCGTACAGGTAAAGCTGCCATCGGGATTGGGCAAGGCAATCAACATAAAGGTGCTGCGCGGCCAAATATGCAGAGCATTGGGCTCCATCTGAAAGCCACCGTCAGCCCCAGCGGGAATCGTCAATTCTTTGTAACCGTATTCGAGATAGTCCTGGGCATAATTGACGCGCACACGTTCCACCAAAGCCCTGCGCAGCGGAGAACCCGCGCCATCGGCCCCAAAAACCGGCCCACTGGCCTGAAAGGCGTAGTTAAATTGGTTTTCATCATCAACAAACAGGACCTGGTGTTTGGCAAAGTCATAACCTGTACAGCGCTGGTTAAACACAATTTGAATTTTGCCCGTGTCTTCTGCCGCTTGAATCAGGGTTTGATTGAGGGCTGCCCGAGAAATTGAATTAATATATTCCCCCGATTGACCATAGGGCTGAAAACTCAGATTGCCGCTGAGGTCATGCACCATGCGGCCATGCATCGGGATCGCCGCTTGCATGACAGCGTCTTTGAGGCCCACCTCTTCGAGAGCGAAAAGCCCGCGTGCCGATAGTGCCAAATTGATCGAGCGACCGGCTCCCTGCGGAACCTTACGCATATCTGCCCTGCGTTCAAACAAACGCACGCCATGGCCTGCTTGGGCCAGTACCAAACTGAGCAAAGTGCCCGCCAGTCCCGAACCCACCACTGTCAGTTCATTCATACTTTTAAAACCTGTTTGAGCCCTTCTGCGGTTTGGAAGATATCTGAAAAATGATTGTAAAAGGGCACAGGGGCCAGTCGCAGAATATCTGGTTCGCGCCAATCACAGATGATGTCTAATTCCTGCAGGCGATCATGTAAGATTCGCCCGCCTTTGATTTGCAGAGAAAGCTGACAGCCGCGCTGGGACGGGTCTTTGGGGGTGATCTGACGGATTTTGTCTGAATGAATATCGGCCAATAAAAACTCCAAATACCCTGTCAACAAACGGCTTTTGGCGCGCAAGCGCTCAATTCCCACTTCGTCAAAAAGCGCCAAAGAGGCCCTTAAACTGGCCAAACTTAAAATGGGTGGGTTGCTCAATTGCCATCCCTCGGCTCCCAGAATCGGTTCAAAATCTGGGGGCATCATAAAACGGGTCTGTTGATTGTGGCCCCACCAACCTGCCAAACGCGGCAAATTGTCGTCAGCATGGCGCGAGTGAACAAAACAACCACCAATCCCACCGGGCCCCGCGTTGAGATATTTATAACTGCACCAAACAGCAAAGTCCACATCCCATTCATGCAGTTTGAGTACCACATTGCCGATACTGTGAGCCAAATCCAGGCCCACTTTACAGCCGCGCGCCTGGGCTGCTCGCACAATGGCGCGAATATCCAGCAATTGACCACTGGTGTAATTCACAGGGCTCAGCAAGACCAATGCGACGTCTTCACCGTGTTCTTCAAGCGCTGCCAAAATCTGTTCTGTGCTCACTCCGCCACTGTCACGCTCGGGTTTGATCTCAATCAAACATTCATCGGGATCGAGGTCGTGGTAATGCATCTGGGAGATCACAGCATAGCGATCCGAGGGAAAGGCTGGACCTTCAATCAAAATTTTGGGCCGATCGAGGGTGGGCCTGTAAAAACTGATCATCATCAGATGCAAATTGGCAGTGAGTGAATTCATGGCCACAACTTCCATTGGGCGGGCCCCCGTCAAGGCAGCCAGGGAATCGGTGACCATTTCGTGGTAATACATCCAGGGATGGGCCCCTTCAAAATGGGCTTTGACACCCAAGTTTTGCCAATCTTTGAGCTCTGCTTCGATTAAATTGCGTGTATTCCGGGGCTGTAGGCCGAGAGAATGGCCGCACAGATAAATGGCCTCAAACCTAGATTTACCGGGAGGAAGAAAAAATTGACTGCGGTATTCGCGCAGGGGGTCGTTGGCATCCATGGTCTGAGCAAAGTCCAATGTGGCTTTGTATTTCATTCCCTTTTCTCCCTGCGGGACCGGCACATGGGCGGTCGGTGTTGCTGTTCGCTCATTATAACACCCTCTCACCCAGAAGGGCTCTGGACAAGCTCAGGAGATTCGGCCTAAAATTAGGATCATGAAAAACATCTTATCACTGTCTTGTTTATGGGCTGTATTATTGCTCCAATCCCCCGTCATGGCCCTGGTGCCGGGCCCTATTTTGCTCAGTGAAGAGTCACTGCAAAGCCTCAAAAACAGCGGCGATGCCCCACTGGAAATCCCCAAAAGCCGGGCCAAAGGGCAGTGTCTCAAAATTGAAAAAAGTCGGATTTGTCCAGGCATTCCCTTTGTGAATGCCAAAACACTGCACACCCGCCTTTTGCCAGAAAACGCCTCGCGGGTGTTGCTCTATCCCGAAAAAGACAATTTACAAGCCCTGTTGGTCTTTTTGCCCACGTCTTTTCAATTGCCAGCCCCCTCCCCTGAACAAGAACCGCTGGTTTTGGGCCCCGAACCGAGCCCTTTAAAAGACGTGATAGCCGCTTTCCCAGAAGTACCAAGCAGTCTGCCCTTTGCTCAAATCTTCCCTGCAAAAGTGGGGGGTTTTGAAGATTTAACAGTTTGGTACTACGCAGAAAGACACCTGGGGTTGATCAGCCACCATTCCGAAAAAGGTGATTTTGTGGTGGGTGTCTTTGTTCATCATTAAACCCGTTTTGCAAATTTAAAGATGTCTTTGGCCATCGCTGAAATCCTCAGCGCCCTTTCAGGTTTGAGCCAATTGCACAAACATCCCCGGATTCGCAGCCAATTGGATCAGCTTTTGCCCCATTGGCAAAACCTACGCCCGACCTCGGTCAGTGAACTGACTCTTCGGCAGTGGCGGCGGTGGCAATTGCTCTCGCAGTTTTGGCAGGCCCACGGCGAGGCCTTGATTCAACAAGCAACTCGCCGGAGCCAGATCAGTCCCGAAAGAGGCCTGGAAATTTGGGCCCTGGGGCAGAGCTTGGCTGCACCAGCCAAGGCAAACTTGATTCAAGTGGGTTTGACGCCCTGCACCGCCCTGTTTATCACCCGCTCGGGACAATCTGATGTATATGGCACTACCTGTGGGCTCGAATTGCGCCAACTCAAATACACCGACCGCTTTCCGCCCTTGCATCTGAGTGCCCGATTCGCAGATGCCGCCATTCTGTCTTCGGGCCATTTGGCCTTGGAAGCCACGGGCCTGTGGCTGGGCAAACAATTGGCCTTGGAAGACGCTTTCCCGCTCTGGGCTGAAGTGGCTTTTCCCGACCATGTCAGGCTGATGGATGAATCTGCGAGTTTGGCTTTTGTCGGGGCTGTTTTACAACGCCTGTTTGAACACGAAGAACCTGGTCAGGCCTTTAGTGGACTCGTGCGCAGAGATACAGGTCACATTGAACCCGTTCAGGGCTTCGACCTGCCTTATGGCAAACTCGAAGCAGCGTTTGATGCGGGGGTCAAAACCCTCTGTCTGCCCTTGGGTACCCCCTTACAGGCTCTGCCCGAAGCAGGTATTCGCTTGAAAAAGATTCACGATCGGCAATTTCTCTACTTCTTGGATCTGGCTCCCGAAGATACCTTAAAAATTGAATTGGTTTCAGATTTAGATGGACTTTTTGCCGCTTGTTTTGGGGGAGATAAACTCAAAAACCTGTCGCGCCAGCTGCAAAATCTACCTGCAAACACCCAGACCCCCCAGATCAGTCTGCCTGGTTTGCCAGCTTGGCGCGGCATGGAAAGTCGGCTTTTGCCACTGTTGCCAGAAGCCTTGGCTGAAGAGTTTAAAGCCCTCTCTCAGGCCTTTGTTCAGGCCCATGAATTGACCATGGCGGGTTTAAATCACCGGCCAGCTTGGTTGGAATGTTCGCAAAAACTCGAAGCGTGGCACAGACAAAACCTCCATTTTATGGGCATGTACCTACTCTCTTTGGCCCTGCTCAAGGCCGAATCCCGGGATCAAGAAAGCTTATTTCAAGCGCTGAGAGCCCTGCCGAGCCCCCTCCCAATCGGGCCACTTTTGGCCTTGCTGCGTTCTGGCCCCTTTAAACGCAGTTTAGAACATCCAGAAATCTCAGAGTCTTTGGGCCGTTTATTGGCTTTTGTCTCCTCTTTGAGCTCTGAGAGCTCTGAAAATGGGCCAGAAGCCATTTGGGCCCGATTCAGATTTATGCTCAATAGTTTAAATTTGCCCAGTCTCTTTGCCGCGCTTAGCTTGGAAAGACAAGGCTCAGTCTGGGTGAGTTCTGAGCAGACGGGCAAATTGCCACTGGCTTTATTCAGACTGCCTGCTCCAGACAAAGCCAGTCAGAACAAAGGCAGACAAAACAAACAACTTGAGTGGCTGCTCTTTGATGGCATGGAGGAGCAAACGCCTTATTACCGGGTGTTAAATCGGGAGGAGAGGCTGGCCTGCCCCAACGCCTGTCCAAATTTGTCTGAAACCCCATTGGAATGGGAAAGGCACTTTCCCACAAGTTTAAAATCACAGGATTCAAAACAGATTTTTGCACATACAGACCAATTGCAAGTCCAGATCCGCTTGCGCAACCCGGGTCCCCTACCGATGGCAGAGGTGCAATGGACCGAATTACTGCCTCAAGGGTTAAGCGCAAGTCCGCTCCAATTGAGCTTTAAAGGGGCGCTGGCAGCTGGTGAAAGCGTCGAAATCGACTATCTTTTACACATCCCCAAAGCCGGTGAGTATGTTTATCCAGAGGGGCAACTGCAATACAGATACCAAAAGGGGATACCCTTTGCTCCCGCGCCGATGGCAGCCCAAACTCTCGACATCCGCTCAATTGAGTCTCCCCACATTGTCCTGCAGCGGCAATTGACTCCCTTTCCTCCCCAAACGGGCGCAGAACTGACCCTCAGCCTGACCCTCAACAATCACAGCAGTGCGCTGGCCCAAGCTTTGAACTGGGATCGCGATCAGCTTCTGCCCTTTGGCTTTGAGAGCAATGCCCCTTTGCCCTTCTTACCGCAACAATTAGCCCCTTTTGAAAGTAAAGTGTTGAATGTGGCGCTTACCGCTCGCGTGCCCGGTGGCCAGGTTTTGCCCGCCCTGCATTTGCACTACAGCGATCTTCAGGGCCAGACGTTTACAAGTGAGCTTGCCGCTGAGTCGGTGGAGATCGCCTTCCACCCCCATTTTTCAAGTGAGGTTCAGGGGCCAACGTTGGAGAAGATGGCGGGTCTGTTACAGCAAGAATCCGTTAAAGGTCTCTACCTCTGGGGCCCCCGTGGTCAAGGCAAACGGGAATTGCTGCAAACCTGGAATCATGAACTGCTCTGCTTAGAATTAAAATGTGGTGAATTCAATCAGGGCTCAGCTGCAAACGTCTTTTATGAACACCTTTTAAGTCTGGCTCTGACCCAACCCAATTTTACAGGCCAGGATCTGCCCCTTTTACACAGGGCTATTTTAGCGCAAGATCCGCACACAGATATCGACTCAGAGCAGGTCTTTCTGGCTGCTTTGCGTTTGCTCAAAGACCTGGGCCAGATCTGGCCCCGCGTCCTGATCAAAATTTACGATCTTGAAAGCCTGAGCCCCAGTGATCTCGCTTTTGTTCAATCCCTGATACGTCAAGCAGATAACCGCGTTTTCTTCTGCTTGACCGGCAGCGCCATACGCTTGCCCGAGTCGCTCTCGAAGCTTGACCTGATCAGCCTGCCTTTACCACCCTTGGGCCCTGCAGCGATTCGCCGCATTTTGGCAGAACTCTTTCCAAATCATCATTTTCCAGCAGATTTGGCGCAAAACCTGGAACGGGTCAGTGCAGGCAATCAATTTTATTTACAAGAGACCTTGATCTGGTTGGTACAGCAGCAATGGCTTCAATTCAGCCCCGAATCAGGCTGGTGCTTGACCCAGACAAATGCGGAATTGCCCATCCCCACCAAACTGGAAAAAATGATCCAGTCCGATCTCGAGAGTTTGCCCGAATTGAGCCAAATTTTACAATTGGCAGCTTTTCTGGGAGCGTCTTTTGAACTCAAAGATCTGGCCGCAATCTTACAAAAACCCGCAGCCCAGATCCAAACCAGCCTTGAAAATGCCTTGCGCAAACAAATTCTGACAGAAAGTGCTAACCAGCAGTATCACTTTTCCCATCCACTTTACCAGGAACAACTCAAACGTTTGGCCCAAGACAAAGCCAGCCGGATTCACCTTTTATTGGCAAGCTATTTTGAGAGCCAAACCGGCGCAGATCCTGAGCGTTGCGCCCACCATTTTCTGGCCTCTGGCAAGGTCGATCAGGCGCTCAAAGCCTGTTTCTTGGCAGGACAAAGCGCTCGGCGCCAAGGGCGTCTTGAGAGCGCCTTTGGCTGGTATCAAAAAACACAGCATTTACTGAATCAGTATCCAGCTAAACAGGTTGAATGGCTTGAACTCTACCGTGAGTTGAGCCAAGTGGCACTCTTGTGCCAAGATCGGGAACAGGCCGAAGCCTATGGGATGCAAAGTGAAACGCTGGCGCGAGAAAGTCAAAACCCCATTTTGATCGCCACGTGTTTGATCGACAAAGCGGCCTTAGCAGAACCCAGTCACGCGCTGGGAATTCTCGAACAGGCCAGGGTTTTGGCAGAGCAATCGGGCCATCAAGCTTTGCTTTTTAGGGTCTACAAGGCTCTGGCCGAACGCACAGCAGAGATTCGCTCTTATAGCGAGGCCCAACCGCTGTTTTACAAAGCCCTGGGGCATTCCGTGCCCCAGAGTTTGGAGATGGCTGAACTGCTCGAAACCATGAGTTATGCAGCCATTCGTGCGGGCCAAATCCAAATGGCTGAAAATGATCTCTTGGTGAGCAAACAGATCTATGCTCAACACCAACATGCATCCGGTCTGGCCTCGGTATACAACCGGCTCGGGGCAGCCTGTTTTTACCAGCAGGAATTTAAACGGGCCCGCTATTATTTTGGCGAGAGCAAAACCTATTTGGAGCAAACAGGCAATTTGCTGCGTCTGAGCCATGTCAATCACAATTTGGGGCTTTTATCCGAAACCCTGAGGGACTATGCCCAGGCCCATGAAATATTTAGCCAGAACAGGGCTCTGAGCCAACGTTTGGGAGATGCTCGGATTGAGGGTCTGGCCTTAAACCAACGGGCCAGTGTGGCCCTTAAATTGGGCGAACTCCAGGCCGCACATGCGGATCTGCAACAGGCCCAGTATTTGCTGCAAAAAGCTGAGGATCGCAGGGGCTTGGCTTATGTCAATCTAAATCTGGGCCTTTATGGGCTGTTAAGTGGCGATTTGGGACTGGCCCACAGCCATTTATTGATGGCCCAACTGGCCTTCAGCGAGGTACAAGATATTATGGGTCAAGACTTGGTATCCCTGCGTTTGGGGCATTTTTATTGGCTCAGTGGACAGGTAGAACAAGCTGAAACCCATTACGCCATTTGTAAAGCCTCCCGCGAGGTGTTGGACGCCAAACAACTCGATGGCCTGGAACGGGTCTATCACGCCTTGGGAGTCGTGGCTTTCAGCCGAGAAGATTTTCAATCGGCTTACGACTACTTTAAGCAGGCTGAGGGTATTTTGCTCAAAACCCGCGAGCTTTCACATTTGGCCAAGGTCTTCCACAATCTCATGCGGGTGGCCCTGCAACGCAATCAATTGGATCAGGCCTTAAAACTCAAGCGCGACAGGGATATGTTGATTCAAATCGACCCCTATCATCGCTCCAGCTATTTATTGGCAGAAACGGCCTTGGCGCTGATCTTGGACTGATTTTGGACTGATTTTGGACTTAACTCAAGGCGAAAGAGGCAGCCGACAGGCCCCTTGCAGGCAATACTCCAGAGCCATCAGGCGATAAACCATTTGCGCCACCTCTTCCAAGCTGGATTCCTGGGCGATGATTTCTCCGATTCGGGCTTTGTCTTTGTGAACTTTGCCCA
>CAZRFI010000120.1:4304-13591 GCA_964598905.1 uncultured Candidatus Sericytochromatia bacterium | reverse complement strand
AACCTGACGTTGAGCCTGAGTGAAGAAGGCGAATTGACCTATTTGCGCCTCTATTTGCCTGTGCTTTTGCCTCAGGCCAAACCCGAAGAATTGCTGCGTGCCAATCCCGCCTTGGCCTATGGGCGTTTTGCCGCTTTGCCGCAGGCTGAAGGCAAAGCCTCTGAGCTGTTTTTAACCAAAACTTTGCTCTATGCCACCCTTGATCAGGCCGAACTCGACACAGCCATCCATGGCTTAGCCACACAGGGCAGTCAATTGGCCGAAGTCGGTGATTTGCCCGTCAAAGCCAAAGCCTTTAAAGGCTTGCGCCAAGAGGGCTGGGAACAATTTTTGCTGCAAGAATCCCTGCAGGGTCTGAATTTAGAGTTGACCTCCCAAGCGAAAAAGTTCAGGGTTCAATTGCCGATCTCTGAGCAGCGCAAGCAGACCGTACATGTGCGCTTTGACAGGCAGGATCTTGAAGGTCATCCGATGATTGCCATTCAGTCTTTTTGTGGTGCCCAAAGTCCAGAATTGTATAAACTCTGTCTCGAAGAAAATGGCAAAATGGCCTATGGCGCGATTGGTTTGGCCAAATTGGGCAACGAAGAGATGTTTGTGGTGGGAGACAACCAATTGGCAGCAACCGCAGACCCTGCAGAGTTGCGTGCGGCCATTCTGCAAATTGCCCACAAAGCCGACAATCTCGAAGCGCTCTTAACCGGCGCAGATCGGCATTAAATGAGACTGAAAAGTACTGGCCATGGCTAAAAGCGATGTATAAACTCGACCAATATGTGGGGGCGGCCCCCAAAAAACTCAAGCGTATTTTAGCGGCCGAGGTTCAACCGCGCCCCCTGAGTGTCAAGCTCAAACTGACCTGGCAATGCAATTTAAAATGTGTGATGTGTTCACAATGGCGGGTTGATGGCCAAAAGCCACCCAGACCCAGTTATTTTCAAGGCTGGGAAGATTTAAGGCCTGTCTTGGATGACCTTGTTTTGCTCAAAACCAAAAAAGTGCATTTTTCTGGGGGCGAACCCTTGATGTTTCCCTGGCTGGAGCAGGGCATTCGCTATTTAACAGAACGGGGCCTGCATGTGAGCCTGGTCAGCAATGGCACGCTCTGGAGCCGCCGCAAAGCCCAAGCCTTGGTGGATGCTGGTCTCAGCCAAATCACTTTTTCGTTGGACAGCCCTCTGCCTGAGACCTATCGCCGAATTCGCGGACAAGACAGCTGGGAACGTGTAGTTCAGGGGATAGCCAATACCCGTTTGGCAATCGATAAATCCGGGCGATCTGTCTTGATCAAAGCCAATACAGTCCTGACCCAAGAAAACTTTCAAGAGATGTTATTCTGGCCCGAATTGGCGCATGATTTGGGCATTGACCGGATTCGTTTCTTGCCGGTTGACGATTTACATCTGGAGACAGGCCCGCAATTGCGTCTCAAGGCCTCTGAAATTGAAACGTTTAACCATGAGATTGCTCCCCAAGTGGCAGAAAAAGCCCTGAAATGGGGCTTGATTCAAGCTGCGTCAGAAGCCTATCCCTTTGGGCGCACACCAGCGGAGATCGCAATGACTGAGAAGGGGCATTATGCTTTGGGTTTTTACCAGAATAACCGCTGTTTTGCCCCTTGGCTGCACAGTTTGATTGCTGCCGATGGTTTGGTTTATGGCTGTTGTATGCTCAAAGGCGAAAAAGCGCCACTGGCCCGCTTGGGACAGGAGACCTCGTTTCGAGACATTTGGTTGGGCAAAGATTACCAGCAGTATCGGAGCGACATGTTGCAGACACGCCCAGCGATTTGTGCCCACTGCGACGATTTTTTGGGTGAAAATCGCTATTTAAACCAATTATTGGCCACTTAAACAACAAAAAACGCCCCAGGGAGGGGCGCCAGCTAGAGTTTTGATGGGCTAACCAGTGGACTTTTGAATGAATCCAGAAATAACTGGTCTATATATAAAGTAACATATGTATTTTAAGAAAAGATGACAGTGTTTTAACTTTAAAATGGAATTTCAAACAAGTTTATTTGGGCGTTTTCACAGTCTTTTGAACTGGTCTTTAATCCAATCCAAGCGAAGCTTCCAGGCTGTTTGAAAGCGTTTTAATTGTAACAAATGATCCCGGCTTTTTTGCAACTCGGCCCACTTCATCACCCGGGCCTTTTCTTCGGGCCACTCTGCTTGGCGCTGGGCCCAATCTGTGCTGAGGCTGAGCAAAAATTGAGCCTCTGCTCCAAATTCCAGCTCACGTTCTAAAGGGCATAATCTGAGCCAAAGTGGCAGGCCCCAGGCCAGCGCCCAATGGTAATACCAGGCGATTTGTGGATGATAAACCCCCGCCAGAACCTGAACCTGATTCAGCAAAGAGGCTGCTTGGGCAAGGGTTTGAATATCTGTTAATAAAGTGGTATTCGCACAGGGAAAGTCAGAAAAAACCCTCTCCAATTCATTCAAAAATGCGGGGTCCGGCTCTGTCTGACAACACCAGAGCAAGAGACTAACTTGAGCTTGGTTCTCGGCCCATTGAGCCAGGTCAGCGAGATATTTTTTTTCTTCTGGGCGCAGTGGGTTTTGGACCAAGATCAACAGATTCAAAGGCCCTTGCTCGGTCTCTGTCGTTTCGATCAGACCTTCGATTTCATAAGGCTCTGCAGGAAGTGGCGGAAAAAGACTTGGCAAATCCCCGCCGCTGACCACCCCCCTTTCTGTTTGGGCCTGCCACTTGCGCAGATAACTCCCAGGCGGGTTATCTGCCTTGCCAATTTGAACCACAGGAGAGAGACCCGTTATGCGGTTTAAGGCTGGAAATAGGTCGGGTTCAGGCTCCGGTAAGGCGGGTTTCCAGTCCAGTTCAAGGCAGATAAACAGCCAATGCCAGTCTGGGTGCAATTGGTTTTTCAATTGGGGATAATACGCCAAAAATTGTTCTGCCAAGGTGGGATCGGACAAAGCCGCCAAAGCGGCAAAGACAGCGTCTTTTTGTTCTGGAGAAGGGGGGCTTTGAATCAAGACCAAGGGTTTGAGCAAGGCCTGCCAACAGCGATAAACAGGGCGTTCAGGCTGGAGATTGTCGAAACTTTCAACAATCGGTAGCAGCGATTGCACCCATTTTTGGGCCAAATCCCATTGGGATTGTGCCAGGTATTCGTGTAGGAGCAATTCCCAGATGCGGGTCTGAAAGGGTTGATTGCGCAAGGCCAATTGCAAGGCACTGAGGGCCCGTTTGGGAAACCCCTGTTTTTTCCAGGCCAAAGCCAGTAAATAGGGGATTTCCCCCAGTTGAGGATCGGCGATCAGGGCGCGGATCAGCCAGTGCAAGGTCTCTGCAGGAGAGCCGACCGAAAGAGAGGCCAGTCTTAAACAAATTTGCCACTTCAGCAGGGCCATCAGCGGTTGCAGATCGGAGGAATGAGGGGGCAGGCTATAGCGATAGCGGGTCTCCCACTCCACTTCAAAATGGGTATACCGTTCGGGGTAAACGGGCAGGGTCTGCTCCCAGCCAGGGGCTTGCGCTTGCTTGAATTGCTCGTATAGCGCGAGATAAGCTCTTTTGGCTGTATCATGATCGCGCAGCAATTCCAGACACCAAGCGCGATTAAAACCCATCACAGGATTATCTGGCGCAAGCGAAAAGGCCCTCTCAAAGGCCAGCAAGGCCTCTTCGGCATTCCATCTGAAGGTTTCGTTGAGGGCCAATTGGCCGCCTGCTCCCCAAGAGTAAGTCTCATGCAGGAGGAACACGCCCAATTGATTGTACTGCTCAGCAGAAGTGGGATTGGGGCTTTGATTCAGGCTCAGAATGGCCCGCAAGGGGCCATTGGGGGTACTGCTGCGAAAGAGCTGTCGGGTCTGAAGCAACAAAGTCTCCTGAGCGCCGAGCCACTTTTGAGGTCTGTCTGAAGCGGACTGCCCTGAAAATCTGATCAGGTGGTCGATCAACCATTCAAATTGCTTTTCATAGCTGAAATTTTGGATCTGAAGCTGGCCCGCAGTGGCAATAGCAATTCGTTCGCTGGTGTGGCTGAGATAATAGTCAATTTGACTTTCGAGATTGGCATGGGTGTATAAAACACAGCTGACGCCCTCTTCAAGAAAATCCCGGACCTCGAGATTCTCTGCTTCAATCATCAACAGCGCCCCACAGGCAGGCGCTTCATAGGCCCGCATATTCATGGTTTGGCAAATGGTGTAATTAAACACAATTTTGCTCTGATTGAGCAATTTGACATAGTCCTCGCCATAGACGCCCCCACAGATTTGAACCCGGTAGCGATCTGAAAGCCGGGCCAAACGTTCGAGCAAAAATCCGCGCTGCCTTTGCACATAATGATTGAGATTGCCGACAAAAGTCAGGTCATAAATCCGCTCCTGATCAGGCAAAAGTCGGTGTTTTAAGGGTTCAAAGGAAAAGCCCGGCCAAAAGACGCCATGGGTGTAGCCGCCTTTTTCCATCCAAGCCAGGAGAGCTTTGTCGGCCAAAACGTGCTCAAACTGGCCGAGGTAAGGCCAAAGTGTCGACAAGCGTAAATTCCAATCACCGGGGATCAAGACCGTGGGGATCGGGCAGGCTTCAATCCCTGGTGGAATGGCCTGATAGACCCCATCCCACCAGACCAAAAAATCTGGCAGAGGACCCGGCAGACGGGCCAAAAAGCTGGAAATGGTATCTGTTTGGATATCGTAAAAGAGGTCATAAGGCGGGCGCAAGTCTTGCGCAGAGCCGCTCATAAAGGTTTGTATGCAAGGATGGCCCAGATAATTGCCAATCACCCCCGGATTAAACAGCGGGCCGATCAAAATCCGGGGAAAGTTGTCACGCATCTGAAAGTTGTTTAGCGAACAGGGCCTTTGATTCGTTCACGCCGGGCCTGTAAATCGTGGCAGAGGGAATCAAAACCTGAACCGAGCAAATCCACTTCGCAGACGTCAACAGGCAGCAGGGGCGTGGTAGTGGGGCCTTGTTCCAAACGTTCGAGCCAATCCTGGTAGAGTTCGTTGATCTGCTCCAGATAGGTCAGGTCAATTTTTTGTTCGTAATCGCGGCCCCTTTCGACGATCTGCTGCTTGAGCCGTTCGGTTGAGGCATGTAAATAGATGATCAGATCAGGCGGATAGAGCAAATCTGTGACCGTGAAGAAAAGGCGGCGGTAATTTTCGAATTGCAAATCGTTGATACAGCCAATATTGTATTGGTGTTGGGCAAAAATATGAAAGTCTTCGTAAATAGAGCGATCATGTATGACATTTGTGCCCGTTTTGAGCATTTTTTCAATTTCTTTTTGCTGGGAAACCCGTTGTCCCAAAAAATAGACCTGCATCTCAAAACAAATTTCTTTGCCTTTACCGGCATAATAATCCGCTAAGTAGGGGTTGTCGTCGAGGTGCTCATAAAAAGCGTGAAAATGAAATTGGGAGGCCAAACGCCGGGTTAAGGTGGATTTTCCCACTCCGGTTGTTCCTGCAAGCACAATGTACATGGACATAGACAATCAGGCTCCTTAAGCTTTGGTGGTGGGCTCGGGGGTATCTTGTTCTGTCAGTTTTTGGATCCGCACCTTGATGATGCGAATGCCATCCATGACCTCGGCAGTGAACAAGACCTGGTCGATCTGAATACTTTGACCAACGACAGGCGCTTCGCCCAGGGTATTAAAAACCAATCCCGCCACAGATTGGCTGTTGGGCAGTTCCAAATCGAGGGCATCGTTGACATCTTCAACACTCAGTCGGGCGTCAACCAAAATGGTGTGGGCATCAATTTCCACCAATTGGGGCTGTTCTTCCTCATCATATTCGTCGCGGATTTCACCGACAATCTCTTCGAGCAGGTCTTCGATCGTTACCAGGCCTACCGTGCCGCCATATTCGTCGGTCACAATAAACATCGGCATGCCTTTGCTTTGCATCAATTTGAGCACGGTATTGATCGGCTGAAATTCGTGGATATGGTGGACCTTACGCACACATTTGCTCACAGCCATCTCACCACTGTTTTCACGCAGGCGGGCCCGCAACAGGTCTTTGGTGTGCACAATGCCAATGATCTGGTCAATATTGTCGTGGTAAACCGGCAGCCGCGAATAGCCTTCGTCCCCGGCCATCAATTCCAGGGCTTCGTCAATGGTCATAGTGTCTTCGATACAGAGCATATCTACACGGGGTGTGAGCACAGCACTGGCGGGGGTATTGTTAAAATTAAAGGCCGAATGCACCAATTCGGACTCTTCTTTGTCCAACATGCCTGTATTGCCGCCGAGATTGACCATTTGTAAGATCTCTTCTTCGGTAAAATCAGGCATCATCTGGCCAAAACGGGCCCCAGAGGCATCCAACAAGGGGCGGGCAGCCCAACTCATAAAACTCACGAGCGGACTGAGCAAAAGCATCAAGATCTGGAGCAGAGGCAGCCAAGCATAGACAAAATGTTCGCGGTAGCGGTGGGCGATGGTACGCGGTAGAATTTCACCGACAATCAGCAAAACAGGCGTGGCCAAAAGGGTCAAACCTACGACATAGAGCCAGTGGTGGGTAAATTGAAAGATCAGATAGGTCAAAAGGACCACAAATTGAATATCTGCCAGCCAATCGCTGATCATCAGGGCCAAAAGTGTTTTGTGGGGTTGGTTCATCAGCTTCAGCAGATAAGCTGAGCGCTTGTCACCTTCGTCTGTGCGCTTTTGTAAGCGCACGCGGGACAATCCAGCAAAAGCAGCTTCATAAGCGGTAACAAAAGCAGAGACAAGCAGGCAAACGATAATAACACTGCTGATCATAAAAATGCGACTACTGTCAGGGTCCAAGTGAATTCCTTTCGCGCCTACGCTTGCGCCGAACCAAAAAATTGCAAAAAATGACAAGCACGACTATAGCATATTTTGGGCTTTTTCTCAAGTATTGAGAAACCCGAAATCCAGTCAAAATCCTGATAAAATGATCCTCAGACTGGAGTCGACATGCGCGTTACCCCATCCCTGATTGTCCGATTGGTACAAATCAATCAGCCCCTGCTGAAGCAAAACTATTTGCCTTATGCCGCCGGGCTCTTGCAAGCCTATGTCCAACGCCACGCCCCCGATCTGAGCCGCTACGTGTTTTTGCCGCCACTCTATCAGCGCTTGCCTTTGCAAGCCATGTTAAAAGAGCTGCTGCTGGCTGATCTGGTGGGCTTTAGCTGTTATGTCTGGAACAGTGAATATTCACTGGCCCTGGCGCGATTGCTCAAACAGGCCAAGCCCGAAATTCTGATTGTCTTTGGCGGCCCCCAGGTTCCCGACCGGGCCAGCGAATTCTTGCAGGCCTATCCCTGGGTGGATGCCTGTGTACATGGCGAAGGAGAAGCGGCTTTTCTGGCTTTGTTGGAGCGCCTGCAAGGTCGTGACCTGCATGATCTGCCCGGCCTGAGTTTTACCGATGCCAATGGGGCCTTTCATAGCACGGAACAGGCCCCACGCAGCCGCGATTTGAGCGATTTTCCCTCACCTTATTTGGCAGGGGTTTTTGAGCCGCTGCTCAAGGCCCAACCGGGCCATGAGTGGATTGCTCTTTGGGAGACCAACCGGGGCTGTCCGTTTTCGTGCAGTTTTTGCGATTGGGGCTCAGCCACCCAGAGCAAGGTGATTCAATTTCCCGAAGCAAGGCTGAGGGGTGAAATAGCCTGGTTCGCACGCCATCAGATGCAAATGGTCTATTGCTGTGATGCCAATTTTGGCCTGTTGCCCCGCGATTTAGATTTGGCTGAAGCCATGGTGCAAACTGTCCGGCAGCAGCGTTTCCCCAAGTCTTTTTATGTGCAAAACACCAAAAACGCCACTGAACGTGCCTTCCAGATTCAAAAAACACTCTGTGGCAGCGGCTTGAGCCAAACGGTAACACTCTCGCTGCAGACCGTTACCGCTGAAGCCTTGAAGCAGGTACACCGCGAGAATATTTCATTGGAAACCTACCGGACTTTGCAGCAGCGCTTTCGCGCCGAAGGCATTCCGACCTATACCGACCTCTTGATTGGCCTGCCAGGGGAGACCCGCGAATCGTTTGCGGCCTGTATCTCGCAGGTGATCGCTGAGGGACAACACAATCAAATCAAGTTTTATCCGGTTTATCTTTTGCCCAATGCCCCGATGAGCCAGCCTGCCTACCGAAAACAATACGACCTGCAAACGGTTTGGCAGCCGTATAAAGCACCTTATGAAGCATTTGCTCAGATTGCGGGAACAGGCTCTGAGGTGGAAGAAAAACAGGAAATGTTAATTGCAACCAACAGCATGAGCCGCGCAGATTGGTGCGAAATGCGGATCTTGGCCTGGCTCTATGAATTACTCTATTTTAATCGCCATTTATTGCAATTGCCACTTTTGCTGATACACGGTCTGACAGGCCTGTCTTTTGCCCAAATCTTTCAGGGCTATTTGGATTTGGCAGCAGGTGAGATCAGTTCGCCGCTCTTGGCTTTTTTGCGCCAAAAAGCCCAGGCGATTCAATCGGGCGAGCCCGAACTCTGTGTTGGGCTCTGGGCCCAGGGCCAAAAAGTCTGGCTGACCGTCGAAGATTTTCTGCTCACGGGCCTGATCTCAAGCGGGGCCCTGCCCTCTTTCTTTGCCGAACAGGAGGCGATTTTTGCGCAGATCTTAGCACAGCAAAACAAGACCTTGCCTGCAGGGGTCTTGACTGAAGCGGTGGCTCTCGCGCATAAATTGGCCCAATACAGGCTGCAACCTCAGCCTTTCAGCTATCCCCTCAGCACCAATCTCTGGGATGTTTACCAGGGGCTTTTGCGGGGAGAAAAGCCTGAGCTACAATTAACGCCTGAAACCTTTGTTTGGCCGTGATTCACCCTTTTACTCGCTCCCCCGTGGTGGGATCAAAGGCCAGTTTGCGTCCATCGATCAGCAAAATTTCAAAGACATAAAAATTGCTGTTGATCCAGCGATAGCCCAGGACTTTCTCGATCACGGTGTAATGGGAGACCGAGGCGCTGACATTGTCGGGTTTGCCTGCCAAATCGAGGCTGGAATAGCGTTTGACCTCTTTGCCATTAAAGGCAAAAGCCAGGGCCAGATCTTGGGCCGATGCGCGGCGGCCCCGTGACCAGGGCCCCCGGCGCACCACCGAGATGCCGGTGGCGCTTTTGCCATTGGAGACGGCACAATGGAGCCAAATCTGGTTGCTGTACCAGGGATACGTTACCAGCAATTGATCGGCTTGGGCAGTCACAGAATACACGTAGGTCTGGCCCTTGCTGCCATAACTTTCGCTTGGCACCGATTTGAGGTAACAGCGGCCATACTCGGCACTTTG
>CAZRFI010000120.1:0-4204 GCA_964598905.1 uncultured Candidatus Sericytochromatia bacterium | reverse complement strand
AACGGATCGGGAGGCCCTGGCACGCCAACTCGAAGCCCACCTGCTCAAACACTGGGACTTTGCCATTCCCACTGCGATTTTTGAACCACAAGATTTGCAAACCATTCTGGCGGCTTTGCCGAACACAACCCCCGAGGAACGGCTCAATGTCTACTTTTTGGGAGGCAGACCCGCAACCGAGGTAGCGGAACGCCTGCAAGCCCTGGCACAGCCCGGCGTGGATTGGCAATTGTTGCCCAGGGCCTTGATTCTCAAAACCCCCAAAGATCTGCAAGACAAACGCTTAAATAATTCTAATTGGCTCGAAAAACAGCTGGGCACCTGGACCACGGCCCGCAATCAAAAGACCACGCAAACCTTGGCTGAATGGCTGCTGCCCAAATAGCATCTGGCCCCCGTGCCGGATCGCTGCTCAGGGTGATCATCATAGGTTATAATAGTTCAATGCGCTGACTTTGAAGCAGGTACAGATCATGCCTTCAGAAATTCTCAAAGATATCTACTCAGTTCTTCTCACCCGGTATCAACGCGAAGCCCAGTGGTTTGAAGCGGGTCCGGAGCAGACGGCCCTTTTATTGCCTTTGGGTGCGGAATCCGAGCCGGTTCAACTGCAGCTGTTTTCAGCGGATGCCCCCGTGCGTTTGCCCCAAGAGGACCACGCGCCCAGCACCGGAATCTTGTATTTTTTCTCTGAATTTGCCCTGCCGGGTGAAAATTTCAGCAGTGCCGATCTGGCCAAACTCCTGTCTTACCTCAATTATATTTTGCCGCTGGGTTCGCTCGAACTCTCTCCGGCCCGCAGCATCTATTACCGCTACGGTCTTTTGACCGAAGCCCCCTGGGTGGAAAGCCGCTCTGCCACAGATATTGTTTTGCTTTTGGATCAGCTTTTGCCGCGTTTTAAGGCCTGGCTTGAAAAGGTCTTGACCGGCCAACCGCCGATTTCTGCCGATCTCTATCAGGAATTGCGCCACGAATTTCAGGATCTGCTCAACCACCGCGTGCGCTCGCGGGTGGCCCACCCCCCTGCCCGCAGCCTGCCCCGTGAACGCCTGAGCGAAATTCGCCATGGTTTGGGCTATTTTGGTGTGGGTTTTACGGCGGTTGTGGCCAGCACCTTGCTCACACCCTGGATGGGGAGTAGTTTGGGATTGGGGCTCGGTCTCTTGACCTTGATTCCGGGCTTTGGTCTCGTTTATCGCAGCCAAATGAACCACCGCAAACTCCACCGCATTCAAAAAAAACAGGCCAAATTTGATTTTTATTTTCAGATTTTAGAATCTGAGCAAACACGGGTCAGCAGCCATATTCAGCAAATTCAAAGTTACCGCGATCAGAACGACTATTCCCTGATGCATATGCGCCAAAGTGCACCCGAATCCCCCAATCAATTGCTGCGTTTGCATACCCAATCCAAACAAATTGTCGCCTTTCAAGAGCGTCTGCTGCAGCGCAGCACCGATTTAAAAAAACGCAAGGCCGATTTGGAACTGAGCACCGAACACCTCAAATTGGAGCACCAGCTCTTTGTCTCGGGGCTGGAACAGAAAACCAATGCCTCAGTCCTTGCGGGTTCCTCCGAAATCCAGACCTTGGGCGAAGAACCGCTCTGGCCACTTTTGTTGCGTTTGGCCAGTATGTTGAATTACCTCGATTTTCAGACCACCCCCTGCCCCCATCCCGAAGACCCGGCCAAAGGGGTGCTCTTGGTAGACCTGCCCAACAGACCCCAGGCCCTGCAAATTTCTGCGCTCGCAGATTGGTTGCCAAGCGAAGAATTTGTACCGCAAGCGTCTGAGACAGAGTTGCAGCCGGAATCCCAACAGAGTATGATGCTCTGTTTTCAGGTGGGTTTGGATCTCGCTTTGCCCCCGGATAAACTCAACGAGACGGCGGAATTGCTGGTGCATTTTAATCGCTTTTTGCCAATAGGTGCGATTCAATTGCAGCCCCAAACCCGCGAAATTGTCTTCAGGCACCATTTTGTCAGGCTTCAGGGCGATATCTCCAATTTTTTAATTATTGAGATCCTTGAAATTCTCAGCTTTTTCAGCCAAAAAATTGGCGAAAAACTCAATGACTTTTTCCACTCTGACAAGACCATGAACGAAATTCTCAGCGATACCGAAACTGAATTTCTGTCTTTGATGAATTAAACGCAGCTATTTGACCCAAGCAGTAGAAAGATGAAAGCACTATGATTCAAGCCAGTTTGGCCCAACACGTTTTAAAAGCCCTACAAGCGGCCCAAAATGCCCAAGAACTCACACTCGAAAGCCTGCCCACCGAGATCAAAATCGAAACCCCCCGCGATCCCAGCCATGGCGATTATGCCAGCAATATCGCCATGAGTTTGGCCAAAAGTGCCAAACTGCCTCCACGCAAATTGGCAGAAATGCTCTTGCCCCATTTGCAGGGGCCCCTCTTTCAAGCGGTCAGCATTGCCGGACCGGGGTTTATCAACTTCCGGCTCTCCCAAGCTTGGCTCTTGCAGCAATTGCAGGGCTTGATTCAAGCTGACCAGGGCTTTGGCCAACAGTCCAACGGCGATCCCGAAACCTATTTGATTGAATATGTCTCCGCCAACCCCACCGGCCCCCTGCACTTTGGCCATGGCCGCTGGGCGGTTTTGGGCGATTGTCTGGCGCGGTTGATGCGCTTGGCGGGTTACAGCGTCAAAACCGAATTTTATATCAACGACACGGGGGCCCAGGTCAATAATTTGGGCGCTTCCGTGCGGGCCTGTTATTTCCAGGCCGCTCAGGCTGCGGGTGTGGAACTTAGTGGTGAAGCGACAGAACTGATAGAATCTTATCTTAAAGAAAAAGTTATTATTCAGGTTATTGAGGGCGTTGTTGACCCCATTTCAGAAAAAGTACCCCATCCAAAAGTGGAAAAAGGTCCAGTACGTTTTTATCATGGACCCTACATTGAAGATTTAGGTAAAGAACTTTATAAAAACCAGCAAACAGCTCAGCTCGACGCCGAGTCTAGCTATTTTAGCGACTATGCCAAATCTGCCATTTTGGCCGAACAACAGGCCCAGCTTAAACAATTTGGCGTGATCTTTGACGAATGGTTTCCCGAGAGCCGCTTGCACCACGAGCAGGCTGTGGCAGAGGCGCTCAAACACCTCAAAGAATCAGGAAAAACCTATGAACAGGACGGGGCGCTCTGGTTCCGCTCAACCGATTATGGCGACGACCAAGATCGGGTCTTGGTCAAACAGACCGGCAGCAACACCTATTTCGCCAACGATATCGCCTACCACTGGGACAAATTGCGCCGCGGCCACACCCGCTTGATCAACCTCTGGGGTGCCGATCACCACGGCTATATCGCCCGCATGTCAGCGGCGATCCAGGCCCTGGGTTATCCCAAAGAAGCGCTGCAAGTGCTTTTGGGCCAAATGGTCAATCTCTTCCGCAATGGCGAAAAGGTGCGCATGTCCAAACGCACGGGAGACATGATCAGCTTTGGGGAGGTGCTCGAAGAAGTCGGCACCGATGCCACGCGTTTTTTGCTGATGCAGCGCAGCGCCGACGTGACTTTGGACTTTGACCTGGAGCTGGCCAAGAGCCAAAATTCCGAAAACCCGGTCTTTTATGTGCAATACGCCCATGCGCGGATCTGCAGTATTTTCCGCAATGCGGCCAATCTCCAAGCCTATGATGCCAACGCCTGGCCTGAGGCCTCACTCGAAGCACTTGTAGCCCCCGAAGAGCGCATTCTATTGCTCAAATTGCTCTCTTACCCTGACGAACTCAAATTTGCGGCTGCCCAACGCGAACCGCATCGCCTGGCGACCTATGCCCAAGACTTGGCTGCGCTCTTTCATTCCTTTTACAAACAGTGCCGGGTCTTGTTTGAAAAGGAAGATGTCACAGCTGAAGAGATTGCCCTGAGTTTGGCCCGCTTAAACCTGGTCAAAGCCACCCAAGTGGTGCTGCGCAACGTACTGGTCGATGTCTTTGGCATCTCGGCCCCCGAAGTGATGTAATGCCCGCCAGCGATGCCGATCTGCATTTTTTACACAGGGCCAAAGATCTGGCCCTGGAAGCTGAATCCGGGGGCAATATGCCAATTGGTTCTCTTTTGGTCTTAAAAGGTGAGATCATTGCCGAGGGCCGAAATGCTTTGCTGCTGCCCGTGTATAATCCCGGTGGCCATGCCGAGATCGAGGCAATCAAACGGGTTAACCCAG
>CAZRFI010000119.1:10761-13598 GCA_964598905.1 uncultured Candidatus Sericytochromatia bacterium | reverse complement strand
CCCGGCTTTGGGTATATCTCTTATATCTACCCCCAGAGAGGGTTTGATAGTGAGAACAATCAGATTGTGATCAAGGGCTGCGGCTTTGAAAGGCCCCATACATTTAACGTGGGCTCTGCCCCTTTGAGCCAAAAACTGGTTGAAATGCCATCCATTACCAGGGCCATTATTACACCGGGTCAACTCTATCCCAATACCAATCCCTATGATGCGCGGCTCTTCAGAATTGTCAATCTCGCTCCAGCCAATGGCGATATTGCCACAGGAACCTTCACCATGCAAGCAAGAGAGCGCAAAGTCAACGCCTGTGTGCCGTCGGTGATTTCACCCAATATCACCATGGCAATCAATGCAAATGGTACGGGCATAGAGGCAGGGGTGAAAGTAACTTTTATCCGCAATGGCGGTGGCAGTCCCGCAAATGGGACCGAATATCCAGCCTTGATTACAGGCGTCAAGTCTTCTTTAAGTGCGATTCCTGTCATTGCTGGCGGCACACCCCAGGGCGAATACAAAGTAAAAATGACTTGGCCCGACAATTTCAGCTATACCACGCCAGGAACCTGCGTGACCATTCAGCCCCAAGCAGAAGCGCCCTCTCCGACAATCAGTTCATTCAGTCCATCCAGTGTGAGCAACTCATTGGTCGGAACCGATGTTGTGAATATTGAGGTCAATGGCAGTAATTTTATCAGTGGTTCTGCCGTTTATATTGGTGCCAAACGGGCGTTTAGTGGAACCGGTTCGGCCACCAAAATCACGATTAATTCCGATTCCGTCTACGGTATCCCACCAGGAACCTATCCCATTAGCGTAATGAACCCAGACGGCAAAATAGCTGTGGCTGGAAGCAATATCACCATCACAGATGGGGGCATTGGTTTGCAGGGAGCCCCTCAAATTTTGCAAGTGGTCCCCAATAACCCTTATAAATCGATGCTTTTACCCAGTTACCCTGACTCTGGCTTTATCGACTTTCAGGCTTCCAATATTTTGGCCGGTTCTTACGTTCAACTTGTCACCAGCCCCACCGCCCCGTTTAACCCCAACGATGCTTATTTGGATGGGATTAACATCACCAATCAAACAACAGGCGCCGTGCGCGGCACCTTGCCCCACCTCCGGGCGGGCAATTATTTTCTGCGCTTGGTCAATGATGACGGGCAATTGCATACCAATGCAACCCCGATCGTGTTCGAAAACTCGTTGCCCCCTGAAATTGAAACCGATGCCACCAAATTGGCGGATCAGTATTACAGTGGTTGCAATCAGCCGGTTTGCCCGGCCAGCATGCCCAATAATATGCCCGTCAGTTTGAAAATAAACGGTGCGCGCGTCCTGCCCGGCAGGCCCACCAACTTTGGCGTCTTGCCCTATTTTTCAGGCGTCGAATTGGTCTCAACCGCAGATCCCAATGTGGTGGTCACGCTCGCAAATGTCAATTCTTTCGGGGACACCCTGATTGCAGGTGTGCCTGATGGGGTGGCCCCTGGGGATTACAAAATCCGGGTGGTCAATCCCGATGGCCAGAACAACGATGTCAGCAATGCCGGTAGCAAAGAAGTTTTGTTCAGGGTTCTAAACTCTTCAACCAAATGGTCCAGAGCGCAGCGCATGCCCAATTTGGCAGATCCAGGAACACTCCCTGCTATACACGGCAGAATGGGCATGAGTTCGGTGGTGGATCCTGACACAGGCAAAATCTACTTCTTTGCAGGCAACGATGCCCGCCAAGACTATAACCACCCCACCCGCACCTTGATCAGCTATTCGGAGACTTCTGCTTGGCAGGATCATTCAGCCAATGTGCCAGGTACGTTAAATGCACGCATGTATCATGCGGCAGCCTGGAAAAATGGCGCAACCCAAGCCGATGACCGCATGTTCGTATATGGCGGCATGACCTGGAATTGTCTGGGCGCTCCCCCAGCGGCCTGTCCAAACCAATTGACCCCCAGCCCACTGGATGATCTTTGGATGTATGCGCCGAGCACAAATACCTGGACCGCCATCACCATTACGGGTGCCAAGCAACAATTATTGTTGCACAAAATGCATTGGAATCCAGCCGACAATTCGCTTTACATCTATGGCGGAACCGATGGCGCCACCTATAGCAAAAAACTTTATAAATTGGTGGTCAACGAAGGCACCGCTTCGGCCACCTGGAGTGAAGTCACGTTTACAGGAGGCCCCGCCAACGGTCTACTCGCACCAGATATGATCAGCGATGCCAGCAATGGACGCTTTTATATCGTGGGCGGCATTGAGGCCATTGTCGGGCAACCGTTTAACAGCAAGTTCTGGAGCTACCATGTGGGCAGCAATACCTGGACAGAGCTGACAGTGACAGGCACCCGGATCCCCAGGGCCTATTCGGCCCATGGTTTTGATCCCACCAATCGCAAGATCTATATTTTCGGTGGAGGAACCTCAGGCGCAGGCAATGCCAGCCAGAGTACCCAATTGGAAATAGGCGTGTTGGACAGCCTAAGCAGTCCTACCAGTATCAACTTTAGCAGTGAAGCCATCAGCCCGGCACCTGCCCGTTATGCCCATGCATCTGCCTGGAGCAATGGTCGCTTCTATGCCTTTGGTGGCAAAGGCAATTTAGGGACCGTCTTATTGTACGATCCCAACAGTCCAGCGGATCCGCTTGAAGCTGGGCACAGCTACTACACGGATATTTGGCAGTACATACCCTGAGCGGCAAGATCGACCTGACTAACGCAGGTCATCTTGCCTTGGGGCAAAGAACACACCCTTTCTCCTGAGCGGCAAAATCGACCTGACCAGCGCAGGTCATCTTGCCTTGAGAGGGGCCATGCCTTGTAAAG
>CAZRFI010000119.1:9273-10661 GCA_964598905.1 uncultured Candidatus Sericytochromatia bacterium | reverse complement strand
ATCGACCTGACCAGCGCAGGTCATCTTGCCTTGAGAGGGGCCATGCCTTGTAAAGACACGACAAGAGAACCCCCGAGCAATGGCTTGGGGACACGTCTGGAGTCAGCTAAGCGAGAATGTGCTAAGAGAGCACGCTCAGCTTGACTTTGAGCACACCTTTGCCCAGATAGCCAATTTCTTTAAAGGCTTCGGGGGAAAGGTCAATAATACGTGCGGGTTTAAAAGGCCCCCGGTCGTTGATGTGAACAACGACACTCTGCCGGTTTTCCAAATTGGTCACCAGTACTTTGGTGCCAAACGGCAGTTGTTTGTGGGCGGCCGTAAATTTACGGATATCGTAGGTTTCACCATTGGCTGTGCGGCGGCCATGAAAATAGCCCCCATACCATGATGCAAATCCTGTTTCTCCCTCTGCAATGGGATTGAGATAGCGAAAACTGCGCAAAGGTTGCGCACCCAGCGTTTTTCGAAGCTGGTTGGTTAAATCGATCAGCGCAGACAACTGGCTTTTCCCCAGGGTCTGAGCCAGGGCTGGCGAGACAGCCAGCAAAGGTTCATTTCCACATTGAATAAAATAATCCCGTCCATTAAAAAGCGGCAAAATTTCGGCGCTCTTGAGACTTTTTTCTTGGGATAAAAAGTTGAGTTGACGGGCCATTTGTTGAAGTTCCACTTCAATTTCGACCATTTGTGAGGGCTCCGGAGAAAAGATCCGGAACGCTGTCTTTTGACCATTGAGGGTCATATAAATACTGTGGGAATCACGCAGGTACCCCACCACGGGAAGGGTCGCTGCTTGCAGAGAGGAAACAGGAGCGAGCAAGCTCAATAATAAGCTGCCTGTGAGCAAAAGATGTTTGGACATTTTTGCTTCTCCTTTGTTGATTTGATTAAGTGGAAAAAATACATTTAATCCACGATCAAGGATCATGTTATAATACCTTGCATTCAAACGGCAAATTTTTGCTCTCAGCCAATCAGCCCCAACCCCTGATAAAATCACGCTTGCAGCGAAGAAAACGCAAAGTATTGGCACTCTCGATAATAAAGTGCTAAAATAAACGCAGGTTAAGAAATGTGGAAGTGCCGCCTATGATATCTGATTACCAGCTGTCTGAGCGAAAAAGAAGTTTACTCAACGCAATTATCAAGGACTATATTACCCACGGGGAGCCCCTGGGTTCTCGGACCTTGTGCAAGCGCCATGATTTTAAACTCAGTCCGGCAACCATTCGCAATGAAATGGCTGAATTGGAAGAGGCGGGGCTTTTGGTGCAACCGCATACCTCGGCAGGCCGGGTACCTTCAGACAAAGGTTACCGCTTTTTTGTCGACCACTTGATGGAATCGTATATTCCCACTCTCGAAGAAAAGCAATTTGTGCGCCG
>CAZRFI010000119.1:0-9173 GCA_964598905.1 uncultured Candidatus Sericytochromatia bacterium | reverse complement strand
TTACCTCAATGAGCAATTGCACGATAATGTTTCGTTGGATGAATTGTTTCACCGAATTGTGACCTGTCCCCTGGAACGGGAGATTCAGTATTACAAATCAATTATTCTCGACATGGTCTCCGAAATTTATGCACAGACCCAGCGCGAAGAAAAAATCTATATGAGTGGAACCTCTCATCTGCTCAAAGAACCTGAGTTTCACACCACCGAAAATGCATATCCGATCTTGCAATTTTTGGAACAGGATCAATTTGTTCATCAGCTCTTTAAGCGTTTGAATGGAACCGTTCAAACCCAAAGAAGTGATGTATACTGCCTGATTGGATATGAAAACTATTATCAGGAGCTGAAAAACTGCAGTTTTGTAGCGACCCCGTATTTCATTGATACCAAAGCAATTGGCATGATTGGCATATTGGGCCCCACCCGCATGGACTACCCCAAAGTGATGGGTCTGTTACAGACCGTTGCAAATAATTTAACCCAGACCCTGACACGACTTTTTAGCTGAACCGGAGGAAATTGGTATGAGCACCACAGACAATGAGCAGCGCAATACGGACGAAATAAACGAAGAGCAAGAAATCCAGATAAAAACCGAAGACGATATCTCGCTGAGTGAAGATCTTTCCGAAGCTGCATCGGTTTTTGGTGAAGTCTATCCGGAGCAACCCGCAGAGGCCGGAGACGCTTCAGAACTGAGATTACAAATCGAGCAATTACAAACCCGCAATGACCAATTGATGCGGGTGGCTGCCGATTTTGAAAATTACAAACGCCGCACCACGCGGGAACGCGAAGACCTGATCAAATTTGCAGGGCAGCAGATTGTCACCAACCTTTTGGACGTGATCGACAATATTGAGCGAGCCATTCAAAACGAGATCAAACCTGAAGAGTTTCCCAATTTTGTTGAAGGCGTCAAAATGATTCATAAACAATTTCTGGACGTACTCCAGAAAGCCGGTGTTTCTGTGATTGAAGCTGTTGGACAGCCCTTTAATCCCGAATACCATGAGGCGATTATGAGTGAAAGCACCAATGATTACCCCGATGAAACAGTGGTGGCCGAATTTCAAAAAGGCTATCAAATGAATGGTCGGGTGCTCAGAGCATCAATGGTCAAAGTATCCAAAGAAGCCTGAATTAAACGGTTTCTTCATTTTTTTAAAAGATTTGTTGTGTAATTGAAGGAGGATAAGACATAGTTATATGGGTAAAGTAGTAGGCATCGATCTGGGCACAACCAATTCTGTGGTTGCCGTATTAGAAGGCGGAAAGCCCGTTGTAATACCAAACGCAGAAGGCAGTCGCCTGACCCCCTCAGTGGTGGCATTTACCAAATCAGGAGAGCGGCTGGTCGGGCAAATTGCCAAACGCCAAGCCATCACCAATCCTGAGAACACGATCTACTCGATCAAACGTTTCATCGGTCGCCGTTGGGACGATACTGAACAGGAGCGCAGTCGCTATCCTTACCACAGTGAACGTGGCAAGGACAGCATGGTGGAAGTCTCTGTACTGGGCAAAACCTATACCCCACAAGAGATTTCAGCCATGATCCTGGGCAAATTGAAGCAGGACGCTGAAGCCTATTTGGGCGAAAAGGTCACCCAAGCAGTCATCACGGTTCCCGCTTATTTTAACGATGCTCAACGTCAGGCCACCAAAGATGCCGGCACCATTGCCGGTCTCGAAGTGCTGCGTATTATCAACGAGCCCACCGCCAGTTCTCTGGCCTATGGCATGGAAAAAACCCACGAGCAGACCATTCTGGTCTTTGACTTGGGCGGCGGCACCTTCGACGTTTCGATTCTGGAACTCGGCGATGGCGTCTTTGAAGTCAAAGCCACCAGCGGGAACAACCACCTTGGTGGGGATGATTTTGATGAGCGCATTATCGATTGGCTGATCGATGAGTTCAAACGTGATCAGGGTGTAGACCTGTCCAAAGACAAAATGGCCCTGCAACGCTTAAAAGAAGCCGCTGAAAAAGCCAAAATTGAATTGTCATCTGTGTTTGAAACCGAAATCAATCTGCCCTTTATCACGGCAGATCAAACCGGCCCCAAACATTTAAATGTCAAACTGACCCGCGCCAAATTTGAAGAAATTGCAGCTGATCTGATTGAAGGCACCATGGGTCCCATGCGTGCAGCCATGGGCGACTCAGGCCTGGATGCCAGCAAAATTGACAAAGTCATTTTGGTGGGTGGTTCGACCCGTATTCCCGCCGTGCAAGAGGCAATCCGCAAATTCATCAACAAAGAGCCCGACAAAGGCGTCAACCCCGATGAAGCTGTCGGCCTCGGTGCTGCGATTCAAGCAGGTGTACTCGGCGGCGAAGTCAAAGACGTGCTGCTGCTGGATGTCACCCCGCTGAGCCTGGGGATTGAAACCCTTGGTGGCGTGTTCACCCGCATCATCGAGCGCAACACCACCATTCCCACCAGCAAAAGCCAGATCTTCTCAACGGCGGCGGATGGTCAGACCAGCGTTGAAATTCACGTCTTGCAAGGGGAACGTGAAATGGCCTCAGACAACAAAACCCTGGGCCGCTTCACCCTCGAAAATCTGCCTCCCGCTCCACGTGGCATTCCCCAAGTCGAAGTCACCTTTGACATCGATGCCAACGGGATTGTCAATGTCAAAGCCAAGGACAAAGGCACAGGTTCGGAACAGAAGATCACAATTGCCAACGCTGGCGGCCTGAACAAAGACGAAATCGATCGCATGAAGCGGGAAGCCGAGTCCCATGCCTCTGAAGACAAAAAACGTCTGCAAAAAGTGGAATTGCGTAATCAGGCGGATAGCCTGATGTACACCACCGAAAAGAGCTTAAAAGACATTGGCGATAAACTCGACTCCAGCGATCGCGATGCTGTCAACGCTGCGATTGTGGAACTGAGAAAGTCGCTTGAAGGTGACAATCTCGACGAGATCAGTGCCAACTTAGCCAAGCTTAAAGACACCATGTACAGCGCTTCATCGAAGATGTACAAACAGGAAGGCGGAAGCGGTCCCTCTGCTTCAGGTGGTGGCGGCAGCTCCCATTCTGAAGACGATAATATCGTTGATGCCGATTACGAAGAGGTGAAATAACCTTAAGCCTCGCTTGTGGTTGAATTGGAATGTCTAAAAGAGATTATTACGAAATTTTGAGTCTTGCCAAAGATGCGACCGATGCGGATATCAAACGCTCGTACCGCAAATTGGCCCGGCAGTATCATCCCGATGTAAACAATGAGGCGGGAGCAGAAGAGATGTTCAAAGAACTCTCCGAAGCTTACGCAATCTTGAGCGATCCCCAGCAACGGGCCGCGTATGACCGCTATGGTCATGCGGGTCTGGGTGGCTTTCAAGGCGGCGGTTATCAAGGCGGCTTTGAAGGTTTTGGGGGCTTGGGGGATATTTTCGAAGCTTTCTTTGGACGTGGGGGGCGCGACCCCTTCCAATCCCAACAGCGGGGCGGAGGTTCCCGCTCGCGTGCCGAGCGGGGCTCGGATCTGCGCCTGGATCTGGAGGTCGATTTCCGCGACGCGATTTTTGGAATCGAACGCGAAATCAACCTCCAGCACTTGGAAGCCTGTGAAACCTGTACGGGTTCTGGCCTAGAGCCCGGCACAGACGTCGTTTCCTGCCAAATGTGCCGAGGCAGCGGACAGATCCAACAGCATCAGCGCACAGCCTTTGGCACCTTCACCCATATTGCCACCTGTCCCAAATGTCAGGGCAAGGGCAATATCGCTGAAAATCCTTGTAAAACCTGCAAAGGCGTTGGCCGAGCCCAAAAGAAAAAAGCCCTCAAGATCAAAATCCCCCCCGGCATTGACAGCGGTGTAAGACTGCATGTCAGTGGTGAAGGGGATGCGGGTATGGCCGGGGGTCCGGCCGGAGATCTGTACATTGTCTTACATGTCAAAGACGATGCTGAAGGGATCTTCGAACGGCAGGACCAACAGATTTATACCCAGATCTCAGTGGGATATGCCCAAGCAGCCCTTGGTGATCGGGTTGAAATTCCGACCCTCGAAGGCCCTACTCAATTGGAAATCCCGGCAGGCACCCAACCGGGCACCATCTTTACACTCAAAAACAAAGGCGTGCCCTACCTCAATAACAGCGCCATGCGTGGAGATTTACTCGTCACGGTCGAAGTGGCCGTGCCTGTTAAAGTGGGCGGCGAAGAGAAGGCCCTGCTGGAAAGCCTGTTTGAACTTGAAAAAGGGCTGGGCAAAGCAGAAAAAAGTGAAGGTGGCTTTTCTTTCAGCGAGAAGGGCGGCTTGGCCACAGCCGAAAAAGCCAGTGGCAGTGGCAGCCCTAAAGAGCACAAGAAACACGGTTTCTTTGATGTCTTAAAAGAGACATGGAAGTCCCATCATCCGCACAAAGAAGACTAAGCCTGGGCCAATTCTTCTGGAGAAGGGTACAATAGTACATCTTCGCAGAGAAAGGGACCCCGTCATGCAGATCAAAACAGTCTTGGTAGCCGCCGCCCTTTTGGTTTTGGGTATCACCCCCCAGGCACAGGCCGCCATTGAACCCGTCAATTACAATCCCGCAGCTCACCCTTTCAGCCTAGAGGCCGGGGCAGGCATGAATGGCAGCTTGCCCTTTTTTCATGCCAAATTTGGCTGGCGGCTGCCCCTGCTGGACCATCGCCTTGAACCCTTTTTTGACTACAGCTTTTGGAATCTGGGCATGGAGCCCGCATTTCTTCAAGTGGCTCTTTTGGGAGTCAAATACCATTTTGATCCGATTGGCCAGATTCAACCGTTTGTGGCTCTCAATGGCGGCATGACCTATTTGATCGGCGGTCCTGTGGTGGGCAATATCGGCTTTGTCGATCCAACTTCCGCCATTGGCTGGGCCGTACAAGCAGGTGGAGGCATGAACCTGATGATGAGTGAAACATTTGGTTTTTCGGGCGCACTGTACTTAAGCTACCCCTTTGTGCTCAGGCCCGAACTCAATTTGCGCTGGACATTTTAATTCTAAAAATATTTTTACTCATTTGTAAATAATTATATTTACAAATGAGTAATCATTATATATAATATAAATAAGGTCGTTTAAATTCCAATTTATGAGGTTCACAACAATGAAAAGAGTCCTGCCCCTGCTGCTGATACCGGGTCTGCTATCAGGCCTGAGTGCCTGTGGCCCCACGTTCAGCTCCTCGATAGCCCCCATGTCAGCCCCGTCTGCTTCCACCTCACCCGGAGGGTCTGCGCTTTCCACCCTGCTGGGTGAATCGGTGATCACCAAAGAAGAACTGCAATTGCGAGATACCCTGCAACGCAAAATTGAACTGAAGTTTCCAATCCGGGTGGGTGTGGTCTATTATAGCTACACCTCTCAGCTAGAGTCGCAGGATCAGCAGGTGATTTTTGAACAGGTCCAAAAGAACTTTAAAGATTCGGGCCTGATTAAAGAAACCTTTCAGATTCCCTCAAGTTTGCTCGGCAGCAATGCCAATGTCGACACCCTGCGCCAATTGGGGGCACGCTTCCAGGCTGATGTAGTCGTGATTGTCTCCGGCTCTCATCAATTTGAAAGGGCCCGCAGCCAAACCCTGAGCTTTTTTGACAGTTTTACCGACAAGGCCAATTATGAAAGCACCGTCTCGATTGATGCAATTGGGCTGGATATTTATTCAGGCACCTTTATCAGCCCCTTGCGCAGTGTGATCAAAACCACGCCACAAGTCTTTGATCGCTCAGCCCCTGATTTTTCGAGTACAGCTTATGCTTTCCGCAAAGAAGCCGAAGCCAAGGTTTGGCAAGAACTCAACGTTAAATTTTTGGACAGCCTCAAGTCCCTGAAACAGGAAATTGAAAACCGTCCAGCGGCATCCCCAACACCTGCTGCTACACCGACCCCAACGCCTTCCGTCACTCCTTTTCCCACAGCAACCGCATCCCCCACTGGAGGTAAATAACCATGAAAAAGATGATTAAAACACTGGCTTTGTCTTTTGGTCTGTTGATGGCCACCGCTCTGGTTCAACCCGCTCAGGCGGCCATCCAACGCAGTTCTGACTTTTCCCAAGGCAATACGATTGGGGTCGGCCTCTTTGGGCTCTCTTATGATTATGGCGTGGGCCCCTTCAGTATTGGCGCCGCCTTTAGCAGCGACGCCGTTTACAGTTTCGCATCCGGTAGCCGTCTGCGCCCTGGGTTGCGGGCCATGTGGCGCTTTATGGAGATTGACGGGCTTTCGGCAGGCGTTCTGGCTGGCGTTCAATATGATCCTGGCAACCCCGGCGGCCGGGCCTATTTGACCCCTGATCTGGGTGTCGGCATGGCTTATAATTTCAAGATCTTTGACCTTCCTACGGCATTGCGTCTGAACCTGACTTTGGCACTGAGCTCCAGCAGCACACGTTATTATTTTGGCAGCTATCCCAGCAGCGATAGCAGTGTGGATGAGCCCACCCCCAATTTCTTTCAGCGCCTGAGCATCGGGCCGATGTCAAGTCTGGAACTGGCATTTATGCCCAGTCCCAATTTTGAAATCACCCTCGGCGGCGGGACTTGGCTGGGAATGCGTTTGAAAATTTAGAATCGGTTTCGGAATAGGTTTTAGATGATAGGTGTTAGGTTTTAGGGAACAGCCCTCTTGCCTAACACCTAAAACCTTCCCCCGAAAACCGCCTCAAACTGGCGTCTTCTCAAGTAAATATGTTAAACTGAAGTTGAGAATATACAAGAGAATACGCTTGATTCAAATAGGATCTTAAATCCAAAATGCTCAATCCCAATCAAAAATTAGCGGCAGAACATCCAGGCGGACCGATGTTGGTCTTGGCCGGGGCTGGAGCGGGCAAGACCCGTGTGCTCACCCAACGGGTGGCTTTTTTGATTGAGGCCTTAAAAGTGCCCGCATCGCGAATTTTGGTCGTGACCTTTACCAATAAAGCCGCCAAAGAGATGAAAGAGCGTCTGATCGGCTTACTCGGGCAGGCTGCCGTGGACCGGCTCTGGATTGGCACCTTTCACTCTATTTGCGGGCGACTCCTGCGCCAAGAAATTCACCGTTTGGGCTATACCTCTTCGTTTGTCATTTATGATACCGACGATCAAGAAAAACTGCTCAAAGAGATCCTCAACTCTCTCGATCTTGACGCAAAGCAGTCCCGAGCCTGGCAAAGGCGCATCAGTGGGATTAAAAATCGCGGTTTGCGCCCTGCTGAGTTTCGCCGCGAAGCCCATGATTTTCAAGACCTGACTCTGGCCCGGCTCTACGATCTCTACCAAGAACGGCTGGCCCGCAACAATGCCCTCGACTTCGACGATTTGTTGATGTTGACCCTGCGTCTGCTCGAAGAACAGCCAGATCTGCGTGAGCGCTGGCAAACTCATTTTTTGCATCTGCTCGTGGATGAATACCAGGATACCAACCGGGTGCAATTCAATCTGCTGCGTTTACTCGCTCAGAAACACCGCAATTTCTTTGTGGTTGGCGATGTCGATCAGAGTATTTATTCCTTTCGCCATGCAGATTTTCAGATTATTCTGGGTTTTCAAGCCGATTATAAAGATGCTGTAATAATCAAACTCGAAGAGAATTACCGCTCAAAAAAACCGATCCTGGACGCCGCCAATACCCTGATTGATCACAACCGTGACCGCTTTGACAAGGTCTTGCTGAGTACACGGGGAGACGGTCTGCCACTGCAATACCACGAAGCCCGGAGTGAATACCAGGAAGCCGACTTTGTTGTAAGACAGATTCAGCGCTTAATGGACAGCGGTCACGGCCCCGGTGAAATCTGCGTACTCTACCGCACGAATGCGCAATCGCGCCTGTTTGAAGAGCGCTTAATTCAGAACGGCATTCCCCATCAATTGATCGGGGCTTTTCGCTTTTATGAGCGCAAAGAGATCAAAGATCTGCTGGCCTATTTGCGCGTGATTCACAATCCCCTCGACGATTTGAGTATCAAACGCCTGATCAACACCCCCAAACGCGGGATCGGCGCCAAAACCCAACAGGGCTTGGAACACCGCGCAGAGCGCGAAGGGCTCAGTTTGTGGGACACCCTCTGCAACCCTGCTTGCCTGAATGAAGCACCCGCCAAGGCCCGCACAACACTCCAAACATTGATGAAATGGCTGAAAAGCCTGCGTGAACAGCCGCCAGAGACCGTTTCAGAATTGATTCAGCAGGTCTATACCGGCAGCGGCTATGCCGAAGAAATTCGCAAGAGCGATCCCGCCGAAGCAGAGGAACGCGAAAGCCATATCGAAAGTTTGATTCAGGCAGCCCGCGAGTACCAAGAAAACATCCCCGACAGCCATTTGGGCGGATTTTTGGAACAGGTCAGCCTGATGTCTGACATCGACACCCTCAAAGAAGAGGGGCGTTTGGTCACGTTGATGACGATTCACGCCGCCAAAGGCCTTGAATTTCCGGTGGTTTTTGTGACTGGCCTGGAAGAAGGGGTTTTCCCCCACAACCGTTCGATTGCCTCAGAAGAAAACGGCGAAGATGGCCCAATCGAAGAAGAGCGCCGCCTGATGTACGTAGCCATGACCCGAGCCGAAGATCTGCTCTGGCTGACCCACGCCCAACAGCGGACCTTCTATGGCGCCCCGCAATACCAGCAACCCTCGCGCTTTCTCGAAGAGCTTGAAGACCATCTACCGCTTCTGCAAAGCTCAGCGTCCGATCGTCAAAGCTCAGGGGCCACCCCGCTCTGGCACCAACCCGAATCATCATCATCCTCAAGCTACCGCGCTACACCCCCGCAAACCCCGACGTCTAATCAATCCATAAGTGAAGGCTGCCGCGTTTTTCACAGCCAGTGGGGGGCAGGCACTGTCGAAAAAATCACGGGCAGCAGCCAGCGCAAAATTGTGATTGTGGCCTTTGGCAGCGGCATAGGCAAACGCATTCTCGATCTCAACTCCGCCCCCTTGGAGCGGGTGTGGGAGTAAGTGCTTCTAGCAGAACCGAAGGTGAGCTTAGGCTGTTAGCGACAAGCCTTGGCTGTTGACGAGGAACGAGTTTTACAGCCAAGGACAGCATTGCTAGGAGCCTTTACAGCCAAAGACAGCATTGCTGCATAGAAGGCGCTTGCCTCAGGCCTTGGCGAAGTATGAGCCATAGGGCTGAGGACAGCTTGATACGCGTAGCCGCAGGCGCTTGAACCGTTGGCGAGGAACGAG
>CAZRFI010000118.1:12217-13720 GCA_964598905.1 uncultured Candidatus Sericytochromatia bacterium | reverse complement strand
GGCGCTGCGCCATCATTGTCGGAACCCAGATACAGTTTGCCCGGTGCCAGTGCCAGTCCCTCAATTTTCTGGCCGATAAACCGCGCATCCAGCTGGCTCAAATTAAACCAATGACTGGGTTTGAGTTCGCTCTCATTTTTGAGTTGGGTATAATTTTCGACCATGCCCAGATACGAATCGCCAATTTGCCCATCTTCGTAGACACTCCCCGTCAATTCGGTGGTGGCCGTAAACCAGAGCCGATCGGTCTCGACCTCGTATTCCAAAGCGGAAATCCCGGCAAAGGTTTCTGTAGGCAAGTCCAAACGCTGCAGGCCCAAAACCTGTTCGGCCTGAATCCGAATCAAATAATTCAGCGGCTGGCCCAGATGACCGCGATTGGCCAAAAGCAACCCACCGTCAAAGGCTGTGGCCCCTTCGATATTCAATTCCAAACCTTTGGCCGCAATCTGGCTGTAGACAGGGCTTAAACTGCTGATTTCAACAGTTTGGTGGTGGTGAAGATCCACCTTGACCAAACCATTGCGGGTCTCGCCCAAAGACCCGGAGTTAGAGCCCGAGCCAAAGATCCAGAGTTGGTTTTCGATCCAGGCCGAGGCTTCAAAATCTGATTTATGCGCCTTGGGCATTTCGGCAAAATCCCCATTGGGGCGCAAAGCCAAATGCGGAGAGATCTCAAAAGTGTTTAAATCGAGCAGATAAAGGCCATCGACATTGTCTGCCAAGAGCCAGAGACCTTCGGGGCTCCAATGCAAAGAGGAAATGCCGGGCAGGGAATTTAAAGTCAGCGCCAGCCAGAGTGAAAATGGGGCAATTAAATCAGCCATAAATGCCTCTTGTTTAATTGATCTGTTGTGTTTCTGTTCCTGCGCGATCTGGGACTGGCGCAGAAACAGGTTCAGAAACGGGCCCTGGTTCGGACTGCAAAACGGGCCTCAAGATCTGTTCAAACGGCAAGTCCGACGCGTCTGTCAGTTCATGGGCCTGGGTAAAGCTGCGAACCAGAAAAAAACCGGCGACCATCATGATCAGGCCCAAAAGGGGCTGCGGCGACAGGCCTGAGCTGAGATTGAACACGATTAAAAGGCTGAGATTGTAAATGGCATGGGTCAAAATACTGGCCTTTAAACTGCCCGAATGGATATAGACCAATCCCAGCAGGCGCCCGATCCATGCCAAATACAAAATAGCATGCAAATGAACCACCCCAAATAAAAGTGATGTGCGATTCAAGGCCTTGGACAAAGCCATTGTCGTTTTGAGCCGGTGCAATAAAAGTCCCCGAAAAAAATACTCCTCGACAATCGGTGCGGCAATCACCGTTGTCAGCATCAAAAACAGATTGTGGAAAAGTGAGTGAAGACTGTTGAGGGGTTTTAACAAGAGGGCTTCAGAGACTTGTGAGGCTTGCGAGGTCTCCGAAAGCTGTGTCCCGCCGACGTGAAAGAGCTGCATCAATCCCAGGGAGATCATCAGCAGTCCCAGCGCGACTTTCCAAATCCA
>CAZRFI010000118.1:0-12117 GCA_964598905.1 uncultured Candidatus Sericytochromatia bacterium | reverse complement strand
TCTGTCAATAACTGGGGCGCTTGAAAAAGCAGGATTTCAAAGACGATCACCATGCCGAAACTGAGCAAGGCACGTAAGCAAAAGCCGGGCAACCAGGTGCGTAGGCGCATGTTCTCAAAAGGTCTGAGACTGTGCAATTGCAAAGGGCGAAGCGGTTGAGCAAAATGCCCTTGCTGCCATCTGACTTCCAAATAGGGGCAAGTCATTTGCAGGGGCCTGAGCGCCTGCTGTTCGGGTTTGGCATTTCCAAGCAGATCAAGCAGTGGCAGAGCAGGCAGTGGCCGGGCATGTTTAAAACACCAAATGACCAAACCAATGAAGCCCATGACCCCCAACAGGCTCAGGGCAAGGGTCCGCAGGCTTTCAAACTCTGCCAAAGCAATTTCAGCCTGGGGATAATACCCAAGCCAAAGCAAGAGCAACGCGGAGAGTCCGATTTGCAAAAACAGGGTTTTGCGCAAGCTGCCCCCGGCAAAATAATGCAGACCGAGCAAAACGCCCAGCACAGCGCCCAACAGCGGAACCAAGAGGTATAACACGGCTCCAAATGCAGCCAAAGTGAGCAACGCAAGCCACTTGGGCCAACCTGCCTGGGCTGCGCGATGCAAAATTCCCAGCACGCCAAGGCTATTCAAGAGCCAGGGCAAAACCCCCAAATAGAGTCCCAGCCCCACAGCGGCAAACCCTATTTCGCCACGAAAAACCGCAGCAAATTCAGACAAGCTAGAAAAGACACCCTCTGAAAAAAAGGCAATTAAATGAGGCCCTGCGTGTATCATGGGAATTAAAACAGCAAGGGCATAGAGACAAAAGCTGAACTCCTGTACACGCGACAGGGGTTGTCGCCCAGCCTGAATCCCATGAAACAAGGGCCATTTGCGGTAGAGCAATATCCCTGAACTGATCACAACCAGGCCGAAATCCAAAACCAGCACCAGAATCTGCCACAAAAAAAGCAAAAGCAAAGCTTCGTCAGGCTCAGACAGGCTCAGTTTAAAGATCAAAAAACCGCTGCTTTGCAAGAAGAGTACCAGCGTGATCAGGCAGCTTAAGAACCAACCAAAATGAAAATGTTTACTCAAACCAAAATCTGGCTTCGCAGGGTAAAGGGCTTGCCTTCCCAGTCTTTGCAATAGGCGATCGGCCTATTTTGGAGCGGCACAGGCTCACCCTTGCGTGCCCCTTGGAAATAGTCCCACAAATTCCAATTTAAGGCAATTTCAAAGGGGCCAGGTCGCATATCCAAATCAAAAGCCAAGCGGCTGAGCTGAATTGCTTCGCTGAGCAAATTGTCTGGAAGTGCAATCGATTTTTGCGCCAAGAGCGCGTCCAGATGGGCCAGGCACTCAGCATAAACAGCATCCACTTGGCCATTGAGAATCCACTGCAAAAACAGGTATTCATCCGCCAGCCAGAACACATCCCACTGGCCTTCCCCCATGATAAATTCATAATCGCCCGCTTGGATCGCGCGGGCCTTGGCTGAGAGCAACGCCATGGCCGCATGTAAAAGCGGCCGCTCTGGGGGAGCAGCCATGAGCCATTCCAGCATTTCGCGGTAGCTCAGGCCATATTCTTGATGGAGCAGAATAAAAGGCAGTTGCAGCCATTCTTTGCGAAAATGAAAGAGCCCTGTGACCCAGGCAAATACCCGCGTTTTGACCCAGTCTGCGCGGGGCATGGTGGCAGATCCCACCACCAATTCTTGGCTCTCTTCGATGCCGTCTATCGCCTCTTCGGGTTTGCGGTGAACATTGGCCAGGGGCACCCTCACTGTTTCCAGGCCGTATTTGGCGATATATGCTGGGTCGCCCATCTCGGCATTGGGCAAAATCGCCAGATTGTGGAATTTAATGCAGCTGTGTTGGCCTTGTGAGAGCAGGGTGTCGATGCCATTGGCAAAGGTCTCATAGCTCTCACCGGGCAGGCCGACAATGATGTCGGTGTAGGTCATGATCCCATCTCGCGTAAAGCGGCGCAGCAATTCTTGGTAAAAGGCCGAGGAGATATTTTCGCGCCGAATGCTGGCCAAGGTCTGGGTGTCGACTGATTGCATCGAAAGCGTCACTTCGCTGTTGAGACCTGCCCCATAGAGCAGGGTTTGAATCTGGTAGACCCGCTCTGTGGCATTTTTGGCATTCTGAAACGACATGAGCTTGGGATAGCCCCATTCTTTTTTGGTTTGAGCCAGATATTCCGCCAATTGAACATCGCGGGGCAAAATGCCAAAATTGGCGTCACAGCAAAAGACAAATTCCAATTGGTGTTTGACAAACCAGTCGATTTCGGCGTAAAGCCGCTCCAAATCAAAGCTATAGACCTTGCTCTGAACGGCTGACCCCCAATCACAAAAGCTACACGAAAAAGGACAACCGCGGTTGCTCTCCCACATCGCTGACCATTTTACGGGTTTGAGCTGGGATTGAATCAAGCGGTCAAACACCCCGCTTAAATAGGGCGAGGGAATGGCATTGAGATCTTTGAGGCGAGGGGCTTTGGGATGGTGCACAAATTGCTCCCCACTGAGATAGCTGATGCCTGGAATCGCCTGCCAATCGCGGGTTTCGATTTGTTCGAGGATTTTTAAAAAGGTGGCTTCCCCTTCACCATGCACACAGAGATCAATAAAGGGGTGGGAACGCAGAAAGTCTTCTGCCCTGTCTGGCACCTGCGGCCCACCAAAGACAATCAAAACCTGGGGATTGGCTTCTTTTACGGCCTGGGCCAGGGCCAAAGTGCGCTTAAAGTTCCACATATAGGTGCTAAATCCCACAAGATCAGCCTCACGAAAAAACCAGCGGGCCTGGGCCAAAGAGACAGGTTTGTGAATGGGCAATAAAAATTCAAAGGACTCGGGTTGACTGAGGTATTTCTGCGCGTAGGCCTGAAGTAACCCCACGGAGTAGGGCAGGTAATTCATCGCATTGCTGTTGATCTGAACCAGGCCAATTTTCCAAGCCATGGCGCTGATTAATGCGTCGGAGCAGCGTAGCGATTATAAATTTCTTCGTAGCGCGCGAGTTCTTCGGGAGAGGGCGGGATCCCCGCTTCAGCTTGGGTTCTTAAACGCAGAGCCCAGTCCCGTTCATGTTGTGCCACGGGTGCATCATGGGGATTAATCAGGCTGGGATCATTGATATACAAGATTTCGACGATTTTTCCAGCTCGGTCGAGTTCGGCGGCGCTGGGCTGATAGCCTTTTTTCATTTTCTCGGTCAATTCCTGATGCCATTGAACGTCTTCGGAGGTGAGGGGCCTTCCCAGGTCGAGATTGGAAGTTGCCTGGTGGCGATTGTATATTTCGGTATAGCGGGTGACTTCTTCTGGGGTGGCTTTGTGGCCTTTTTTGGTAATTTCATCGGCCAGATCCTGAGCCCACTTCAGATCTTCAGGACTGGGGGGAGTCTGTTGTTTTTGTTCGGCTTTTTCAGCTTGGAAGCGGTTGTAGATGTCTTGATATTTTTCTTTTTCTTCAGTGCTGGCTTCGTATTTGATCCCATATGGGGGATGGGTAATCTTCTCTTCTAAGTTTTTGGCCCAGGCTAATTCTTCAGGGCTGACAGTCTTATAATCCGGAATACTGGGGGTTTGGTCTGCAATAAAGAGTCTAACTGCAATTTGCTGATAGTGTTTTAATTCTTCTGCATTGGGTTCGTAACCCCTGTTGACCATGTCTTCCAACTCCAACGTCCAATTCACCTCTGCCCGTGAAGGGGGCCCAGTGGTTGCTGCGTCATCTGACGCAGCCAAATAACTTTCGATCTCATTGAAACGCAATGCCTCAGAGGCGTTGGGTTGGTAACCCATGCGATTAATTTTGGTATCCATGGCGTCAAACCAGGCCAGGTCTTCGCGGGTGGGGGGGGCCTTCGCTGAAGTGTCTTCAACAAAGGCCAGTGAGTTTACAGCCTGTCCTGGGGGCACCGCTGCCTGCTGGATTTGATCGCGCGCTGTTACTTTGCTTGCCGAAGCAGGGGTTTGAATCGGTGCAGACCCATTAACAGGCGCTGATTTGGGCGGGCCCGTCAGAGGGGCGGGGGCTGAACTGAGTGAGGAGGGGCCCAGGGGCTTGAAGTCCATAGAAATTCCTTTGGGATGTTTGCATTTGACTTCATCTATTATGCCTATTTCAGGCCCCATTCTTTCTTGCCTAGCAAAAAATTTAGTCCAAGTTTAAACCCCCGTTGAAATTAAGAGCTGTGACCCCGCTGTAAATTCGCAGCAGCAGTAGAGGGAATGGGACCAACATTGAGGAGCATTCCCTTTACAGGTAAACCAGAGCGGTCACAGACATAAATCAGATAAGACATTGTGGGTTCACTTCCCTGTTGGCCATTGCCCAGAAATCGGGTTGTGGCATTGCCTGTGCTATCCAGACCAACGTAGATCACCAAGCCCTGTGAAATGGCGCGATCGGCATAGCTGCTGCCCAAGTCGCTGTCAGAAGCCGTGGCATCCCCATCGTTATTGGTGCGCCAAGCGCCTTGACCCGAAGCATCTGCCACACCTTGTAATCCGCTAAATGGGTTTTGAAGCACTTTATAGGTATCCAATTCAGTGAAATCTGTGATCAGGGCAGGATAGCGCTGATTATCGACATAAAAAGTCTCGGCCATGACCTGCAAGACATGGGCATTGGACTTGAGAGCGGCAATACGGGCCCGATCCTGGGCCGCAGCGAACTGAGGCATGGCAACGGCAACCAAGATCCCGATGATGATAATGACCACCATCAACTCAACAAGGGTAAAGCCACTTTGCTGTCGTTTGATTCGGGTCATGATTTCGACTCCCTGTACAGCCCTCGAAACGGGTTAATACAGGCTTATTCCCATTTGTTAATTTTTGTAAACTTATTTTAAGTTAAATTACAAACGACATAAACAACGCTCAGACCCTTTGCAAATCGGCATAGCGCGAGAGCAGCCGCTTGCGTCCCACCTGTTCAAACTCCACCTCCAACATCAGGCCCAATTTGAGATTGGGCTCCAAATGAATAATTTCACCTTCTCCGTATTGGGGATTGCGCACACGCATACCCACTTTGAAGCCTTCACTGATCACTTGTTTTGTGGCGGTGGAATGGGGCGCTGTCTGAGACAATTCTGGTGCGTGCTCACGCAGATCGGCAAAGAGTTCGGGCTGCAAAGGCAGCGATATGGCACCTTGCCAACGTTTTAATTGGCTGCCATCAAGCGACAGAGGCCCCAAAAGAGCCATTTCTCCTGCGGCATGAAAGAGACTGGCTATTTTCTGAGCTGCCATTTCGCGTTTTTCAGGCCCCTCCCACCAATGCAATAAATACCTTTCAAAATGCAGCCGCGAAGCATGGCGGGCCAAGGAGAGCACATCCGAGGTTTTCCAATCTTGGGGGGCTTGCGAAAGAGCCTGACGCACAGCTTGGACCCCTTCCAGCGTCTCGTGATAGCCCGCTTCACGCAAAAAACGCGAAACCGGGGAAGAGTTCATAATTAGCAGGTGCAATTCTTCGCGGGGCCGGGTCACGGCCACATAAAAGAGCCGGCGCTCTTCTTCCAAGCGCGACTCCCCCCGACCATAGGGCAAAAATCCCTGATTGCAATGGGGCACAAAAACGACTTCCCACTCCAGCCCTTTGGCGCGGTAGATCGTAGTCAGAACAAGGGTTTCACGGCTTTGAATTTCTGAGTCCTGGGCCAGGTCGTTTAAATAATTTAAAAACTCTGCCACGGAACCTTTGCCACGGGCATAGTCCAGCAGGGCTTCGACGGTGGCGGCTTTGGCTTCACCATTCTCGGGAAAACCGCTGCTCTTGCGCAGCCAAGCACAATAGTCCAGCCGTTGTTCCAAAGCGCTCAAAACACTGTCTGCAGGGTCAATTTGAATCTGTATACCGAGCCAGGTGATTAAATCCGCCAGTTTTTCGAGGTTGCGCGCAATATACACCCGCTCAACCCCTGCTGCGACGGTGTGCAGGACCGTGCTCAAGGAGAGGCCAGAAGTGATGCCTTTGAGCAAGTCTTCATTTTGAAAAGCCGAGATATAACGCAATGGGCGATTGACCACCAATTTGAGGTCCTGGGCCAGGGTGCGCATTTCTGCCGGCGTGAGCGAAGCGCCCGCCTGGATCTTTAATTCTTGCCGCGCCAGGCGCAAATAGGCCAGCAAGACCTGAACCTCGGCTCGTTGAAAAAAGGGCACCGAACCGTCGATGCGATAGGGAATACGGGCTTCGTTGAGGGCCTGTTCGATAAAGGCTGTTTGGGCGTAAATCCGCAACAGAACAGACATTTGACTCAAACGATAGCCCCGCGCCTGGGCGGCGCTCAACTCAGCCACCAGGGCTTTGGCCAAACCCTCAGCATCTTCACTGCGGTGGATGCGGGTCAGCCCCGAAAAACCCTGGGTCAATTGCAGCGCTTTGGGCTCGCGTTTGCTGTTGTGACAAATCACGGCATTGGCCAGAGCCAAATGCGAAGCGCGGGAGCGAAAATTATCCCGCAGCAGGTATTTGTGTGCCTGATAGCGCTGGCTGAATTCCAGAATAAAACGCGGATTGGCCCCACGCCATTCATAAATGGTCTGGTCATCGTCCCCAATCGCCATATAATTGCGGTGGGGTGCCACCAGCAAATCGAGCAATTCACTTTGAACATGGTTAATATCTTGAAATTCATCCACGAGTACAGCCTGATAGCGGTTCTGGACGCTATTCAGCAACTCCGGGAATTTGTGCATCAGCTCCCAGGCCGTCAGCAACATATCGTCAAAGGTCAATATTCCCATCTCTTGCCGGACCTTCTCAAAGAGCGCAAAGAGATCAAGGTAAACCGGCCAATCGCCAGGGGCTTCGGCCTCGGTTAATAAGGCGCGGGCGGCATCAGGCAGGCCCTTGGGAAAGACCCCCGGATAGCGAAAATTGCCTTTACACAGGCCAACAAAACTGAGGAAATCGGTTTCATCAAAGTGGGCGGGCACATCCAGCCGTTCCTGCCGGGCCCGTGCCAAAGTGCGGTGCAAAAGCAGACGCTCGGGGTTATTCGCGTTATTGCCCGCCTGATTGTTTTGGTCTTCTTGCAGGCGCAGATCGTCGATCAGCCCCTCGCGCACGGCTTTTTGTACGACCCGATAACCGACCGCATGTAAGGTGGCCGTATTGACCCCGCGGCAGGCAGGCCACGCTTTGAGCGCATTGCGCAAATCAGCCACCGTGGCCCGGCTAAACGACGTTGCCAAAATCGCAGAGGCAGGAAAAATTTGCTCGCGCACCAAACGTTCGATGCGGTGAACCATGGCTGTGGTTTTGCCGGCCCCAGCCACGGCAAAGACCAAGGCTGGGCCTTGGTTGTGGTTGACGACTGCGCGTTGTTCTTCGGTCAATGGGAGTTCAGACATACTGTATTCTAATCCGAACTGAGAGCGGTCGGTGAAATTGTGGCAAAAGTTGCCTGTTAAGCATAACAAATAAAGTTAAAATTTCTTTCCTGCTTTTGGCGGCTTTCAGATAACGTCAAAACCCTTTTACAAACTGGGTTTGCATGTCTATATGCTTCAATAATAGTCTTCAGCTTTCCGATTAACTCCCACAATAAACCCATAAACGCAGAAAAAAGCGCTTGCAATTTACTTAACAAATTTTGTTATAATAATACTGAAGAGTTAAATGGCTGGGTGTAATAAATCGGGTCCATTCAAAACAAATAAAAGCAGGAGTTCCAAACCATGAGAATTGAACAAAATCAGTTTGTGATCCAAGACAGAAGCCAAGTATCGGGAGGGGGCACAAAGCCAGAAGCCCAGAGCCAAGCGACCTCAGCTCCGCCTGCCAATGCCCAAGCCTTTGCTGGCAAACAAAAACAATCCCTGAACCAAGCCGAGTCCAACCAAGGGGGCGGAAACAAAGGCACAAGTTTACTCAGTCGTTTGGCCACACTCAGCGGGGTAAACCCCATGCCAGCGCTCCCGATCAAAGAGACCGAATTTTTTATCAATCCCAAAATCAATGACCGCGACAATCACCAAGACAGATTTGTGCATATTGTGGGTGATGCAATAGATACCGATGAAGAGCGCCATGATTTGCAAAATGCCGTGAATAAGGCAGAAAAAGGTGGGGAAAGAGTGATCTTTGTGCAAGGCGACGAAGGTCAACCTCAGTATTTTGAAGCCACAAGCAAGGATCTTAATGGCCATAAACCCGCTTATATCGCCAAAGTCCAATCCCTTGCAAAAGGATCGACAGAGACCTTTTCGCTAGAAAATCTGCACAACAAAGTTGCCCCACTTGAAAGTCTGAGCGCATCAGATTTATCTGCCTTGCAGGCCTTGGACAGCCGGCAACTCGCCCAAGTGGATGCCGTGGGCACTCAGGGCCCAGCCCTTTTGAAGGTGGCCCAAAACAAGGAACTGCTCGCAATTGCTCAAAATTTAAATCCCCAACAGATCAAAATACTGGCCTCGCTGGATAAAGACCAATTAGAGGCGTATAGAAAAATCCCTGCACCTTCCAGGGCCTTTATCGATATCCCACCTAAACCTGAAAACCCAGATAAACCCGCCATCTCGGGCGAAGATTTTCTCACGATGAATAAGATTCCGCCACAGACACAGCAGGCCATGCAAAAATTGTCTGTGAAAGAATTGCAGGCCTTACAGGCCTTAACTGGTTTATCCAACGAAGCCTTGGGCGTTCTGGAGTGGGATGCAGCACCCTTGCGGGCCTTTCAGCATTTAGATGCAGACCAATTTAAGGACTTGCAAACGCTACAGCCCGAACAAATACAAAGCATGAGAAGCTTGGATAGCCGGTTATCGGGCCACTAATCGCTGCTGGCTTTCGCCAGAAACAAGAAACAAGCAGAAAAGGGGCAGCTCCATTGCTGCCCCTTTTGTCCTGCCTCTGTTCGGCATTCTGAGGTGTTCAGGCCTTGCTATTGCAAAAATGCAAACAAAAAACAAAAGAAAAAGTCCGGGAGGGAGTTCCCGGACCAAGGGGTCATTGAGAATATTTGACAAGTTCAGGTAATTTAAGGAGTAGGTGCTTAGCAGTTATGAATAAGATTCTAACATATTAAATAATTAATATCAATTAATATATTGAGAGCTTTGTGATATTCTTATGATCTTTCAGCTGTTCAATTCCCGTTCAGAATCTTGTATCCTGACAGCATGAGCCTATAAAAGAAAGTTTGAATCATGTCTGGACTGCAGCAAACCCTCAAGAAATTTAACCTTCCCCGCTATCATCTGATCTTGCTGGGAATTGCCGCCGTACTCTCGGCCCTTTTGCTCTATCTGCCGTTTTTGTTTAAAGACGCCACAGTTTTGACCCGTTTTTGGGACGGCCCCAATTATATTTACGTGGCCAAGACCCTCTACCAGATTCCCGCCGATCACCCTTTTGTGCCCTACAAAACCACCCCGGCCTATTTTGCCTGTCATTTGCCCTTTTACCCATTGGCGATCAAACTTTTTTCGTTTATGACCTACCCGGTGGCCATGCTCTTTACGACCGTGCTCTTTGCGGTGCTGGCAACGTTGACCTTTTACCAATTGCTGCGTGAAAGCGGCGCCGTCGCCAACCCCTTTTGGTCGGCGCTGATTTCGCTGTTTTTGCCCGCTCGTTGGCTGATCTATCACAGTGTGGGCGCGACCGAAGCCCCCTTTCTGTTTTTGATCTGCCTTTCGATGCTGTTTTATTTGCGCAAGCAATACACCTGGGCTTTTTTGTTGGCAGGTTTGGCTGGCATCACCCGCATCACAGGCATTTTGCTCGGGCTCGTTTACCTGATTATGTTGATCCGCGACAAAGCCTGGAAACAGATTCCACTTTTGGCTTTGATTGGCCTGCCACTTTTGGCCACATTTACCTTTTATCACTTTCAATACGGCGATTTTATGGCCTATTTCAGCTGGAACAACAAGCTGATTCACAGCCGCCCCCTGGACATCTTTTTTAATTACGCAGGCAGTGGCAATGCCCACGCCGCAGAACTGTATCTGGGCATCTACCTGCTCTATGGGCTGGGTGTACTCATGCTCTGGCGTTTTCCACTCTTTTTTACCTATGGCGCAGTCTTTTACCTTTTTAACCTCTTTGTCTTTCACGAAGATCTCAGCCGCTATATGTTGCCCTTGGCACCGTTTGCACTGGTGATTGGCTATGACGAAATGATCAAAACCCGTGCATTTAAAATAGCCAGCCTGGGTTTGATCGCCATGGCGTATATTTATGCTTGGGGCGTATTGCCCCACAATCTTGTTGCTGACTGGGTCTACGCCAATTTGCTCAAAGTGCTCTAAACGACTTTGAAAAAAAAACTTGTCAATTTGAGGGTTAATAATTTAATATTGAAAGATATAAACTTAAAACATTTAAGGATGTCACTTCATGAAATCACTCAAATCACTCTTTGCTGCAGGTTTGGCCTTCGGCCTGATCGCAACCATGCCTGCTCTGGCTGCAGATAAATATGAAATCGATCCCATTCACTCCCACCTCTTGTTTAAAATCAAGCACCTCGGTTTGGGCTATCAATATGGCCGATTTAATAAATTCAGCGGTACTGTGGTCGTCGATGAAAAAAATCCCGCCAATAGCAAAGTTGAACTCAAAGCAGAAACTGCAAGTGTAGATACCAACACCCCCAAACGCGATGACCACCTGCGCAGCCCCGACTTCTTTAATGCCAAACAATTCCCCACCTTGAGCTTTAAAAGCAGCAAGGTCGAAAAAGCGGGAGCCAATGCCTATAAAGTCAGCGGCACCTTGACCATGCACGGCGTCAGCAAACCCGTCAGTTTTACCTTTCACAAAACGGGCCAAGGCAAAGGCATGCAAGGCGAATTCCGGATGGGTGGCGAAGCCAGTTTCACGATCAAACGCAGCCAATGGGGCATTACCACCTATATCAAAGAGGGTGGCCTGAGCGACGATGTGACGCTGATCTTGAGCTTTGAAGGCGTCAAGAAGTAAAATAGCCAGAAACCAACACCATGGCAATTGTGCAGTCCCTGATTTATTCGCTGCTCTTCGCCCTGTTCGGCGGAGGGCTGCTGCTGGGGCTGCCTTTGCTTTTGGGGCAACGGGGCGAGAAATACCCCCAATGGTTGATTCCTCCGGCGCTGACCCTGGGTTTTGCGCTGGGGTTTGGCCGTTTATTTGAAATCTGGGCCCCTCCCTTTCCGCCCGTGGACAGCACCATGTGGATTTTTTACCTCTTGCCTTTGTGCGCGATTTGGGGCGGATTTCAGGCCGCAAAAGCGCCTCCCCGTTGGTTAAGCGTTGCCCTGTATTTGGGTTTGAGTGGCCTGAGCCAAGCGCTGGTGTTAAGCCCGCTGCGTGAAAGTGTAGGCCCAATGCCTTGGCTGCTCTGGACAGTGGGATTGGCCCTGCTCTCAACAGCCCTTTGGGCTGGACTGGATTATCAAGCCGAGTCAGATGGCAGTGTCTGGCAAATTCTGACAGGTACAGGTGTGGCTGCGGCCCTGGGTGCCCTGCTGATGCTGGGACACAGTGTGGTCTTGAGCCAACAGGCCCTGATCTTGGCTGGACTGCTGGCGCAGGTGTTTCTCTTGGGCCTATTGCAAAAGCGTGAACATTGGCAAGGCGTATGGAGTGTTCCCCTGCTGGGATTGGCTATGCTTGCCAGTGGGGGCCACTTCTTTGCCGATCTGTCACCTGCAGTATTGCTCTTGGTGCCCGCCCTGCTCACTCCCCTGCTCTCAAACAGTCAGTGGCTCGCAGCCAAACCCCTCTGGCTTAAACGCGGTTTGCCGCTGCTGCTGAGCATCTTGCTCTGTGGCCTGGCTGTGGGTGGGGTCTTTTTGAGCCAGCCCCCCGACACCTCGGGTGGATACTACTAATACACCCGTTTAAACACTTCACAGACCACCGGCATCTGTGGCTCAAAGGCAATTCCTGTACCCTTGAGTTCCCTTTCAAAAAAGGAGATATGGGCCCTGCGCCAATATTCGAGCGAGCCATCGCCCTCTCCTTCTGTGGCGGCAAATTCTGCTGTGACCTGCTCAAAGGGCAAGATTTCAACCGATTGGGTCTGGATCAGGCATTGGGCTTCCCCCAACCCATTCAAGATCAGGCTGTATTCGCCCTCTTTGGGCAGGGGTTCTCCCCCATTG
>CAZRFI010000117.1:0-13754 GCA_964598905.1 uncultured Candidatus Sericytochromatia bacterium | reverse complement strand
AGTCTTGCACCGACGAGTCTTGCACCGACGAGGCTTGCTCCGTCGAGGCTTGCACCGTCGAGGATTGCACGGACGCCGCCGTTTTCGCCAGACAGCCATTTTCTATGCAGCTCCAGAATTTCAGTCAGTTGCTCAGGGGTGGGCTTAAACATGTTGATACTCCTTGGTTTGGTTGATCAGGTAATCGGTGTGGGGGCATTCCCCCCACTTGTCGAACTCGCGGCAGAGGCAGTAGCGGCCATTGTCAGCACGCGCGCCGCCGGTGAGGGCGGTCTTGAACTGGGCAATGCTTTCGAGCATCCAGTCTGGGTAGGGCTTGGCCACGGGGGCCGGGCTAGTTTGGGCTCTTTTTAATTCCTTGAGGGCAGCCTCGATCTCTGCCAGGTCTTCTTCCTCACGTTGCTCATAAGTCTTTTCAAACATCGGTTGCTTCCTTTCAATTCAATATCTTATAATTGTTATTATAGTAACTATATTTATTTCTGTAAATAGCTATTCTAGATCTTTTTGTGATGTTGACATTAAAATTAAATAGATACTATAATATCCATCATGGTTACGATATCACAAGCCCCTGATGCTGAGCTGGGTACAATAGAGGGCATGAAGCCCAAGAAGACCCCGTTCACACCTGAAGAATTAAGAGCGATTCGGAAAGCGCGGAATCTCAGCCAAATTGAATTGGCTGAACTTGCCGAAGTTAGTCACATGACTATTCGAAAGCTCGAAACCGGAGGGGCCAACCCTACTCTTGCTGTAATGAAGCAGTTGGGCAAGGCTTTGGGGGTATTGTTCTTTGCTGACTGGGAAGAGAAGCCCAAGAGCGAGTGATCGTAACCGCGCCCGCGAGGGCCGGTGAACCTTGAAAATCAGCGAGAGACGAATGGGGCATAGTAGGCTCTCGCGAACCCCTTTGGGGGTTTTTGTCAATCTGGAAGGCTGTCTGTGTTGTGGCTCAAAACGCATACAGGGCCATACTTTTAGCCCGCTTTAAAGGGTAGATATTCGTTTGCTTTTGTGGTTATAATGAGGGCACGTTCAGCTAAAAAGGAGGAAGCATGTTTACAAACAACAACAAGGCTAAGCCTCAAGATTGCAATAATTATTGGAATGAATTATTGCATGGGATGTGCGGCACATTTAATATCACAGGCGATTATTTTAAACGTTCCTATCAATTTAAAATACCTTCTTCTGATTCAGAGTCCATAGCCAGCGATTGGAATGCGATTGGCGGTGACCTGAGGAAAGCCATAAGCAAAGCCGATGAGCGACGCTGAAGATCCTGTTGAAAATCTTCCAGCAAAATCCGATGACGCATCTGACCCGGCGCCATTTGCCTCGCCGATCCCTGGGCCAAGCCCAAAAGCCCTGATTCACCAGTATCAAGAAATGATATACAGCGGCCCTATTCCGCCTGCTGAAGTTCTTGAAAAATACAATTCAGCTTTTGAGGGTGGGGCAAAAGCCGTGTTTGACATGGCAGTTAGAGAGCAGATTCATCGCCACCAAATGGACAAAGACAGCGTAGCTTACACTTTCAAGTGTGAACAAGAGCAAACGGAACTGAATCGGTTGGGTCTTTACTTTGGATATGGCATTGCCACAACCGGGCTGATTATCTGCTTGATTCTTGGCCTTTATGGCCAGCCTTGGCTGGCTGGGGCAATTGGCATCGCAGATCTATCAGTTTTGGTTGGCCTGTTTATACGGGGCTCAAATAGCAACGTCAAGCAAATACCACCGCCAAAAGAGAAAGAGAACCAACCCCCGCAGTAAGCCTCTCGGCTTGCCCCCTGGTTACTACTCCCTTCACCAGGGGGCTATTCAATTGTCAAGGTTCACGTTTGGCCAAAGGGCCAGGTCTATCTAATCTGCAGGCTTTTGCGCTCAACCAGCGCAGCGCCAGGAATGACAGCGCCCTGCTTGAGGGCATTTTTCAAGGCCGTTTTGTCGGGCTCGCTCACGGTTTTGATCCGCAGGTACCCAGTTGGCAGGGAATCTTTATCGAGCACTTCTACAGCCTGGGAACTGCGGAAACTCAGGCAAAAGCGCGGCAAATCCAACTTTTCATAACCCTGCTCTTTGAGGGATTCAGCCAGGCGGGCCTTGAGGTAATCGGCTTTGTTCTGCTCTGCCTTTGCCAGACGGGTCATGCGAGTCGCTTCTTGCAGCAGGGCCTCCGACCGTGCTTCTTTTTCACGAACGACGGCGGCGTAGGCCTCCGCTTTTTCTGCGAAATCAGCGACATTGATCGCCATACGCTCATTGAGTTGGTTCATCTCTTCAGTGATGCCCGCGGCCTCTGGCTTTTCCATGTAGTCGGCTTCGAGCTTGATAAAAAGGGCATCCATTTCATCAATCAAAGCCCGGTATTCAGTGCGAATTTCATAAAGGGTGCTCATTGCTGGCTCTCCATTCTGTAGATCTCTTGGGCCATGGTGCGAACGGCCAGAAAGAGCTTGAGCCCGTCCAATCCAAAGCGACGCTCAATCGTCTGCTCCAGATTTTCAAAAGCAGGGGTTTGGCCAAAGCGGGCCCGCAACGCCTCCAGCGTGTTAAAGCGCCAAGTCGGGGTTAACAGGCTGGGCATCCCAGCAAGGGCCTGATAGGTTACGTTCAGCTCTTCGGCTTGGGCCTTGAGCTGGCGCAGGTTTTGGGGTGGTTTGCGGTATTTGTTCCGAAAAAATCGGACTTGTCTTAACGCCATGGGTGTATACCTCTCGTTTGTAAATTTTTGTTAAGCAAAACCCCGTATTTTTGAGCACTTAAGCGGCTCAGGGGTTGATTTATTTTTCTGGGTCTGTTATTCAGATCGTATGCTGATGAATGTAGAACCTCAAGAAAATTTAGCGAGCAGCCAGCAAACGCGCTTGTTTCCAGCCTTGCAGGGCTTTGGTGTGAACGCAGGTGCCTTGGTTGCCTTCGCCACTTTCATCCCATTCGATGCAATTGCAGATCCAAACGCCGGGTTTGAGCTGTCGGGTGCGGAAGTGGGAAGTCTCACTTTGGAGCTTGAGGGTGTGTTTACAGTCCCGGTGATCGGGGGAGCTGTAAGAGCCCCCGCGCTGGTAGTCTGGGCAGTCGCAGTGGTTGAGTTGGGTGCGGTATTTGCCAAAGCGCTCAGATGTCACCTGGGCGACTTTGATCAGTGTCTGCATGTTGGTCCTTCTTTCTGGCTGGTGAGGCCGGGGTTTTTGTTATCCTGAAATAACTATAGTATATCTTGCTATACCAAGTCAAGATATTTTTTTATGTTTTTATTGACTTGTTAGGTATATCTGAATATACTCAAGTTTAGAGGTCACAAGATGAGATTGAAAGAAAATGCTAAACTGACTCACAGTTGCTATTCGCAACATTGGAGTGAGCAAATGCGTTATGAGCCTTTTAGCCCCGAAGTTCTCAAGGCATTAAGAGCCGAAAAGGGAATCACCCAAAAGGAGCTTTCGGAAAATTCTGGTATACCCCTGATTACGATTAAAAAGATTGAGTCGGGCGTATACAAGCCGAGCATTGAAACGCTTATGGCTTTAGGCAAATACTTCAATCTCTATCTCTACGCGGATTGGAAAAGTGAAAGCCCCCAGCTCGAAAGCTGAGGGCAGATAACAAACCGCCAGGGACCAACCTGGGGGATTCCTATCGTAGCATGTGGCCTCAATAATGGAGGTCTATTTTTTGTGGAAGTTCTTAGAGACCCTTGCGCGGCAACCAATGCCTTGGATAAATTTCTGCAGCTTATTCTGATTGGAAATTATCTTGCGACTTGGACTCTTGTAATTTTTTATTTTTTAGATGCAAAGCCATTAGGGATAATGGCGCGTATCCGCGCTTTTTTCGCTCCTCGTCCATCAGAGCCAAAGCCCTTTTATTCTCTTCGCGAATCTTGTTGCTGTCATAAAGATTCAGGAGCGATTCATGAAGAATAAGTCTCAGATTCTTCAAGTCAAACATAATTTCGAACTGTTTTTCTTGAACATAATTGTTTGGCCGATCCGCTTTGTCGGCGGCAAGCCAAATTTGCTGCAATTTGAAAGCAACAAAACTCCAAGCATCTGTCACGGAAAACTCCAGGCCAGCCAGGATCTCCACTCTTTCAAGCATGGTGTTTGTGATGCTTTGAAGCTCTTTATGGGTCTGAATGCTTCCATAAACAACCATTCCATCCAGTATAGAGATCAGTTCTTTGAATTGCTTAAAACGATACTCTGTCAATTGCTCCAAGAATTTCAATTCATATTCTTTTTCTTGGAGATCGTGTTGAACTTTTTCATTAATGGTTGCCTGTTCGGATTGAAACGCCCTTTGATCTCTCCAAATAAGCAAAACACCTATGACCGAGACCAAGGGTGCAATCACTTTAAAAACCTCAAACATGCCATGCCAATTAAGTTCCATGACAGAAGTTTCGCAAATTATCAATCAAAACTCTGTGATCGTTGATGAGCATAGCATAGAGGGCCTTCAGGGCTTTCTATGCTGCACTTAGCAGCAAAGGCCACATGCGTGGCCGGTGAACCTTGATAACTGAATAGGGGACTGGGCTGCTTTTCGGCTTCGTTGCTATAATTGACTCCTGTTGGAAGTCTACTTCCCACACCAGTAGGGATGAACTGCAATTACAGGAGATTATTATGCGCGAAGAATATAGTGCAATTTGTCTCATAGAGTTAAACAGCAAGGCCGTGGACCTGAATCTTTCAGGTACTTGCCCTCATTGTTTGAAAAAAGCGGTGTTTGAACATATCGGCCCAAACGACTATATCAACGAGTACCGTTCTAAATTTGAGTTTGAGTATGGCTACGTGTACAGTACCAGGCGTTGCCCTGGGTGCCGGGGAATTGTTTTTCTCATCTCTATAAGGAGAAAGGAAAGTCTTTTCATTGAAATGCTTGAGATTTTTCCTTATGTAGAACCTAAAATGGAAACGGAGGGTTTACCGCCATTGGTTACACAATTTTTAACTGAAGCATTAAAATGCTTTGGAGCTGGTTGCTACAGGGCTTCAGCAATCATGATACGCCGAACGCTCGAAGAAATCTGTGCCGAGGTTGGAGCCGAGGGTAAAGACCTCCACCATAGGATTTTGGATCTACCCAACAAAACGTCTGTTCATCAGCGGTTTGTTGATGCCATGATGCAGCTAAAATACCTGGGCAATGATGCTGCTCATGTTGAACTCAAAACCTTTGACCAAATTGGCCGAGATGAAGTGGATCTGGGGCTTGAGCTGATTCAAGAGATCATTCGGTCCTGGTTTAAAATTCTTCACCTTGAAGGCAAACTCAAAAGCTTGCATAAAGCTCCTTAAGCCTCTTCCCCCTATTCAGCTATCAGGGCTTACTGGCCCCAGTCGTAGCATGTGGCCTCAATAAAAATTGAGGTTATTTTTTGTGTCTGTAAACCTGCTGGATCCCTGGGTTCTTTTTACCGCCGGAAATTTAATGTTTTCGGCTTTAGGTATTGGGTTTATTTTGGGGCAGCTTTCTGTTCTGAATCGGCTTCCGTGATGAACATCCGAGGCTTTGGGGACTGATGCTTGTGCAGCGAGTGAACATTGACAACCCCAGGGCTTAACAGGCCCTGGCATATAACCCTCGGTGAATGGGGCATAGTAGCCGAGGGAACCCTTCGGGGTTATTAAAATAAAGCAGGTATCCTAAATACCTTGGGCGAAACCCCCATACTTTCGTCTTTTAAGCGACTTTCCATCCTGTAGACATTCCCAGCTTCATCTTGAAACCAAAGAGAATAGTGATAGGTTGATGCATCTTCCGAAATAACCTGCATCAGCTTCCAGTCTTTTGGAAGAAGAGGAACTGGTAGTGTGTCTGGGTTCTTCCCTAAAATGGCAACATGATTATGAACTGCATTTTTTATTTGTAAAAATTCACGACCATTGGCTTTTGCTAATGAAGTTGACACCAAAGCACTTATTGCAGCGGACAATATCGACACAGCCAGCATTTTCCTCATAGTCAGCACCATCCTAATTTTTCGCTCATTGTACCCATTAAAGCGGCTGAAATCAAATAGGCGTAGCGAAATTGTCACAAAAGGAGATTTTAATATGCCCGAATACATGTGGTTAATTTTGGCTTTTGTATTAATTGCGTTGGTTACGGATGTGGGTGATTTTCTTTCGCGTCGGTAATCCAGAGACCCGCACCGGAACAAGTCAACCTGGAATACGGCTGTTCTCAGAAGCCGACAGGGCCTAAACCATCAGCCCTCGAAGTGATTACCGATAGCTATTTTAAATATTTTGAAGAAGGATTAAAACCAGGTGACGCTAGAAAAAAGGCCCCCAATGAATAACGCTGAATTTCAAAAGGCCTGGTCACAGACCTTTCATCCCTCCCAGTCAGACAATGGACTTAAAATCCATGTTCTGGAGGACGACATGTCAAGATTTGATATCCGAGCTGGGGCTCGCAAGGAACCGGCGGAACTGTTTTGCAATCATTGCAGAAGAAAGCTGCTTTATGAAAATATCGCGGCGGTGGGGACTCCTTACCACACGATAGGGGAAGTGATTAAAAACATCCCCACTGCACTGGTAAGAATCTGGCAATGCCAAAACTGCGGGAAAGATTTTGTACTCTCTTTGGAAGTCGACGGCCAGGGCATCCAGATTTTCCCCGAGAGGCAATTCAACTGGAGAGAACCGAGAGAATATGAAGTTTTTGCAGACGATGGTATAGCTGTTCTTAAATACGGTTATTTCAATACTATTGAGGCCTTTAATCGAGATATCCGCACGATTTGCGCAATGGGGATCCGCTCCTGCATAGAATGGATTTGTGTTGAGAGAGGGGCCAGGGCTCAAAACCTGGACGAGAAAATAAAAGAGCTTGCTGGGAACGGTTCTATTACAGCTGGCCAACATCAAGCCGTCGATATGCTCAGGATCCTTGGGAATGAGGCTGCTCATGCAATGATTTCACCGGATCGTGATGAACTTGAAGATGGTGTCAAAATATTAGAAGAACTCATTTTCAGCATTTATGAGCTTCCGGTGATGGTTGTGAGGCGGGCCAAAGAGCGAAAGGCGCGAAAGAAGCCTTAAGCAAACCACAGAGCAAGCCCCTTCGGGGGCTTTTTCATTGACCCCACCAGCGAGGGCAGGTTTTACCGTTGCCTGCTCTCCCTGCTGCGGTTAAACGCAGTGAACGAATCACCCTGATTCAGTTCTGCTTCCGCTCACTATTCAATTCAGGCCCGGCCAGCAATGGCGGGGCTTTTTCTTGCCCTCGTAGCTCAATGGCAGAGCGCTGCGAGCACGTCTCACCTGAGCGGATCGGGGCGCGCAGAAGGTTGCTGGTTCGAGTCCAGCCGGGGCACTGCCTGGGACCGATAAATCGTTGCTTTGCAAGGTGAGCGCTCACATGCAAAGAGGCGTTGGCATTCGCGGCGGACGTCGGCGAGTGGGTTCATGTCCCATTCCCAGGCTCTTAGGCAACCCAGTTGCCTAAGGTTTGCTCGGTTACTGGAAAATGCGAGCCCCGCCGGAGGCCTCCGGCCCGCTCACAGGCCGGTCAGCCTGTGGCCCACAAAGGCGGCATACGTACCCACACCTTCAAAATGTGTGCCGCCCTTGCGGGCCACCGCACATCAAAAACAAAGGAGATGTAAGCATCACAACTGTCACCCCCGTCAGGCCAAAACCTGGCGGGTTTTGTTTTCTGCTTTCGGCCTGGTCATAGAAGCCCCACTGTGGCCAGCCCCGAGGCAGCAGGCAAAAAAAAAGAGGTACCAACAAAACGTGGTAGTACCCCAAACTAGCAAGATCAGTCTACCGTTTCAATCCCTTTTTAACCAGGGGCAGGGAACACAGACTGCGGAAAAATCAGTCTACCACGGCTGGTACCTCGGATTAGGGGGGGGCGACGGCCCTCCCCGGCCTTCGGGCTTCGACGATTAAAACAACCATCCGAGGTAAGGATTATGGCAAACGTATACAAAAAGGTTCTCAAGATCGCGGCCCAGCTCCGGGCAGAAAAAGAGCAAAACACAATCTGGGCAGATTTTCGCGCCTGGCGACAGGACAGATCTGCCCAAGTGCGGCAGCTGCAGCGCGAAATTCAACGCAGTCTGGCACAAACAAGCCAGCGCCCAAGCTGGGCATAGGGGGGCAGATCGTGACTCTCTTATACGACGAACCACCAATAGCGATATCACCCACGCTGGCCACCGCATTGGGCTTAAACGCAGCCGTCTTTCTACAGCAGCTCCACTATTGGTGTGAGCAGAAAAAGATCCATGGCAATCGCTACCAGGACAGCTTCAGAGAGGGCCAATTCTGGGTTTACAACACGATTGAAGAGTGGAGAGAGCTGATGCCCTTTTTGGGTTCTCGATCCACCTTAAAACGCCTGATCGCCCAACTGCAAGAACTGCGGATTTTGATTGTGGCCAATTTCAACAAGAAATCCTACGACCTCACCCAGTGGTACCGGATTGATTATGATCGATTGAAAGCGGTGGTCAAAATGAACACCCCCCCGGTTCAAAATGAACGACCCCCGGTTCAAAATGAACGACCCCCGGTTCAAAATGAACCGACCTATACCAGAGACTTCCCAGAGACTTCTACAAAGACTTCTACAAAGACGACGTCGACGCGCGCGCGAGAAGAATTTTTTGAAGAACCGGATCCACCCCCAAGGGATCCCTCTCCCAAAAACCAAGATTCCCTCATCGCAGAAATGATGGCCCTGGATTCTCCCAACGGATCCCCCCTGAGCAGAAACCAGGCGCAAAAACTCTTGCAGCAGTATGGCCCCACGGCCTGTCGCAATCAGCTGGATTGGCTACCATGTCGCAATCCACACAACGCCGTCGCCATTTTTCAATCTGCGCTCAAAAACATTTTACCCGCCCCCAAGACCTGGCAAGACCACCAAGCTGAAATTGCCAGGCGTAAATCCGCCGAAGAACAAGCAGCCCGCCTTCGAGCGCAACGAGACGCCCAGCGAGAGGAAGAGCGTGAAATCCGCGCCAAAATGGACGCCCAAAGGGCTGTCTTTGCTGCACTCAGCCCAGCAGAAAAACAGGCCTTCTTGGAGGAGCGTGACCGCAAACACCGTGAGAACAACCCAATGACCTTGAGCAAGGTCTCAACGTTGATGAAATTCTTGCCAGAGTTCAGGGCCGCTGTATTGGCAAAAATGCCCCCAGGGGAGAGAGCTGAAATTCTGGCAAAGCTCCCACCTGAGATGCAACAGGAATTTCTTGAAAGGCAAGTGTCCAATTTGAACACTTGCTCCACGGAGGCCGCTGCATGACACTCAGCCACATCTCCGAACACATACCCACCGTTGTTGCCCAGGCCAAACCCAAACGATTCAAGCCAGCTGATGCCGCCTTGATGGACTTTGAGGAAGTGCAGGCCATGTCTCCATCCGAGCAAATAGCCTGGCTGGCAGCAAGATGGGAGCACAAAACAAAACAGGCCCAGGCCCAGCGCGAAGCGTCACAGTCCCCAAAGTCTTACAAGTGCCGCTTTTGCCTGGACCAAACCTTCATTTTTGTTTTGCCGATCTGGCATGAGTTTTCTTGTTTCCCCAAGCAATTTACGCGCGAACAGATCGCTTTGGTTCAACACTCCAACACAAGCAATATCGCCATGCCTTGTGAGTGTCACCCAACCCTCTCAGAGTCGTTCTACAACCGCTTTGGCGAAAAGCTGAGCTTCAGTCTCTTCGGTCGCAGCCTTGTGTATTTCCGCAAAGAGATTGCCCTGCAGCGCGAGCAAGAAGTAAAGAAGCCTGTTTAAATTTTGATTAAGCAATCCAGGGCTGAAACCCGCATTCCACCGTCAGCACAGTCGACGCCAAAAGTGTCGCAGGTCATTGACGTAATCGTAGCAAAGGTTTCAGCTCTGACTACACATGCAATAGTGCTGATTATTGTAGGTAATAATGGACCAGCTTGAATTTCCCGGTTTCCGATATCGAAAAAAGTATAAGCCACTGGCGCAGCCCAAGTGCCCCTGTTGCCATCAGAAGATCACAAAGAAAGCCGTGCGTTTAACAGTCTGGCAAAACTTTCGCACCTGGCTTCTTCTCAATTGGGATTTTGTGGCCAAAGAATTGCTTCGGCGCCAAGTCCATCACACCCCTCAGGTTGATTTGACTGAGCACCCGGAATTACTCTTCGCCCTTGAGCTTGATGCTGGTGCCAACAATCTCGAACTCAGTGATCGCGTTGCAGAGATTTTAGATAGCTACCTGCAAGGCGAATTCAACGACATCCAGCGCAGAGGCCTGAAGATACCGCCTGATCCAGAAATAGAGCCGCTTGGGGACGATATAGAATCAAGTCATGGTCAACAATAACGGCTCAAAGCAGGATTGTCACACACGCAAAAACAGGCAGCAAAACAGCATTGGGCTTCAATTTGAAGCAAGCCCTGCGCAGTAACGGTGTGACATGCCCCCGCGTGAGAAGACAGACGCTGAATCGCTTGACTCAACTGAACAGGAGCAGAGAATCAGCGATCTTCGACTGATGGGCAACAGCTGGCGAGACATCGAAAAAAAAACGGGTGTCAATTATGAAACTGCCAGGCGTATTTTCACCAAAGCGCGTAGGCGCATCATCAAGCAGCGTACAGACTTCAAAATGCAGACCCACATTGCTGAGGAATTGGCGCGTTATGACATGCTGATCCGTGAAGCCTGGGACGGCTGGCTGCGCAGCGTGGGTGAAATGGAGAAGGAAACGACTGTCACCGGCGAAACTGCCAAGGGATCTGTGGACACAACCAGTCTACTCAAATGGACTCAAGCCGGGGATCCTGAGTTCATAAAAACGATTGATGGCCTGATGGTCAACCGCAATCGTCTGCTGGGCGCCTATGAAAAAGATCGCGACGACGACGACGAAATAACGACCGTTCGCTTTGAGCAAAACGTCTACATTCCTGGTCTGGGTGAGCTGTCGCCTGAATTGATGACGCTTCTGATCACTGCTATTGAGACCCGCGATGGCGAGTAGTGCAGCTGAGCTCCTGCAGAGCAAAGGCGGCAAAGCACTCTGGCATATCCTCGAAAGGGCCCTGCCCAATCAAGATCCTCACGTATGGACCGGTGGCGACGGCCATCTTGGCAAAGCTGACGATTTTGACGGCCTGGCCTATGCCCTTACTGAGGGCCGCAAAGACAATGCAAAGCTCTTTCCCAAATTGGCCAAAAAGATCGATGTCGCCACCACGGCCACGATCAAAGACGAAATCAGCCTGCAGGTCTGGCTCTTTCTCAATTCACCGTATCGGTATCACTGGCTGTGCGCAGGAGTAGGTACCGGCAAGAGTTATATTTTGGCCCGCTATGCACTTCGGCGGATCATGACCAATTGGGAGACAACCGGGCTCCTTGCTGCTAATACGTTCACTCAGCTGGCTCAATCAACCCTTCCGCATTTCTATGAGCTGCTCGACGAAAGTGGCTTGGAATACGTGATCAACAGCAAGCCACCAAAGGCCTGGAAGGCCAGCAGTAAATTCAAGGGCGGTTATAAAAACACCATCTCGATCAAAATCGGTGTGGGCAAAGTGGCTCACGTCCTGACCCGCACGCTCACAGGTTGGAAGCGCATTCGCGGGGTGAACATCGGCTGGTTTGGCATTGATGAAATTGCGGATACTGTGCCGGCCGCTTTTCAAGAGATGAAGCGCCGCCTTCGCTGCAAGAAAAGCAAAAAGCTGCAGGGCATGGTTGTTGGAATCCCAGATCTGCCAGGCGATAACTGGACTTACGAAGAATTCAACCAGGTCGATCCGGAAGCCCAAAAGCTCTACCGTATCACCTTCCAAAGCTCCACCGAAGCCCGACACCTCGATTGGCAAGACTACCTGCTGCCTCTGCTGCGCACCATTGACCCTCTCAAGGCTCTGCAAGAGGTATTTGCTCGCATTGTTATTGACCAGTCAGGCAGGGTGTACCGGGCATATCGCGATGGGGTCAACAACGTCAAAAAGTATGATTATGACCCGTACAGGCCCCTATATCTCACATCAGATTTTAATATCCTGAGCACCAGCCCCTTGGAGGCAGCCGTTTGCCAGCTCTTTGACAATGGCCAAGGGGATTGGGATGTTCAGGTCTTGGACGAATTCGTACTCCCAAACGGCGACACGGCGGGCCTGTGTGAGGCATTTCTTGAGAGAGAGTGCGACGGCCATAAATTCGGCAACCACAAAGGCGAATTGCATTTTTACGGCGACGCCAGCGGTGGCCATGGCCAGACAGTCTCCGAGTACCAGGTCGCAAAAGACATTCTGGGCCGAGTGTTCCGCAAACGCCTGGTGATCCCCAGCATCACATCAAACCCCCTGATTATCGAGAGAACAAATGCCGTGAACGCTCTCCTGCGCCCAACGATCGGGGCCCCGCGTCTGTACATCGATCCCAAGCGCTGCAAACGTCTGATTCAGGACATGCGCAAGGTTAGGCCAGACCTCAAGAAAGAGGGCCAAATAGACAAAACCGACAAACTTTTAACCCATATTTCTGATGCCTTGGGCTATCTGCTGCGATTCCTCTTCCCGCCCTTTGATGAACATAAGATCCGCAGGGCAATTAAGGCCAATTACTGATCCAGCAAAATTAAATTGAGGTATCTGCCATGAAAAATCTTCGCAAAACAATGAATCTGCCGCAAACCATCAACCTGACCAAGGGCTGGAATGTGGGCGGCACGCTGCACGATGTAACCGTCAGCGAGTGGCATCGCTCAAAATGGGGCAATGGCTTGGCCACTTGTTCAGATTTTGTCACCCGCATTGCAAGTCTGCACGGCGAGCCATCAATAGACGATTCTGGCAATCAGAAGGGGATCTATCATTCCAGCCTGGTTCCACTGAAAGACGCAGATCTCTTCGGTCTTTCGCTGCAGCTGCTGCAAGCCGTCACGCTGGGCACGCGCAATCACGTTGCCCACATTGGTGACCAGCACATCACCCAATGGGTCTTTCTCGCGGCTGCCAAGCTGGGCTGGCTGAGAGTTGAACCCTTGCCTGAAACTCAGGAGGTTGCATGAGCATTACGAAAGAGCTTGCAGCATTGGTCCAGGTTCAAGCCCCCCAGTCACGCGAGATCATTCCCCCGCCAACCGGTTACAGCAAGTTTCAAGAGGAGTTGATTCAATACCGCAAGTGTTACAAGACCGAGCTCTTTGACGAAGACTGCCGCCGCGTGCCCTGGGGTCAGCGGTACGATGATTTTGGCCAAACGATAGACAGAAAGAACTGGAAACCCGTGGTTAAGCCTTCAATCGGCAAAATCATGGTGCATACGCAGCAGGCCTATCTGGTTGGGGCGGATAAATTCCCTTCAATCTCACTGGTGACAAAGGACGAGGAGCCATACCCTGGCTTGCCACCGCTGGATGATGTTAAAGACCCTGAGCTGGCTGCCAGCCTGGCACAAAAGCGGGCACTACAATCATTTTTAGATGAATTGGTGAAAGCCTCGCGCCTGCAGGACATAATCGAGGACGCAGTTCTTGAAGGACTGACACTCAAGGAGCAGCCTGTTTTGCTGCGCTTTTACGATGGGTACCCTTATTTCACTCTTCCAGATCGTCTGTGGTGTGACTGGGGCTATTTTGAGCGCAATCCACGTGAGTTGGAATGGTTTGAGGAAAAGTTCTTCTTTAAGCGAAAGGTACAGGGCAAAGAGAAAACGTTTCTTTACAAGAAGTGCATTGATTCGGTCTCTTGGACAGAATGGGAGCTTGAAATAAC
>CAZRFI010000116.1:2921-13814 GCA_964598905.1 uncultured Candidatus Sericytochromatia bacterium | reverse complement strand
CAACTCAAGCGCTTTCAAGCCCGAGGCCAAATCCGTGAAATGCCCTTTGGCACCGCCCTCAGGCTGATTCTCTCAGCCCTGATGGGCCTGATTATTCCCCGCGTCTTGCTCTTTCCTGATTTAGCTTGGCAAGAAGAGGCCGAAATCCAAGCCACGCTTCAAACCCTGATCCAAGGCCTGGCCCCTGAGTCCCAGTCATGAAAAAGCAGCTAATGCCTGTGGTCTTGCTGCTATTGGCAGGCGGCGGCTGGTTCAGTTGGCAACATTTTCAGCCCAAAGCACCCGCCGCCACGTTAAGCGCCTCGGGCACGCTGGAATCCACCCCGATTGAGCTGGCTTCACGCCTCGGAGGCCGGGTTACCTCCCTCTTTGTGCAAGAAGGCCAGAACGTCAAACCCAATCAGGTGCTGATGCGCTTAGAGGCCCATGAACTCGAAGCCCAATACCGACAGGTTCAGGCCCAAGCGGCCGCTGCCGCAGCCCAACTTTCACTCCTCAAAGCAGGCTCCCGCACGGAAGATCTGCAATCTGCCCAAGCCGCTTGGCAAGCCGCTGAACTGCGCGCTCAACAATTGACCAACGGCAGTCGCTTGGCCGAAAAAGAACGGGCAGCCGCAGAAGTGGAAGTCCGTCAGAGCCAACTGAATCTGGCCGAAAAAGAATACCAGCGACTTGCCCAATTGGTGGCAGCCGAAGCAGCCCCCCAACAAAAGCTGGATCAGGCCCAACAGGTCCTGGAATCCGCCCGCAGTGGCTTGAGCTTGGCTCAAAAGAGTCAAGAACTGGTGCTTGAAGGGGTCCGCAGCGAAGAAATAGCCATTGCTCAGGCCCAAGCCCGCCAGCAAAAAGCACTGCTCAACAAAGTAAAAAGGGGGGTGCGCCCCCAGGAAATTCAAGTCGCAGAAGCCCAATTAAAGCAGGTTCAAGCCCAAGCCGAACAATTGCGAACACGCCTGCAGGAGGCGAGCATTCTGGCCCCCTGCCACTGCCTACTCAGCGTGGTAGGCGCAGAAAAAGGAGAGTTGGTCAGTGCTGGCACACCGGTTTTAACCCTTTTGGATCCCCAGGATTTGTGGGTCAAGGTCTATCTCTCTCCGCTTGAACTCAAAGCGATTCGTCTCAATCAACAGGTCGCAATCCAGGTCGATGCCTGGCCCGGGCAACTGTTCAAAGGCAAAATTGTGTTTATCTCCACGCGGGCCGAATTCACCCCACGCAATATTCAAACCCGTGCAGAGCGCATACATCAAGTCTTTGCGGTCAAAGTCAAAATAGACAATGCCCAACAAAAGCTCTTTGCAGGCATGCCTGTAGACGTGATTTGGAACCATGACTGATTACGCCATCGACATTCAAGCCCTGAGCAAAAGCTATGGCGCAACAACAGTGGTCAATGGCCTGGATTTAAAAGTCGCAAGCGGTGAAATCTTTGGCTTTTTGGGCCCCAACGGCTCAGGAAAATCCACGACCATGCGCATGTTATGCGGTCTTTTGCCGCCAAGTGCTGGCAATGCCTGGGTGTTGGGCTACAATATCCGTACCCAGGGCAAGCAGATTCGCCCCCGAATTGGGTATATGTCTCAGCGCTTCAGCCTCTACGAAGATCTCAGCGTCGCTGAAAATCTGGATTTTTTTGCTGCCGTTTACGGCGTCACAGGCCCCGCCGCACGGAAACGCAAGCAGGAAGTGCTGGAGCTGACCCACCTCAGCGGGCGCGAAAAACAATTGGCAGCCTTTCTCTCTGGTGGTTGGAAACAGCGACTGGGACTGGCCTGCAGCCTCTTACACAATCCCGATCTGATCTTTCTCGATGAACCCACCGCAGGGATTGATCCCGTGGCCCGCAGAGAGCTTTGGGATTTGCTTTTTGCCTTGGCCAGCGCGGGCAAAACCCTGTTTGTCTCCACCCACTACATGGACGAAGCCGAACGCTGCAGCCAAATTGGTTATATCTATCTGAGCAACCTGATTGTGGCAGGCAAGCCTGGAGACCTGAAAAACAGCCACGGCACGCCAGAGAAACATTGGCAGCGGGTTGAGGTTAGTGGTGAACCGATCATGAAGGCCTATAACCTGCTCCAAGGCCGCTCGGATCTGCGTGACGTGACCTTTTTTGGCCAGAGCCTGCACGCCCTATTAAAAAACAGTTTGCCCGAAGCAGAACTGCTGCACTGGCTTGAAGCCCAGGGCTTAAACAATCTGCAATTGAGGCAAATTCGCCCCAGCCTCGAAGATGTCTTTCTCGATCTGACCCGCTTGGCCGATCGCAATCGCCATGGCTAAAATTTGGGCGATTTTTATCAAGGAGTGGCTGCATATCCGCCGCGACCGCTTAACCCTGGCAATGATGTTTATCCTGCCTGTGATGCAATTGGCCCTGTTTGGCTATGCGATCAATATGGACGTGAAACACATGCGCACGATTGTCTGGGACCAAGACAAGCGTCAAGCCAGTCGAGAACTCATTCAGAGTTTTACCAATACCGGTTATTTTGATCTGGTGGCCTCCACGCACTCCGAGCGCGAGGTAACTCAAGCCCTGATCAAGGGCCAGGCCTGGGTCGGTCTGATCATTCCCCCCGATTATTCGCGCCAATTGCTGCGCAACCAGCCTGCGGAGGTGCTGGTGCTGGTCGATGGCTCCAATTCCACAGTCGCCAATCAGGCCCTGAATATCTCTCGCAGCATTGGTCAATTGCATGCCATTACCGTCTTACAGGAGCGCATGCGCAAGGTCTTGGGTGCAGGAGCGCGCTTTCGCGAAGCGGTTGAGATCCGCCCCAAAACCCTGTTTAACCCAGAACTCAAAAGCCAGAATTTTATGATTCCCGGCCTCTTGGGGGTGATTATGCAATTGGTGACTGTCATGCTCACGGCTTTTTCGATTGTGCGCGAACGCGAAAAAGGCACCTTGGAACAATTGATTGTCACGCCCGTGAATCCGGCCCAGGTGATTTTGGGCAAACTCACCCCTTATTTTCTGATCGGCCTGCTGAATATGGCCATGGTTGTTGCTTTGATGGTCTGGCTCTTTGGTGTACCGATTGCAGGCAGTTTGCCGCTGCTCATGTTTTTGGCGATCTTCTTTATTCTGGCCTCGCTGGGAATTGGCCTGCTGATCTCGACCCTGGCCCAGAATCAGGTTCAGGCCCTGCAAATGACCCTGCTGGTGTTTTTACCGTCGATGATGCTCTCTGGCTTTATTTTTCCGCGTGAATCCATGCCCTGGCTGATCTCAGCACTGGGACAGGCCATTCCCCTGACCTATTTTATTGAAATTCTGCGCGGGATTGTCTTGCGCGGTGTGGGGCTGGAAGCGCTCTGGCAACAGGTGATTCCCCTGATCCTTTTTGGTCTGAGTTTAATCGTTTTCAGTGTGCTGCGTTTCCGCCGCAGTTTGGCCTAAAACAGCGCCACTCTGACACAGCGGCTGCCGCTTGCTCTAAAATGGGGCAAAGAACACGTCCAAGAAAACGTCCAAGAAAACGTCTAAGATGAAGGGTACATACATGCAATCCATTCCTCCCAGCTTTGATCCCCCCCAGGAAATTGCCAGCGAACTCCAGATCTCCCTGCCCCAGGTCAGAGCCACGGTCGCGCTCTTCGATGAAGGCGCCACCATTCCCTTTATTGCCCGCTACCGCAAAGATCGCACCGGCGCCCTCGACGAAGTGCAGGTACGCCAGATCGAAGAGCGGCTCAAATACTGGCGCGAATTTGAAGAGCGCCGCCAAGCGATTCTCAAGTCGATTACCGAACAGGGCAAACTGAGCCCTGAATTGGAAAAGCAATTGGCAGCTGTGCGCAGCAAAACCGAGCTGGAAGATCTCTATTTGCCCTTTAAACCCCGCCGCCGCACCCGCGCCCAAAAAGCCCGCGAAGCCGGTCTGGAGCCCTTGGCCCTGATCATGCGTTTGCAACAGGAGCGCATGGCACCTTTGGAAAAGGCCAAGGCCTTTGTCAACGAACAGGTGGCCGATGCCGATGTAGCCTTAAGCGGCGCCCGCGATATCTTGGCCGAAGAAATCTCCGAAAAAGCGCATCTGCGCGAAATGGCCCGCGATAATTTGCGCCAATTTGGAATTATTAGCACCCACTTGGCACGGGGCAAAAGTGAAGACAGCCCCGAAGCGGCCAAATACCGCGATTATTTTAATTTTCAAGAGCCTGTCAAAAAGATTCCCTCCCACCGCTACCTGGCCCTGCGCCGGGGCGAAAGTGAAAAAATCCTGAGTCTCAAAATCGAGCTGGAAAGTGATCGCCTGATGGAGCGCCTGCGCCGCAACCTGCAAATCCAACCCAATGCCTGGGGGGATCAGCTCAAGCTGGCTCTCGAAGACGCCTGGGAGCGCCTGCTTTTGCCCTCGCTCGAATCGGAGATTTTGGCCGAACTCAAAGAGACCTCAGATCTCAAAGCGATTGAAATCTTTGCAAGCAATCTGCGCGAATTGCTGATGAGCGCACCCTTTGGCACCCGGCCTGTGCTGGGCCTCGACCCCGGTCTGCGCACAGGGGTCAAAACCGTGGCCCTCAGCGCCACCGGCCAATACCTCGAAGACACGGTCATTTACCTGATTCAAAACGAGCAGCGGGCCAAAGAGACCTTTCTCAAATTGCTGCACAAATACCAACCTGCCGCGATTGCAATTGGCGATGGCACCGGCAGCCGCGAAACTGAAAAAGCCGTGCGCAGCTGGCTCAAAGCCGAGAATAATTCAGCGCTGGTGGTGCGGGTCTCTGAATCGGGAGCCTCGATCTATTCGGCCTCTGAGATTGCTCGCCAAGAGTTCCCAGATTTGGATTTAACTGTGCGCGGCGCGATCTCGATTGGCCGCCGCCTGCAAGACCCGCTGGCAGAGTTGGTCAAGGTCGAACCGCGCTCACTGGGTGTGGGCCAATACCAACACGACGTGAGCCAGAATGCCCTGATCGAAAAACTCGGGCAAATTGTCGAAAGCTGCGTCAACCAAGTGGGTGTGGAATTAAACACAGCCTCTGCGCCTTTGCTGGAGCGGGTTTCGGGCCTAGGGCCCAAATTGGCCCGCGAGATTGTCAGCCACCGCGACGCTCAGGGTGGGTTTAAATCCCGCAAAGAACTGCGCAAGGTCAAAGGCCTGGGTGCCAAAACCTACGAACAGGCCGCGGGCTTTTTGCGCCTGCGCCAAGCGAGCAACCCGCTCGACAACAGCGGTGTGCACCCCGATCATTACCCCGTGGTCGAACAAATGGCCAAAGACCTGGGTGTGGCCCTGGCTGAGTTGCCCAAACACCCCGAATTATTGCCGCGGCTCGAACTGAAAAAATACATGCAGGGCGACATCGGCCAACACACCCTCAAAGATATTCTGCACGAATTGCAAAAACCGGGCCGGGATCCGCGTGAACAATTTGAAGCCCCCGCCTTTCGCGACGATGTGCAAGAGCTGGAAGACGTCAAAGTGGATATGCTCTTTGAAGGCCGGGTCACAAATATCACAGCCTTTGGAGCCTTTGTGGACATTGGCGTGCACCAAGACGGGCTGGTGCATATCTCGCAACTCGCGCATAAATTTGTCAAAGACCCCCAGGACGTGGTCAAAGTGGGTCAAACCCTGCGCGTCAAAGTGCTGGAAGTCGATCCCAAGCGCCGCCGGATTCAGCTCACGGCCAAACTTTGATTCAAGATCAAACACTGATCTGATCACGATTTGGGGGATCGCTCACAGATCTCACAGGGCACATCAGGCTATGCTAATCACACGAACCAAATGCCTCAAAGGAAATACGATTATGAGCCCCATGCCAGCCAGTGCGTCTGAAGCCATCCCTTACCTGAACAGCTTTGCCCCCAATCCGGTCAGCCTCTGCGATGCCCTGATTGATATTTTCAGCAAACGTCCAGATATGGCTACGGTCTTGGTGCCCACGTATGCCCGTTACCTGACCCACCAAGAATACCAGCGCCTGTCTTCCCAATTTCCGGCCATGGTTCATCTGCTCAGCGGCTACCAACAGATTTTTGGTGCCCTGCAAGCGCATTAAAGTTTCTCTCTGAATCTCGCAAAAGCGCAAAAGGTCTTGGATTCCCTGCCAAGGTCTTTTGTTTTTTTTTGCCAGATTTAAACTTCTGAGCTAAAATCAGACAAGTTTGGTTTGAGGGGGCTCTGACATGCTCTATGGAGTTTTGATCGTTGGTTTACAAATTGCCTGTGCAGTCCATTGTTTGCGCCACAAATATGTGACCCGCAACTGGCTCTGGCTGATTCTGTTTTTCCCCTTGATTGGCTCGTTGATCTATTTGCTGGTGGAGATTTTTCCCCATTGGGGCAAATCCCGCAGCGCCAACCCCAACCCGCTGCGCTACCGCGAGACCGAGGCCGAAATCGCAAAAGAGCGCAGTGAGTACCGCAAAGCGGGCAGCCTTCGCAGCCACGAACAAGCAGCCGAATTGGCGCTGAAACAGGGGCAGCCCCGCGAAGCCATGCTGCATTACCGGGCCTGCCTGAGTGGCCCCTGTGAAAATGACCCCGAATTGCTGTTTAAATTGGCCGAAGCGGCCTTTGCCGCTAACGACTTTGCTCAGGCCCTGGAGGCTTTGCACCGCATTCGCGCGCTCTCAGACTATGCCCCCGCCAAAGTACGTCTGCTCTTGGCCCGTGTTTATACTGCCCAAGCCGATTATGCCAAAGCCGAACCCCATTTTGAATACCTGCTGGCCCAGCACCCCTCACCCGATGTGCGCTATTATTGGGCCCGTTTCTTGCATCTGCAGGGCCAGGTGGGAGCCGCCCAGACCTTGCTCAGCGAATTGCTGGCCGCTTACCCCATTGGCAGCACCGCGCCCCCCTGGTTGGACGAGGCCAAAGAGATGGCCAACGAATTAAAACAGAAGTGAGGCCTGCAGCCCCCAGGCCGAACTGCCATCGGCCAGAGGAAAATGCCCAAGCGAAATAGGGGGTTTGGCTTGCAAATTGGCCCTGTGATGTTGATCCAACGTTTGCAATAAAGCCAAATTAAAGGGTGCAAAAACCAACAACGCCAAGCCCCCAATCAAAATAAAGGCGCCATTATTGGCCGAAAGAATTGGGCTGAGTAAATTAAAGACCGCTGCAGTCCCTAAAACAGCATAGGTCATTCCTTGCACTGCGGATTGCTGCTCCAGATACTGTTCTGAAGGCATCGAAAGAGCATAGACATGAAAGAGGGGCAAACCCAAAGCGATCAGGAGAAGAGAACCCATACATAGCAAAGCATAACCATCCAAGCCATCCCCTCCACTAATCACACCTCCATACGTCGGCTGAATCATCGCCAATTCCCGCCCAGTCAAGCCCGAAGACGCCACCCAAGATTCCAATTCGGGCATCTGCATCTCGGGCAAATAGGCATAGCGGTAGCGGGCATTGATGCGCTCAGCCAGCCCCCGCCCCGCACTCTGGGCAATCAAATACCCGACAGCGCAGAGACGGCCCTGGGCGTCGATAAAATGCGGGCGTCGCCCAGCATAGGCGTTTTGGCTGGGAAAAACCCCGACTGTCCAATACTGATGCAAAAAATCCAGCAGCTGTCTGCGCTGGGCATGAAGAGAGACGGGAATGTCGCGGGGCGTATGCCTGCGCAATTGCCTTTCGACATAGGCCAAATGGGTTTGGATCCGCAGGGTTTCATGGGCCTCAGGCCCTGGTAAATGGCCAAAAGTATGGACATAGCTGCGGTCCCCCAATACCGCATTCACAGATCTTTGCAACGCCGCTGCAGCCGGTTGCAGCGAAAATCCCATCAGGGTCAAGCTCAAAAAGCCGATCAACACCATCCGCCACATAGCAGCCTCCTCACAAGAACAAACATAACAAAATTGTAAAACATTTTTCTCATTTGTCAAGCCAAGGCGGCAAAGATCCCAAGCATTTGATTTCTCAAATGCTTTGGGTTACACTGCGCCCATCTCACTTAAAGTTTTGAAAGGATGATGCTCACTATGTTTGGAAAAATGGCAGCCGAAGCATTGGGAATCAGCGATATCGGAAGTGTGGTCGGCCCTGCCGACTTTAACAAAACCGATGCTGACGATTATGTAATGCATGAAGAGCAAGAACATATTTTCTTCATGATCAAATCCAAAACCGATGAATATTGTTTTACCAATCTGGCCCTGATTCATGTCGATGGCACCAGCGCCATGAGCAAAAAGCGCACCTTGCGCCGCATGAGTTATGCCCATTATCCGATTCGCCATGTGACCCTCGAAACCGCAGGCACGATCGATCTGGATATTGAGATCAAATTCATGATGGGTGAAAAGACCTACTCGATTGATGTCAATAAAAAATACATTGAGCAGCTCAAAGACCTCTACAAAGCCCTGCTCAAAATTTGTGATATCCAAATTGAAAACGAGCGCTTTCAGGCCTTTGCCCACAAGAGCCTGGACACCGCAACCACCACCTTGAACCGTGCCAACAAAACTGAAATCAACATCACTGAGCAGTTTGACAGCATCAACCAATACAGCTTTAACTGGCTCAAACAGGCTCACGAAAACTACGTGCGCAAAGATTTTGGCGACGTGTTTAAGTTGTTTATCAATAACTGATCAAAGTGATTTGAGCGTTAAAGCCACACTCAAAGCTTCAGTGCTGCTCACAGCATAATCTGTGGCAATTGAAATTTTGCCTGGGGCCACGGGGGTTTCTCCCCCGCCTGAGGAAAGTGCGGCAGGCTCTCCTGAGACGGTTAACAGGGAGCCTGTCAGATTCTGGGCTTGGGCATCGTAGGCAGCTAAAGCCACATAATAGGCCCCAGGCAGCAGATGAAAAACCTGAAAATGCTGCTGATTGTTGCTGAGTGCGGCATTGATCTGAAAGGGGCCGGAGAGAACCGTCGGATTGTCTTGGTTGCTGTCCACCAAATAGAGCTGAAAATAGGCGATGTCGTTTGCCTGAAAATCTGCGCTGTCAATCACCGTCAGGGGGATATCCAAACGCGCCCCTTCAGCATCGCGCAAATTCAAAAAGACCTCTAAGGGTGTGGCTGTACTCACCGTGTAATTGGCATTCACTGCCATTTGACCGGTTCCCTCTCCGCCTTGGGTCGAGAGCGTGACACTTTCGCCATTGATACTCCAGCCGGTATTCAAGCGGGTCAGATTCTGATTCGCGCTGTTGAGGGCCTGAACGGCGACATAATAGTCCCCCTGAGAGGGGGGAAGGTTTCGAAAAACCAGCGTTTGCCCCCCCTCCAAAAGCGCAGCATTGACGTCAAAAGGTCCATGTGAAACAGTCAACGCCCCACTCGGGGGAGAGGCCGCATCAATCAGATAAAGCCGAAATTGGTCAATCTCTGAGACCAAAGCGGCAGGAGAGCCACTGCTATTGGCCAAAAGGCACCAAGCGGTGCGCGTTTGGATCCGCAAATGTAATTGGGCAGGAGAGGAATGACCTTTGCCCAGGTCAATCAAAGTGGGGATTTGAATCCGAGCAAACGGGGTTTCTGCTTGTAAGGTCCGAGGGGGTGCCATAACCTGCAAAGACAGGGGCTGACAGGAAATCAATCCTGTCAGCCCCCCAAGCAGAACGCTTACAAAGCGTTTACCCCGCAGAAACGGCGCTAATAGGCTCCGTGTCGCCATCTGTAACCGTAACCGTAGAATCAAGTGTGGCACCCAACGCATCTTTTAATTTGAGCGCGACACCCAAGGCGTCAACGCTGCTGACAACGTGGGCAATGTCTACACCCACTTGGCCTGTCGCATCACCACCTGTGGTGGAGACATAGACAAATTCACCACTGATTGTTTTGCCTGAGCCGATATTGGTAATATTACCACCTCCGGTGTCTTTGGCTTTGATGGCCACGTAGAATTTATTGGTCGAGCTGGGAACATTATTAAAGGTAATGGTCTGTTGGCTCGAAGACAAATTGGCGGTGACTTCAAAAGGCCCAAAGCGAGAGGTAATGGCACCGGTTGGTGCAGAAGCAGAGTCAATCAGGTAGACATCAAAGTTAGCAATATCTGCAACTTTACTGCTGGCCGTCCCATTGCTGTTGGCTTTGGTCGCAAAACCACCGTCGGCGGTTTGGATCGTAATCCGGAAACTTGCGGGGGTTTTGTATGCTCCCCGAGAGACATCAATGACACTTGAGGCAGCAATCGGGGCTTGCACAACAGGAGCCGGGTTGGGGGTCACAGGATTGGAAGCGGGTGCTCCACAAGCGACGACCAAGGTTAGAGAAAACAGGGCGGTACACAGGGTTTTAAAGGTATTTGAGACTTTCATTTTACAATTCTCCTTAGTTCTTGGGAGGGTCCGGGAGTTTGGCTCTTTGGGCTCTCTCTTCTCTTCATGGTTTTAGTTTAAAACCCCAAAGTGACAGAACAATGCCTGAACAATGATAATCTGGTGATAATCCTGTGCTTTTTTAAAGTCCCCAGTGAAAGGCGCTCACAGCAAGGCTTTAGGCCAATTTAAAGCGGTACCCCATGCCCCTGGCCGTTTCAATAAAATGGGGTTCAGTGACAGGATCGGTCAATTTTTCGCGCAACCTGCGAATCAAAGCATCCACAGCCCGGTCATTGACATCGAGATCATCCGGCCAGAGCTGTTCCAACAACTGCTGCCGGGTAAAGAGTTGGCCCGGATGGGCTGCCATCCAAGCCAAAACCTCAAATTCTTTGTGGGTCAGATTGAGCTCTTGCCCCACCAAATAGGCTTTATAAGCGGCTGAATCAATTTCTAATTCCCCCAGGCAAAGGGGATGGGGGTGTTCTGGATTGGGAGAAACAGCTGAAGTGGGCTTCAAACGCCGCAACAGGGAACGAATTTTAGAGCGAAAAAGAGGAATGGTAAAAGGTTTAACCAAATAATCATCGGCCCCCAATTCCAGTCCCACGACCTGATCGAGTTCATCAGCAAG
>CAZRFI010000116.1:1254-2821 GCA_964598905.1 uncultured Candidatus Sericytochromatia bacterium | reverse complement strand
AATAATCATCGGCCCCCAATTCCAGTCCCACGACCTGATCGAGTTCATCAGCAAGGCTACTCATAAAGACAAAGAGTTGGGCTGGTTTTTGTTGTTTGATATTGCGACAGAGATCCAGACCCAAAATATCTGGTAGCATAATATCTGAAAGCACCAAGTCTGGCTGAACCCGCTGATAAAGAGCCAAGCCTTCTGTTGCATTGGCAGCAGTAAAGACCTGATACAGATCCAAAGCCAAGACATCGCGCACCGTACTCAAAATATGCGGATCATCATCGATCACCAGTATCGTGCGGGAAGCTGACACAGAGAAAAAACCAAGCTTACTTTAAGGATATAACTTCAAGATATGCCAGAAGCATAACACCTTTATGTCCCAAAATTGGCAGATCTCCTTTTTTTTTGGATTTAAATGATTGAAACCTCATTTTCTAGGCAAAACGCAATCGAATGACCAAAAAACCAGCGCTGAAGCGGAAGACATTTTTGCTCAGCAAAATCCAGCAACATCTGTTGGCGTTCTGAAAGCGAACTTTGCTTGCCCCAGGCGGGCATATCTTCTGCCACAGTGGAAACAGAACAGGCAGCCGTTTCGCTCGCTTGAACCACGTGGATCTGCTCGCGCCGCCCCTGATACTGATTCAATAAATCGGCTTCAATCGAGACGGCTCTCTGGCCCGGAACCACCTGGGGACAGTACAGAAAAAAGGGATGTAAATGAAACCAGCGCGAGGCCACCAATTGGGGATTCTGCCAATAATAGACATGTGACGGCCATTGGCTGAACACAGGCGCGTCGATAAAACAGGCCCGCTCGTGGGGGTGCAGATCACTAAAAATTCGCTGATTCAATTGGCGCGGCGACAGTTCCAAAGCGCCGTTTTTGCGCCCCGTTTCTAAACTGCTTTTGGCATTGAGCGCCAATCGGGGCCCGGCCATCAACAGCAAAACGGTTTCGGCCTCTAAAGCCTGTCTGAGATAGCTGAAAAAATTATTCGCCAAAACCACATCACTGACCAAGGGAATCACGTGGGCCGAGACCGCCATGGCCTGTTGCAGCAAAAATCCCATAATTTCATTCAGGAGTTGGTACTTGGCATCAAAGGTTTGCCCGATTTGAAGATGCTTAAATTGCGCCAATTCAAAAATTTGGAATTGAATGGGCAAAAAATGACGCAAGCGCTGAAAAACAGGACTGGCTTCCATCTGCAAGGCATCTTCCTGGCGTGTGGCGATTTGCAAAACTGTCTGGGCAGAATAGGGCCAAGCAGGCAAATTGCCTTCGGCCAGCAGCGAAGGCAGCAGATAGTTTAAAAAGGTCTCTGTGTAATTTTCACCCCAAACTGGCACCAAAATGTGAAAGGGATTGTCTTCAGATAAAAAGGCCATATCCCAAAAGATTAACCAAAGGGCTCCGAGGCCAAAAGCCAGACTGGCCCTGCAGGCCGGGTGGAGAGAAAGGCTTTGAGTTGCAACAGGTCTTTGCCATACAGGGCCCAGCCAGAACCAGGTTTGGCGGTTTCGGCAGCGGCATATTGTTCAGCCAGCCATTCCAGCAGGCCTGTGT
>CAZRFI010000116.1:0-1154 GCA_964598905.1 uncultured Candidatus Sericytochromatia bacterium | reverse complement strand
TTGGCGGTTTCGGCAGCGGCATATTGTTCAGCCAGCCATTCCAGCAGGCCTGTGTCTAAGACATTTGCCAACAATTCTGTCACCGCCTCAGCAGACAATAAACCTGCATAAAAACCGCCAGGGTTGTAGACCTGATCGAGCCAGGGTGGCAAGGGATAAATCTGACGATCAAAGATCTGTTTAAACTGCATCAAGGGGGCATGGAAGCGCTCAGGCAGCGGCGGATCGCTGGGCAAGCCATTGTTAAACAAATAACCCAAACAGCCCGAAATATCTGCCCGCCATTTTCCCAGACCTGCCACATCAACAGCAAAATCCCACAGTCCTTCGCGCAGATCATACATCAGGTCTTGCTCCTCGTCGCTGAGCAGACCCTCGGCCCAAAAGCTGTATTTGTCGCCCGGCTGCTCTTCATGCAAACGGGTGGGATCCCAATTGAGTTGCAATTCATGCCAGAGCCCAACGGGCAATTGGCGGGGAAAGTTTAAAAAGGGGGAGAAGCGCTCGGCATCGAGCCAATAAAAACGGGCATCACTTCCACTGGGCATGGGCAAAACTCCTGAGAACGAGATAGGGGTATTATACAAGCAGCGAGAGAAGAACGATTCGGCCCTAAAAAGGTAAAATAAAGGGAGCTTTCTTATTTTGTTCTATTGAGGTGCTCTGGTGGCCTTTCAGGGAAAACGGCTAAACTTGGTTCTCTTGCGATTGAGCTTCATTCTGCCCAGTCTCACTGGGTGCATTCCCGAATCAAACAAGACTGTCATGGCCATTCAGCCTTCTTCGGAAACAGCCCCTCCTCAGTCAAAATGGGTAATCAGCACCCTGATCGGCAGTGGCAACCAAGCCCAAGAGACCATCATCGCAAACCCTGTAGATGTGGCTGTCGATCAGCAAGGCCAATATTTTATTTCAGATAGCCGGAACCACCAAATTTTTAAAGTGGATGCCCAAGGTTTGATCACCCAATATGTGGGCAATGGAAACCCTGGTTTTTCAGGCGATGGGGGCCGAGCCAGTCGGGCCCAACTCAAGTTCCCAAGAGGCTTGGCATGTGATCAAGAAGGTAATTTGTGGATAGCAGATACAGGCAATCACCGCATTCGCAAAGTCAACAAAGCAGGGGTGATCAGCACAGAGAATTTAAATCAATA
>CAZRFI010000115.1:8791-13814 GCA_964598905.1 uncultured Candidatus Sericytochromatia bacterium | reverse complement strand
AATCTATGCCCTGGCAACTCTGCCCGATTGAAACGCCCGGCCAAGTCCGAAATAGGCTATAATCGGGTCTATGCAAGCCGCTCCGCTCACAATGATGCACGACCAGGCCCAAATTCTCGCGAATTACCGGGGCGGACGCTGTGCTGTGCTGGCCGCGCCGGGCTCTGGCAAAACCACCTTGATCTCCCATCTGGTGGCCGACATGATCCGCGAAAGGGGCATTCCCCCCCGCCGCATTTTGGTGCTGACCTTTACCGAAAGTGCCGCTGCCGAGTTTGAACAGCGCACCCTGGCCCTTTTGCAAGGGCGCATGGCCCAGCCCAGTTTTTCGACTTTGCACGCCTTTTGCAACAAACTCCTGCGCCAATTGCACTCGGCTTATAGCCAACGTGAAGTGCTCTCCGATGAGCGCAAATATGCCCTGCTCGAAGAGGTGCTGTTTCAGCGCAAACTGAACCATTCCCAATTGGATTATGTGCGCTTGGTGGCAGATATCCTGATGCCCCGCTACCGCCAACGCAGCTATTTGATGCCTTTGGCAAGCGCCGAAGAGGTGGCAACGCGCACAGGCATTCCCAGCGATCATGCCGAATTGCTGTTTCAATTGCCCGAGATTATCGCCGATTACGAAAATCTGCTCAGCATTGGCCAGTTTATCGACTACGATATGATGATCTCCGAAACCCACCGCCTGCTCTTGGAACACCCCACGGCCCTGCAGCATATCCGGGCCCGCTACCACTGGATTATTGAAGACGAAGCCCAGGATTCAAATCTGTTGCAGACCGCCATTCTGGAGTTGATTGCAGGAGAAAATGGCAATCTGCTGCGGGTGGGTGACCCCAACCAGAGCATTTATGGTTTTAATGGCGCAGATTACCGCCGCCTGACCCTTTTTGCCGAGAGTTATACCGCTTATCCCATGGGTCAGAGCAACCGCTCGGCCCCGCCCGTGATCGCACTGGCGAATGCCTTTCACAGCCTCTACAGCCAGGCCTTCCCCTCGGCGGTAGAAATCCAGCCCGGTAGCAAGAACCCGCCTCCTGGCTGGATCTGGATCAAAAACTACCCCTCACTGGAGGCCGAAGTGGCAGCCTTGATCCAGGCCTGCCAGAGTTTATTGAGTCAAAACCAGAGCATGGCGATTCTCTGCCGCACCAATCAGAGCTGTCTCTGGCTGGAGCAGAAATTGAGTGCGGTCAAACTGCCCACCCGGCTGCACCACGAAAAAAGCCCGCATTTTTTTAAGACCCCGCTGGTGCATTTATTGCGCGATCTCTTTGCCTATTTGCTCCAACCCTGGGACTACCCGCGCTTTCAACAGCTCATGAGTGGCCTGGGTTTTTCGCGCCAGAGCCTGCGCAAACTCTTTCCCGACCAGATCAACGCAGGCGATTTAAAGGCCCTGGCCGAGCAGTGGCTCTATACCCCAGATCTCAGTTCCGAAGCCTATTTGCGCCTGAGTGACTATGCCGGAAAATTGTTTTTTTTAATTCAACACCAGCATTACAATGTATCTTGGCAATTGGAGTGGATCGCCGAAAATATGCTCAGCAGCAGCGACGAACAGTTTCAATTGCGCCTCTTGCATCAGCTCTGGCTCAAAACCCATTGGAACAGTGGCAGCCAAAGCCCTGAGGCCTTTTTGGCCTGGCTCGAAAAAGCGGGTATGCGCAAAATTCGCCAATTGATGGCCCCCGAAGAGCCCGAAGCCAACCTCAAAGCACCGGGGGTTGTACATCTGCTCACCGTTCACCGCGCCAAAGGCCTGGAATGGGATGCGGTATTGCTGCCGCTCTTTCAATATGGCCAGCCGTTTACGGCCCAAGACCAAGAATTGCGCACCCTGCTCGCGGCCCTGCAGCAAGGCCTGCCCTACCAAAGTGTGATGGACCAGATTGCCGAGGAAGAAGAGCGCGAGAGCATTCGTCTGGTCTATGTGGCCCTGACCCGTGCCCGCCGCAATCTCTTGCTGAGTTGCAGCCGCGAACGTCAGCCCGAAGCAGGCCTCTACCAGGCTCCCGATTCGCCCCTGTTTCACAGCTTGCGCAACTGGTATACAATGCAAAAGGCTGAGAAACCGGCTTAGTCGGCCCCAAAGCCCAACCCAACTGGAGGCAATCCCATGGCTGAAGCAGAAAGTGAATCCCCAGACCAAGCAAACCAAGGCGAACGCAAACATATCCGCTGCCGCTATTGCCAGAAAATGAACGCCGTCTGGCAAAACGAACAGGCCAACTCTGGCTGTCGGCGCTGCCAATTGCCGCTCTCAGAAGAACCCCACAAAAAATGGGAGTTTGTCAGTCCCGATGCCTATAGCCACCCGCTCGATCGGCAGGCTTTGCAAGCCCTGCGCCAGATTCCTGGCATTGACATGATTCTCAAAAAGCTCTTGGAGCTGACCTACGAGCGCATGTACCGGGTCATGTGCAATGCCAATAGCCTCCAGGTCAGCCAAGAGCAATTTGCCGATCTCGATACCAAATTGGAGATTGTCTGTCAGACCTTAGGGGTCAAAAAACCCAAGCTCTATGTCTCGGTCACCAACGAATTTGGCGGCATGGCGATCAATGCCATGACCATGGGGGTTGAAGAGCCGTTTATAGTGATCTATGCCGGGTTGCTCGAACGCATGAGCGAAGAAGAGATCTTTGCCATTTTGGCCCACGAGGTCGGGCATATCCACAACCAGCACCTGCTCTATACCATGGCCGCCCGCACCCTGCTGATGCTGATGGCCACGCTGCTGGGACGCACCCCTGTGGGTGGTCTCATCAATACCATTGGCATTCCAATTCAAATCGCATTGCTGATGTGGTACCACAAGGCTGAGTTAAGCTGTGACAGAACAGCTGTACTGGTGACGCAAAATCCCCGAGTGGTGATGAGTGCATTGATGAAACTGGCCGGAGGCACCCTCAAAGGCGATGCCAATTTGGATGCCTTTATTAAACAAGCCAAGGCCTTTGAGAAGAGCTATGAAGAGGATTTTCTCGACAAATTTTATACCTTGTTGCTCGCCAGTCAATCAAGCCATCCCTTTCCGGTTTGGCGCATTTCTGAGATCTTAAAATGGACCGAAGACACCTCGCCAAGCGGTTATTTGGCCCTCATACAATCAGAAAAAGAGATTCGGCCACCCGCGAAAGGCTGAGACAATGTCAGCCCTCCCCGACCGATTGACAAGCTCCCTGCAAGGCTGTTTGTTGGGCTCTGCCGTGGGAGATGCCCTGGGTTTGGCCTGCGAAGGACTCTCCCCCCAACGTCAAAAGCGGCTCTTTCCCAATCTCAGCCATTACCATTTTTTGCCCGGCAAACGCGGCATGGTCTCAGACGATACCGAACATCTCTGCCTGGTGGCCCAGGCCCTGTTGCGCTCGGGGGGAGAGCCCAGGGCCTTTCAGCTTGCACTGGCTTGGCAACTGCGGTTTTGGCTCTTGGGCCTGCCCGCAGGCATTGGCCTGGCCACGCTCAAAGGCATTTTAAAGCTCTGGTTGGGCGTTTCGCCCGAACACAGCGGTGTTTTTTCTGCAGGCAACGGCCCTGCTATGCGCGCAAGTCTGCTGGGGGTCTTGTATGCCAGCCAGCCCGAGAAATTCAAGGCCCTCAACCGCATTTCGACCCGGTTAACCCACAGCGATCCCAAAGCTGAATGGGGGGCGCTGGCCATTGCCCTGGCGGCTGGCTTTCACACCCTTCAGCACCCGCAAGCGGAATTTGTCAGCCAATTGCGCAGACTTTTGCCCACGCCCTTGCCCCCAGAGGCCCAGGAATTACTCACGCTGCTGGAACTGGCGGCGAAGCGGGCCAAAGAGGCGCGCGAAGAGGCAACGACTGAGCAGGCCCAGCAGGCGGCTCTGCAAAGCCTTTTGGAAAGCTTGGGTTGCCAACAGCAGGGCATCACAGGGTATATGTACCACACCGTACCTGCGGTAATCTTTGTCTGGTTGCTCCAACCCACAGATTTTTTAAGGGGTCTGCATTTGCTGATTCGGGCTGGGGGAGACACAGATACCACCGCCGCAATCTTGGGGGCGATTTTGGGAGCAGAAAGGGGAGCCGCGGCTTTGCCTTCAGCTTTGCTCAAGACACTGTGGGAATGGCCACGCAGCACAGCCTGGATGTTTGAAGCCGGAAAGAAATTGCGGCCACTGGTTGAGAGTGAAACCCCCCAGCCTTTACAGACATTGGCGGTCTGGCAATTGCCCCTGCGAAATTTTATTTTCTTGATCATTGTCTTATTTCACGGCTTTCGCCGATTATTCCCACCTTATTAAGGCCAGACAACTTTACGTCGAAAAACTCAGACAGCTACAATAGAGATGTAAGCACCAAGCTAAACCAGAGGAAACGCCATGACACACGCCGGAAAAATCCCCCACACCCTATTGGGATTGCTGCTCTTGGGCAATATGACCAGTTGTACTCAGATCCCCACAAACCCAGGGAACACAGCAAACACAGGCAAGATCAGCTTTCGGCTCGCTTTTCCCAACGCCCAGACCGGCTTTGCCCTCAAGGCCATTCCTGCGGGCTCCCGCAGCTACGAAATTCACATTTCAGGCACAGGTTTAACCGAAGCCAAAATCGTCAAGATCAGTGCCACACCGGGTGAAACCCAGAAAAACCACACCGTCGGTGAATTGCCGATTGGGCCCAAACAGGTGCGGGTCACGGCCTTTGATGAAAACAAAGCCTTGGCCACAGCCAGCAAAGAGGTGACCATTCTGGCCTCACAAACCACCCGCGAGGAATTTGATTTGCGCTCGGCACTCTTTGCTTTGGAAGTGAAGTTGCCCCGAACAGTGCCCCTGGATATCCCTGTTCAAGCCAAAGTGACGGGGGAAAACGTCCTCAACTCGGGCCTGACACTGAGTAGCCGTTTTGCCGCAGGCAGCAGCAGTTTGACCCTTTCTGATCTGCCCGAAGGAAAAAAACAGCTGGCCCTGAGTGTGCAATTCAGAATCAACAATCAGACCCTCACCTCCGAAGCCATCAACAAAGAAGTGACAGGCAAAGCGGG
>CAZRFI010000115.1:0-8691 GCA_964598905.1 uncultured Candidatus Sericytochromatia bacterium | reverse complement strand
AAACCAAGAATTAAAACTTGAAATTTTGGATGGTCGGGTTGTTTTGCGGCCATTGAGTTTGAAAGATTCAGCTGAAAATCTGATCAGCCTGACAGATCCCGACGTGCGCCTGCTCAGACCCAATGCCGATTTAGAAGTCAAACTCAATCGGCAAATCCACGCAGCAGTGATTCGGCTCAATTACAACGGCAAAGATACCCCCGAAGTGACGATCAAAGTTGAAAACCTCGACATCCCCAAAGCCCCGATCAATGATCGTGTCTTCCCACCTGCGTCAACACTCCCAGGTGTTTTGCCCAACCGCTTTAATGCCTTGACGCTCTTTTTACAAGAAGACCTGACAGCCCCGACTCTAGACACCCTGTCCCGCTACAAAATAACAGTCATAGCCACAGCCAATACAAAAGACATAACGAACCAACTCAAGACCAAAGCAGAATTTCATGTCAACGTGGTGAACAACCCCGTCTTGGCAAATATTGCCTCAGCACTGCAGTAATTTTGGCAATACAGGCCTTGCCCCAGACAATTACGAGCCCAGGGCTTTGAGGGCCTGTTGCGCTTCTGGGTGGCCTGGCTCCTGCTGCAAGACTTTTTCAAAATAACGGCGGGCCAAGGCTTTGTCTCCAGTCTTTTGCGCCAAGTGCCCCAAATTATACAGGGCCTTGACATAATTCGGCTTCAAAGTCACGGCCTTTTCAAAGGCCTGTTGGGCCGCTGGCGTTTTGTCGGTGGCCAGATAATACAGTCCCAAATTGTAATGGATCACCGGATTCTCAGGCTCAGCTTGCAGGGCTTTTTTGAGGTAGCGTTCGGCATCGGGATACTCTCCCAAAGTTAAAAAGCCCTGCCCGATATCATTCAGGGCAGCAGCGGAGCTTGGGCTTTTGTGTTCTTGCACCAAGAGATACAGCAGCCGATAGACCGTGGGATTTTTGTCTGTTTTGGCATAACCCGGTGCCCCTTGCATAAATTCGGTAAAATGCTGTAAGGCTGTGCTGTAATCCTGTTTGCGCAGGAAGATATAACTCAGGGCTTGGTGGGTCATAGCGCGGGTCAGCTCGTTGACATCTGGCTCGTGTAAGACCAATTGGTATTTTTCACTTGCCGCATCATCTTGTTTGAGAGCATTGTAACAATCCCCCATCAATTTATACGCCAACCCCTTGGTGATTTTGACGGCATCGCTGGCATTGGATTTGGATTTGTCGAGCGAAAGTTGAAACAATTCAATCGCTTTGGGGTAGCGCTTTTCTCGCATATAGACCAGCGCTGCGGTGTATTCCACATGGGGGTTTTCGGGAGCTTGGCGCACGGCCAATTGGTATTCCGCCACTGCAGCAGGAAAATCTTTAAACTGCTGTTGGTACATCTCCATCAAAAGTAAGCGGGCATAGATCAGGCCAGGCTGGCGCTCTAAAGCGGCCAAAGCCAAATCGCGGGCGCGATTTTTATCACTGAAACGCAGCATATTGGCACAGGAATACATCAAAATTGGGTTTTCGGGATCAATTTTCAGAATTTTATCGATATAGCCATTCAGATGGGTATAGTCTTGCTGCAAAAGCTTAAACGAAGCAAGCAACATCAGCGTCGAGGGATAATTGGGACGTTTGAGATGGGCCTTTTCCAACATCTCAATCGCTGGACTGAGATCCGTTTCGGGGTCGGAGACAAATTTAAAAATATACTGCGAAGCCAGGGTACTCATAATCTGGGGATCTTCAAAGTCTGCGCCGAGGGCCGCCATCTCTTGTCTGAGTAACTCAAACATATCCGCATTGGGGTTTTTATAACCTGGGTATTTGACCCCCAAATACCAAATAATATTGGCACTTGAATTTTCGAGTTTCACGGCATTTTGAGCCTCTGCGAGGGCTTCATCTAGGCGATTTAAGGCTTGCAAAGCACGGGCGCGAGCGCGATGCCCCAGGGCAAGATCGGGTTGGCGCAGCAGGGCTTTATCGGCATATTCCAAGGCCTTTTGCAGATCATTCGGCTGTCGAGAATCATAGAGGTTGGCTTCATTGCTGCCGCGCACGGCCAAACGCTCCGAGAGTCCGGCCCAGGCCAAGGCATATTCGGGATCTTCTTTGAGTGCCTGCTGGTAATTTTCAATCGAAGCCCTCATCATCTGATCCCCCATCAGCCAATCATCATTGCCTTTGGCTTTGAGATAATACTCCTGGGCTTTGGTGGAACGGGTGGCAGCCATTGAGGCCTTCATCTGTTTGATTTCAGCCTCTGTGCGATCGACTTTGAGTTTGTCCACCAGCTGATCGGCCAGATTCTGCTGCAATTCAAACAGATGGTCAATATCCCCTTGGACCTGGGTCAGGGTTCCGGCTTCAATTTCCCCTGTTTCCACCTGCACCAAACGCAAATTGACTTGGATCCGCTCCCCAATTTTTTGGTAAGACCCTGTGATCATAAAATCGGCCCCCACCAATTTGCCGATCCGGGGGGCATTATCGGGATCGGCCATCAGACTCTGCATAAAGGCCTGTTCTTTGATCACCTGGGCCAATTCAGCCCGCTCCACCAATTTGAGCGAACGCACCCGGCCCAAGCCCATCAAAAGGCTTTCTGAAAAACTTTCACCGAGCCAATTATCGGCCTCGGCGCGGGTCAGATTGCGAAAAGGCAAGATCATCACCCGGCGATCAGCGGCTTCTGCCGCCAGGGCAGCCAAGTTGATCAGCCCCAGGCAGAGTAAGGCATTTAAGAATTTCAGCGCTTTCATTATGTGTTCCGTGTTTTTTTCAAGTATAAGAAAAAAGGCCCCCCGTTGGGAGGCCTTCATTCATAAGAAGTGTCTTATCTCAAAGCGGCTGCGGCATTGACCACACCAAAACCAGATTCGTTGTCTTTGCCAGGGGCGCCGACATCCACAGCGGTTTTTTCGAGGTGCTGACGGACCTGTTTGGCAGTCCACTCAGGGTGGCGGCTCCACACCAGGGCTGCGACACCGGCAACCAGCGGGGTTGCCATTGAAGTGCCTTGCAGGAAGGCGTAATTCTGGGGATAGCCGTGGTCGTTCAGGGGCACCTTGTAGGTGGGGGTGGTGGCCATGATCTGCACGCCGGGAGCAGAAACGCTCAGCTCTTTGCCGTAGCAGGAGAACTTGGCGCGTTTATTGGCCTGATCGCTGGCTGCAACGGCCATATAATAGTCGTCGATGCGGGCGGGGGTGCCCACAGCGGTATTGCTATTGCCTGCGGCGGCAATCAGCAGAGCGCCTTTTTTGGTGGCCCAATAGCCCACAGCAGAGGAGATCAGGTCGGTCACAGCGGGGCCGCCCAAGCTCAGGTTGACGATTTTGGCACCCATATCAACTGAGTGTTTGATCCCACCGGCGATGGCAAACAGGCTGCCGCCGCCTTTGGCGCTCAGCACTTTGACAGCCAGGATTTTGACATTGGGAGCAGCACCGGCAACACCTTCGCCATTATTGGCAACGGCGGCGATAATGCCCGCCACGTGGGTGCCATGGCCAAAGCTATCAATGGGGTCGAGGCCATCGGGCGATTCTTTGGTGAAGTCTTTGCCTTTGATGGTATTGGCTTTGAGGTCGGGGTGATTGTAGTCCACGCCGGTATCCACAACAGCCACGATCAGATCTTTATTGCCCTGACCGCCTTGGCCCCAGGCATCCAAAGCGCCAACGTGGGGCAAATGCCATTGCTGAGCGTAGAGTGGATCGTTGGGAGCAGCCATATTCGGACGGCCCTGTTGACGGGGAGCGGCAGGAATCTGGTTCAGACTGACCAAATAATTGGGCTGGGCAATTTCGACATTGCGATCTTGGCTGAACTGGCGAATCAAATCATCGGTATTGCGGCTGGCACTTTCGACCAGGAAAACGCGGGTGTCGATATCAAAGAAATCAACCACACGGGCGCCGGAGCGGGCCAGACTCTGCACAAAGAGGTTGGGGTCTCCGGGTTTGACTTTGACAATCACCTGATTGGGGGCCATTTGGGGACGGGCATCGGTATTAAAAATTTTGGAGCCACGGGCTGCACTTTGGCTTTGCAGCAGAGCGGGGTTGGCTTGGGGATTCAGCAAAGGACCGCCTACGGGGGAGCAGGCGGCGAGAATACCGAGGGCCAGCGCGGCGCTGACAAGTTTGGTGGATTTGCGTTCGGTCATGGTGAAAGGGTCTCCTGAACAGAAAAGGTTAATTTAGGGTAGCATTTTTAAGCGCTTTTGGCAAAATGGAGAGAATATTTAAGGAACTGAAGTTAGAAAAAAAGCCCGGAAACGCTTCCGGGCTTCCGGTTCGAGATATTGAAACACTGCGTTAAAGGTGTTTTCAATTTGGGGCCTGCGATTGAGGCCCCTGGTTAAAACTAATTCTTGCTGACACCGGCGCTGTGAAGCAATTCGGTGGTTTTGTCAACGATAGCGGCTTGGGCGCCGGTTTTTTCCATGACTTTGTTGGCTGCGTAGCTGGCACCCCAGCCGACCAACATGCCGCCGACCATGACGGGGAAAGAAGAAGCACCGGCTTTGGCCAGGCCCCAAACAGCAGCGTTACTGGCCAAGGAGCTCACGCCGCTGCTGACAGCAGAACCTGCGACGTCGCCGACGACACGACCACCGGCTTCAGCCAAAGTGGCTTTGCCGCGGAAAACAGACCAGCCGTTGCGCACGGTGGAAGTGACAGAGCGTTGAATGACTGCGCGTTTCATCGAAAGGCCCACATTGCCATAATCGGTGACGACTTGGCCGTCCACTTGGCGATCCATGGCGGCTTTGGTATCGACATATGAGTTGAACATGCCGAGCACTGCGCCTTCGAGGCCATTGGATTGGCGAATATAGACGTCGGTGGTGCTGAAGGCATCGGACTGAGCGGAAGCCGCTTTTTGACCAATCACATGGGATTTGGAATCGACAGCAGTGATGGTGCTGGATTTGGTCAGGATAGGGGTCGTGGGGGTGGTGGAAACGCTTTGAATTGTCATCTGAATAACCTTTCTTCGTGTGCAATAATCTCGAATGAACCTTGATAAAAAGGTTATATTAAGTTCAGATTAAAACTTGCTTAAAAAATTAAGAAAACATTAAACTTTTTTTGTCTTCAAAAAATGATAATTGCCTCAAAATGTTTTAAATAAACATTTTGAGGCAGATTAAGCAAAGCTTAATTTATCACAGCAGTATCTCAGTTAATAGTCAAAACCACTGTTGCCAATAAATTCCCGCAGAATCGAGGTGGGAGGCACATGATCGGGATAGAGAGCCACAAACAGGCCGATCAGCTTTTGCAGGCGGTAGGCTGTGGCAAAGGCCGGGTGATCGTGGGGCACCTCCAGCAGATAGCGTTCGGCATAGACTTTGATAACCGAAAGCTCGTAAATCATGGAGGAATCGAAGATCACATCGGCCTGATTGACGTAGGGGAAAATATGCAGGCGTTCTCCGGCCCGCACCGAAGGCCAGCGCAGGATACTCTCCGCAGCATTGGTGGCCCGGCTGTGGCGGTCTCTCACAATCCGGCGCAGCAGCCGCAAATCCGAAGGGTTGATCCGGCTGTGTTCATCCAGGGAGAGTGAGGCCATGGGTTGAATAAAGATCCGGAACAGGTTTTCTACCGGCACCTGCTCTCCCAAGAGGCGGGGATTTAAGCCATGAATACCTTCCAGTAGCAAAACTGTATTGTCTTCCAGCCTCAAAACCGGCCCCCCCTGTGGCAAGCTGCGCCCTTGGGCAAAGTCATAGCGGGCAGTGGCCACGGTTTTGCCATCAAGCAGGGCCTTGAGATCGGCACTCAGCTGTTCGGTATTCAGGGCTTCGAGACATTCATAATCAAATTCACCGTTGGCATCCAAAGGTGTTTTTTCACGGTCGACATAATAATCATCCAGGGAAATATTCAAAGGGTTGATGCCATTGATCTGGAGTTGCACCGAAAGCCGTTTAATAAAGGTGGTTTTGCCCGAAGACGAGGGCCCGGCAATGCAGATAATTTTGATTCTTTCACGCGCTTCGGCAATTTTGTCGGCCATTTGGCTCAGGCGTTTTTCATGAAAACCCTCAGCCACCCGAATCAATTGCACGACCTGACCTGAAATACAGGCCTGATTAAAATGGCCCACGCTGTGAATGTGCAGCGACTCCAACATGCGGTTGTGATCGTACATCAGCTTGGCATAAGAAGCCAAATCAGCCACAGAAGGACCTTGGCTGGCTGTCGTCAGGATCAAACCGCCCACACCTGCTTGAACGTGTAAATCGTGTAAATAGCCCGTATGGGGCAAACAGGGCCCCATACTGACACCATAAAATTCCCCACAGGTCACCAAAGAAACCCGGCTGGCACGAATGGTACGCATCATGGCTGCAGCTTCAAAACGGCCATTGTCTTCAAAGAAGGGAATCGCCTCTTCCACAGCCCACCACTCATGGCGAAAGGCCTTTTCTTGGGCGACCAAGGCTTGGACCATGTCTTGTAATTCACTCGCCAATTCTTCTAGGGAGTCTTTGGGACAGGCAGCGACCTGAATCCACTGGGTACTGCCGACAGACAGGGTGATATTCATTTTTAAACCAGGGTAGAGGTGATGGGCCGCCTCCAACAGGATCAAGGCCGCACTGTGACGGTAAATTCGCTCTCCCTCCCAATGGTCGACGGTCAAGGGTGCCAGATAGGTATCTGACATCAAGGGGGTATTTAAAGAGACCCGCTTGTAATTGACCAGCGCAGCCACCACGGGGCTGCCCTCAATCTCTGAAGGCAAAAGCGTCTTGGCCTGGGTGCCCGTGGGCACCTCCCAGCCCTGAGATTGCCCTTCGACCCGCACATTGACGTGCATACGCCGGGGCAGTGAGCGCTCTTGCATCAAGCGACCAAAACTGTCGGTCATATCTGTGAGTTGCAGACCCAATAAAGAGATCAAAATTTCAGTCAATTGCAAAGCCAACAGGGGTTTTTCGAGTTTGAGCTGATCAAAAGACGTGCGACTCAAACGGGCCGCAAAAAGCGGGGTAATAGCCTTGACTGAGGCATTGCGCGGACGACCGGTAATCAGCCCCAATTCGCCAACATGGTAACCGGCGGCCAGGGTGCCCAATTGCAAGCCAGCACGGCAAATTTGGGCCTGGCCACGCAGAATAAAAAACATGGCATCGCCCTTGGAACCTTCGGCCAATAAAGTATCATCAGGTTGGAGTTCAAAGGGCTCCAAATAGGGCAAGAGTTCGTAGCGATCTTCGGGATTGGAAAAAACCGTGAGGATATCCAAATCTTCGGGGCGAAGCGGAACAGAGGAGTGGGAATAAGACATGGGATTACTGCTTTCTCTCAAACTGCCTCTATTTTAACGGGCAATCTGCCACCAGACCAGTATGCCTACGGCCAAAGCCACAGCCAAGCAAACAGCAGCCTTCTTTCTCTGCCAGACATCAGCACAGGGAGATTCTGTCTTCAGTCTAAGTTAGGGTATGCTGGAATACAATTCTCATCCCCCGCTTTGGAGACAAAAGAAACGCATGTTTATCTCCCCACCTTTTGCCCTGTTTTTTTGCTCTCTCTTGGGTCTGCTGCTGATGGCCCAAACCCCAGCTCAACCCCAGCCCTCGCCAGCAGCTCAACTCCCCCTCCACGCGCCCCTCCAGGTCCCGATGCCCGTCAGCGCCACACGGATACAGATCTACGGGCTGCCCAGCGCTTGTGAAACAGCCACCCTGCAACTTCAGTCCAGTGACCCATTTTTGCCCAACAACCAAACCCTCACGCGGGCAGTGGCCTTGTCCCAAGGCAGTGGTCCAGCCGCCAATCAGACAGTGACTTATGCAGTGGAATTTTTGCTCGGCCCCGGCATGGCCCCCCAGTTCTATGGCCCCCAACAGGTCTCACTGAGCTGTTCGCCCCCGCTTTCTGTGGTCCACCCTCACTGGCACAATCCCAAGCCCTTGCCTATCAATCGCCCCGACATCAACCTCAATCTCAACTCAGATTTTGTGCCCTTTGAACCGAGCGTTCAGCAAGCCCATCTACAGCCATCCACAGCGAAGGCCTTGCATACAAGTGCGGCACTCTGCCGCCAAGCTGCTGCACCACGTTTTTTTGAGGAGCAAGGCGGCAATTATGCTCTCAGTTTGAATGGGGGCCCCTCCGTCGAAATTATCGGCCGCAAAAGCTGGGGCGCAGGCCCATCCATCCCTGCCGGACGCTCGTGGCAAGCTTACCCAGCTCAGGCTTCAGTTTGCAGTTGGTTTCGCCGCATCACGGTGCATCACACCCACACAGCCCTGAGCATTCAGGCCCTGCAAAAATACCACCAAAACCAGGCAGATCCCAAAGCAGATATCGCCTACCACTTTTATATCCCCGCCAGCGGTGAGATCTACGAAGCCCGCCCCCTGGGGTATATCGGCTCTCACAGTGAGCGAGACAATGGCCAGAACCTGGGCATTGTACTCAATGGCGACTTTAGCAAAGATAGCCCCAGCCCCCAACAATTGAGCGCCTTGCGCAATCTGCTGTCTGCTCTGCGCTGCCCCTGCGGCTTCAGCGACGGGCTCTGGACCCACCAACAGCGCAAACACCTGACCTTTAAAGGAGATCCGGCCCATTCGACCGAATGTCCGGGTCAAGAATTGGCACGAGAGATCTATGGCATGGCTACAGACCTGGGTTATGGCCCTTTAACAGCTCTCCCCTTCGACTCCGCTCAGGGGACG
>CAZRFI010000114.1:4223-13881 GCA_964598905.1 uncultured Candidatus Sericytochromatia bacterium | reverse complement strand
GTGTAATTGTGCACCGAGATACTGGTCATGAGGAGCTTTTGGGTTTTGGCACGGGCCATGGCCTCAGTGCTGGTGTAAATATCTTTGGCCGTGACTTTATAGGGGATATAACTGTGGCGCCCCGTCAATTTAAGCCAGGGTTTGGCAGCCTGTGAGAGCAAAAAATAGGCCTGTTTTTCAATGCCCAAAACACTCTGGCGAATCTGGTGCATGGGAGCCAAAAGCACGGTGGCCTGTACATGTTTTGAAACCTTGGTCGAGAGAAAGCGCAAAACAGCGGCTGTGCCCAGACTGTGACCAATCAAAGCGGTGCGGTTGAGATCGACTTCGGGGCGGTCAATCAAGGTCTGATAAGCCCGCAAGGTATCATCCAGGTGGCTGTGTTCACTGACATACCCTCGGGGGCCAGTGCTCTCTCCATGGCCCGAAAAATCAAAGCTGAGAACAGCAAAGCCCTTTTGCGCCAAGGCATGGGGAAGAGCCATGTACTCTTCCTTGCAAGAGGCAAAACCATGGCAGAGCAAAATGCCAGGAAAGACGCCCTCTTCTTGGGGGACATAGAGTTTGGCCGCCAAGGTGGTCGAGCCCGGAATGCGAATATCTTCTACGTGCATGTGCACAGCACCTCAGTTTCTGGTAGATAGCTGTGCCCCCAGTTTAAACCATTCAACCCCCAAGCGCCAAACAATCAAACACAGCCTGGGTTGAGCGCGACTCTGGGAGACCCGTTGAAGTGGAATTGTTGGCCGTGGGCTCAGCAGTAGTGGTTGACTGTTCAACGTCAATTACTTTTCCCTATTTACATTATACTAAACCACATGATACTATTTAAGTAATCAATAGAATAGTGAATAATAAAATATGGAAAACACAAATTCAAATCTTCAGGATGCTCTGTACCAGCAATTTGCGAGAATAGGTAAAGCTGTTTCAAGCCCCAAAAGGCTGGAACTCCTTGACATTCTGTGTCAGGGAAAACGAACTGTTGAAATTTTGGCAAAAGAAACCAAAATGACGATGGGAAACACATCCCAACACCTTCAGGTACTCAGAACGGCTCGTCTTATTGAGGCCGAAAAACAAGGTATGTTTGTTATGTATAGTCTTGCAGATGAATCGGTGTGCGCTTTTATGAATTCGATACGAAGACTTGCCGAGAACAGACTTGCTGAAATTGAGCAGATAAAACAACAGTTTTTAAAACAAACGTTTAGCTTTGAAGCTGTGGAGCATACAGAACTTATCAATCGAATTTTGGATGGTTCTGTCATCCTCATTGATGTCCGTCCTACTGAAGAATATGAAACGGCACATATCAAAGGAGCTATTTCAGCACCACTTGGAGAGTTGGAAGAGAATATATCAAAATTACAAAACGGTAAGGACATTGTGGCGTATTGCCGTGGGGCATATTGTCTTTTAGCAGTGCAAGCAGTAGAAAAGTTGCGTGAAAAAGGCTTCAATGCCATCCGTCTTGAAGACAGTGTTCAGGAATGGCAGGCCAAACAACTGCCAGTAACGATTGGTAATAATTAGGAGATAAGTTTATGGCTGAAATGTTTGATGTACTTATTTTAGGGGGCGGTGCCGGAGGTTTAGTTACAGCAAATGAACTTAGAAAAAAACTTCCCGATAAATTTAAGATCGCACTGATTGATAAATCGGAGCAACACTTATTTTACCCTTCTCTGTTATGGTTGATAACTGGCAAAAGGGATGAAAATAAAATTCAAAAGCCCTTATCTTTATTAAAGCGAAAGGGCATTGAATTTATTAAGGGTGAAATTGTTAAAATAGATCCCCTAAATAAACAGGTTAATGTAGACCAGAAGACCTATCAAGGTCGTTTTTTGGTTATTGCTTTAGGAGCAGACTTACAGCCCGAGTCAATATCAGGACTTTCTGAATCAGGCCATAATCTCTATACCCTTGAGGGAGCCAATGAGATTAAAGAAAAACTAAAGTCTTTTGATTCAGGACATTTGGTCGTCTTCGTAGCTCCACCGCCCTATAAATGCCCTGCCGCACCTTATGAAGCGATGCTACTTTTGGAAGAATCTTTTCACAAAAAAGGGTTGGGCAATAAGGTTAAACTTTCTCTATATGCTGGAGAAGCAGGACCGATGGGTGTCGCAGGTGTTGAATTATCCAACGCGGTAAGAGGCCTTGTTGAGAACAAAGGCGTTGAATACTATCCAGAACATATTCTTACTGAAGTAAAAGATAAAGTTTTATCTTTTACAAATGGCAAAAAAGTACCTTTCGACTTATTTTTTTATGTACCTCCTCATAAAGCTCCTGAAGTCGTAAAAAATGCTGGTCTAACAGATTCAAGCGGATGGATACCTGTAAATGTCAACACTTTGGAAACTTCTTTCAAGGATATTTATGCGATAGGGGATATAACAGTTATTCCTCTTCCTTTGGGTAAACCGCTTCCAAAAGCTGGTGTTTTTGCTCATAACGAAGCCGAGGTGGTTGCACATAATATAGCAGTTTCTTTAAATAATAGCGGCATATTGAAGAGTTTTAACGGTGACGGCGAATGTTTTTTAGAAATAGGTTATGGAAAAGCAGGATATGCCAAAGGAAATTTTTATGCTTCCCCAAAACCATCAGTACGAATGTCTGCACCCGGATATCGCTGGCATATAGGCAAAATAGGTTTTGAAAAATGGTGGATGTGGAAATGGTTCTAAATAGCATCAAGATAATGCTTGGAAAACAAAAGGAGAATAAAAAATGAAGACTTTGTTTATATTAAATGATGCACCTTACGGCACAGAAAGGAGTTACAACGGTTTAAGACTTGCCGGAGCACTATCCAAACGTGAAGAGGTAAAGGTATTTCTTATTGGAGATGCCGCTTCCTGTGCTAAATCAGGACAAAAAGTACCTCAGGGTTTTTACAATGTTGAAATTATGATAAAAAATGTGACAAGGCAAAATGCCGAAATAGGCGTTTGTGGAACTTGTATGGATGCAAGAGGCATAAAAGACGAAGAATTAACTCCTGGTACAAAAAGAAGTACGCTTGAAGAGCTTGCCGATTGGACTCAATGGTCTGATAAAGTTCTTATATTTTAAATAAAGGAGAAAATTAAAGGTATGGAATTAGGCGTTGTTATTTATTCTAATGAAGCAGAACTTGTCTGGAATGCTTTCAGATTAGGTAATTTTGCTCTTGAAAGCGGAGATAATGTAAAAATATTCTTATTAGCAAAAGGTGTTGAATGTGAATCTCTTGATACTGATAAATTTAAAATAACAGATGAGATTCAAGGTTTTGTTAATAAAAATGGCAAGATTTTTGCCTGTGGGACTTGCTTGAAAATTCGTCAATCCGAAGGCTCAGAAATATGCCCTTTATCAACCATGAAAGATCTATATGAATTAGTAAAAAACAGTGATAAGGTTTTAACATTTTAAAATAAGGAATGAATATGTGTAGACTGTTTGGATTCCGTTCTGAAAAACCCGTTAAACCATCTCATTGTTTAATGAATTCAAAAAATTCTATGCTAAATCAAAGTAGAAAAAATCAAGATGGTTGGGGGATTTCTTATTTTACGAAAGATAAAATCGAAGTCATAAAAAGTACCTATTCAGCACATGAAGATAAGATCTTTTCCAATACTTCGACAAAAATCAGGTCGAATACGATACTGACTCATATCAGAAAAGCGACACAAGGTAAATTAGAAATAAATAATAACCAGCCTTTTAAATATAATGACTGGGTTTTTGCACATAATGGGAATTTAAAGAATTTTCCGGATCTAAAAGAATATTTAATTTCAAAAATTGATAAGGAACTGCAAGAAAATATAATAGGAAATACGGATAGTGAAATTATTTTCTATCTCCTTCTCAGTAAAATAAAGAAATTTTCCAGGGAAAATATAAGAAATTCTCTGCAAAGCTTTATTGAGGCCATAAGAACTGCCATTGATGAAATTGAAGCCTGTTCTGGAAAGATTTACCATGATGAAAATGGTTCTTCAAATGAAACATATCTATCATTTATCCTCACAAATGGTTCACTCATGCTTGCCCATCAGGGAGGTAAAAGTATGCATTATTCTCAACACAACTCTTTAAATGAAAAAACTTGTTTGTGTGATTTTGATCCTAATTCTTTTGCTTTAGCAAAGCATGTTATTTTTTCAAGTGAACCGCTTGATCAAAATACCTGGACAAAAATGAGTCTATACGAAATTGCAGTTGTAGATAGTGACTTCAATACACATCTTTTTAGATCTTGATGTCAATAGTCATCGAAAAGTGAAAATTTATTCACCACCGGACACCTGCTCCTGCGGTGGCCCTGTAGAGCCCTTGTCTGACTCCCCGCATCGTCATCAGGTCTTTGAGTTGCCTCCAGTCAAACCCATTGTCACCGAATACCAGCTACAGTGGGGAAAATGCTGTAATTGTGGAAAAAATGGCAAGGCAAATTGCCCATTGAAATCCCATCAGACATCTTGGGCCCTGGATTTCTGGCTCCGGGCAGGCGGTGCTGTCGCCAACGGCTGCAGCCTAACTCAGTGGACCTTATTCCCTCAGCAAAGCAAAGATTTGTACGCTATTCTCAGACCTTTTTAGTTTAAAGAATCGTTAGCCAACAATCTGTTGGGTATCCATGGGCTGAGGGGGGCGATTGGCCAAAGCATCTTGGGCCAGCAGGGCAGGATCATTGATTCTGGCCAAGACAGGATTCTCAAGCCGCTCTAACAGTTTTTCCGCAGGGTCAACCTGGGCCGGGCTTTCGGATCCACGGGGCCGAATCACCAATTCAGCATTGGCAAACGCAGACAGGTCATCGGCGTTAATTTCACGGCGTTGGGCGTCTACCAAATAAATATTGCTGGGATCAACCAAGGCAAAGGTTTCAAGCGCATCGCCTTTTTCGACGGCGCGCTCAAACGCTGCGACATCGCTCACACCCAATGCTTGGGCGGTTTCTGCAAATTGGGGGGTATTTTTCTCAGCGGCAAGTCGCTCTTGCAGGGCCACGGCAGCACCTCGGCCATCCACTTTAAAAGAAATATCTCCCGCTTGGACCGTCAACGGTTGCCCCACTTCAGGCGTTTTAAGGCCTTGAGCCGGTGAAACAGGGGGTTCTTTGCCTGTTAATTCAATGCGATCTGTCGGAGCTGACTCAGCAGCTTCTTCAGCCGCGCTGGGCACATTCTGCACTTGCTGAGCAGCGGCAGGTCCAGCCAGAATCAGTTTGCTGATATCATCATTGCGTTCCTGATCGCGGATAAGTTGGGCCTGTTGATAGGCTTGGGCTGAATCGAGATTGTTGACACGTTGCTGGTCCATGGAAGGCCTCCTGGGATGACTCTCTAATTAAAATATCTGAACAAATAAGTGCTTGTTTTTAGTATACCCAATTTGTAGCAAAAAAATCTCAGCAGAAACTTCTCAGGCATCTATTTTCAGGGGTGTCAATGGCAAGGGCCAGCGTTTAATACGCCGTTGGTTTAATTGAAAATGGTTGTTTTGATCCCCCCCTGGTCATGTTTGCTGAAAATCGCTATGATTTGTGTGTGTGTCAAAACTAGAGTGTAAAAAAATGAGATTCACAGACATATTTGCCGAACTCAAACACCAAGAAAGCAGCTTTCTAGATGCCTCAAGGCGTGTATTTCAGCCTCCTGGCTGGCTTTTCCCCTTGGGACAGTTCAGCCTGTTTATAGGAACACCTGTGCTTTTCTTTGGTACGGGCATAGCCATGACTCATTTTGAACTGGATGTCCCCGACCTGCTGTTCATGGGTGTGAGATTTGCTTCGGTGCTGCTCTGGTGGGCTCTGGTCTTCCTGCTGATAACAATAGTCAAAAGAGCCTTCGACTATCACCAAAATGTGGCCATCCAAATTACCAGAATTCAGCTCTTGCGTGGGCTTTTGGGTTTTTTACAAGCAGATGTTTTACCCGGCAGTGGCCTCAAAGCAGAGTTGGATTGGGGAGATGTCTTTGCCCAAACCCCGATCCGATTTAAACTCCGATCCAAAGGCAAAAAATCGCTCTATTTTCGGCAACGCTGGGCAGACCTGCGCCTGCTATTAATCGACGGTTCAGAGCTGCGCATCCGCTTTGAAGATAAATATAAAACCCAAACAGATATTGTTAGATCCCTGCGTTTACAACGCGGCAGTTTGGATTATAATCAACTGCTTTACTCCCCTTCTCTGGCCGCGCAAAGGCTGGGTGTGCCTGCGGGCATGAGCTTTCCCCAACAATTTTTATATTGGATTGTCGATCTGAAGCAGATGCGCTTTCGCCAAGAGCAACCCACAGGCCTCGAAGACAGCTATGGTATGCAAGAGGCCATTTATGCTTTTTTAATCACCTCACGTCAGGCCTATCGGCTCTTATTGCCAAATTCCACCAAAGTGCCGCCCCAGACCCAGAGCACGACCCGAACCGGCAAACAGGCCCCCACGCAGTCAATCCCCACCCCGATGAATCATGCCAACCCCACAGGGACACATGAAGAACCCCCAGACAAGAAAATAACAACCTTGCGCACCCTCAAGACACCCCCTGCCGGTCCAGCCAAATGGCCGAAAGAGGCCCCCCCTTCACCTCCCAAGTCTGAGACATCTCCCTCTTCTGAATTGGCTGAATTAATTGCAGGCAGCCGCCTGCGACCCAGAATCACGGGCCAAAGCCGATCAGGATATACGCTCAGTTGCCAGGGGGAAACAATTGAAATCCGGCTTGAGAAAGTTAAATCCTCTGACTATATCAGCCTCAGGCTGAATACGCCCGGATTGGATCGATGGCCAGTGGCTGAATTGCTCAGGGCCAATCCCAGCCTGGCTCAGATACGTTTGGGGCGAAACAGCCAAGGCCAGACAGCTTTGACAAGGTCCTATCTAGCATCAGAACTCAATAACGAAGAGTTTGACGCCTGCTTACAAGAATTGGGGTATTTCAGCACACAATTTCAGACCCATCAAACCCTGCCAAGCCACTTAAAGCGTCTAAAAACAACCATTCCTGACAGTTTTTTGGACTTATTGAAACAGGTTCTAGCGGGATTGGATGCGGAAACAAAACAAGAGGGTCCCTATTTTAAAGTCAAACTCAAATTTGAAAGTGGCAGAACACAAAAACTCTATTTGCGCACAGATCGCAGCGATTGCCTGGGTCGTCCAGTGCTCAGTCTCCAGACCTTCATCCAAGGCGTATCAAATCTTAAGCACTTAGACCCCTATTTGGCTCAGAATTTGCAGGCAGGTTATGGTGCCCTTGGTTTGGCCAAACACGGGGGTGTGGAACATCTGGTGATGACTGAATGCCAATTGATCCAGAGCGCAAGCGCTTTGGAATTGGAAACCCTGCTCATTCGCTTGGCAGCCAGGGGCGATCGCTTAGAGCGGGAACTCAGCGCATCAGACACGTTCTAAATACAAAGCCCGAATTGAATCTATTAAGCAAGCGATTGATAGGCTCCCAGGAATTGATCTGCATCAATTTCATTTTTCATTTTATATACTATACTGGGTATATTATAAACCTCAAACAGGAGCAACACATGAAAATTGAAGCCTTTTACGATCCCCAAACTTATACGGTAACGTATATTGTCTTTGACCCTGAAAGCAAAGACGCGGTGATCATCGACCCCGTACTCGATTATGAACCTTGGGCCTCCCAAATCTCTTTCGAGAACCTGGAAAAATACAAGGCCTTTATTCAAGCCCAAGATTTAAAGCTGCATTATATTCTCGAAACCCACGCCCATGCCGACCATCTCTCCAGTTCCCAATACCTCAAAGAGGCCTATCCCAAGGCCAAAATTGGGATTGGTGAAAATATCACAAAAGTACAGGAGGTCTTTAAGGGCCTGTTTAATTTCAAGGACTTAAAAACCGATGGCTCACAATTTGACCAACTCTTTGGCGAAGGGGAAACGTTTTCTGCCGGTAGCTTGGAATTCAAAGTGATCAATACCCCTGGGCATACCCCCGCCTGTATCAGTTTTCTGATTGATGATGCCGTATTTACGGGCGACTCCCTGTTTATGGAAGATTATGGCACCGGTCGCTGTGACTTTCCCGGCGGAAACTCGGCCGATATGTATGTCTCAATTCATGACAAACTCTACCATTTACCAGATGAAACGCGGGTATTTGTGGGACACGATTATCAGCCTGGGGGCCGCGAAGTTAAATACGAAAGCACGATCGGGATTTCCAAAGAAAAAAATCCATTTCTGCAAGCAGAGACCAGCGCAGACGATTTCGTCATGCACCGCAACAGCCGCGACAGCAGCTTAAAAGCGCCTGTGTTGTTATTGCCCAGCGTGCAGATCAATATCAATGCCGGGGCCTTTCCAGCCCCTGAAGACAATGGCTTGAGCTATTTAAAAATACCCCTTCGCTAAAAATAGCGCTGGGCAACCAGGGCTGGGATTTATTGTGCGAAACAGATATTTTTGGGTTCTGTAAAGAAGCGCAGGGAATCCCAGCCCCCTTCGCGTCCCAAACCTGACATTTTGACACCCCCAAAAGGCGTGCGCAAATCGCGCTCCATCCAAGAATTGACCCAGACCACCCCAGCCTGCAACAAGGGACTTAGCCGCATAACGCGAGGGTGGTCGCTCGTCCAAAGTGTCGCGGCCAGGCCATATTCAGTGCCATTGGCCAAATCCAAAGCTTCGGCCTCTGTTTCAAAGGGCATTAAACTGACCACAGGTCCAAAAATTTCTTCTTGATTGGTGCGGCAGTTGGTGGGTAAGCCTGACAAAACCGTTGGCGCAAAAAACCAACCTTTTTTTATCCTCCCTTGCATCTGCAGTGGCGCTCCCCCACAGAGCACGCTCCCTCCCTCTTTTATCGCCAAGTCCACATAGCTGCGGACCTTTTCGAGATGGGCCAAAGAGACCAAGGCTCCTAAGCGAGAGTCAGGTAAAAGGGGATCCCCAACTTGAATGGCCTGGGCGCGAGCGACAAAATCCGACTTAAATCGGTCAGAGAGCGATGCTTCGACATAAATGCGTGACATGCACAGACAAATTTGGCCTTGATTGGAAAAAGCGGCACGCAACAAAGTCTCGAGGGTCTTTTCATAATCGCAATCAGCAAAGACAATCGCCGCGTTTTTACCCCCCATTTCAAGGGACAGCTTTTTAAATTTTGGTGCAACCACGCGGGCAATTTCGGCGCCTGTCCGGGTACTGCCCGTAAATGAAACGGCTTTAATGCGTGGGTCTGCTGTCAGAGCTGCACCTGTTTTGGCCCCGCTGCCCATGACCAAATTGAGAACCCCAGCAGGCAAACCCGCTTCATTCGCAATTTCTCCCAATAAGTATGCCGTCAATGGCGTGATTTCAGAGGGTTTGGCCACAACAGTATTGCCCGCAGCCAAAGCCGGGGCAATTTTCCAGGTGAGCAAATAGAGCGGCAAATTCCAAGGAGAGATACAGGCCACAACTCCCAGGGGCTGTCTCAAAGTGTAATTGAGAAAAGCCTGGCTGGAGTGAGATTCTGAGGCAAAATGAGGCAAAGCGGAGGCAAAAAAACGGAAATTGCGGACAGCCCTTGGAATATCCACGCTTTGTGCCAACCAAAGTGGCTTGCCCGTATCTTTGCTTTCTGCTTCAGCCAACTCAGGCAGCCGGGCTTCTAGGGCATCGGCCA
>CAZRFI010000114.1:1331-4123 GCA_964598905.1 uncultured Candidatus Sericytochromatia bacterium | reverse complement strand
GTCTCGGCATTCGGACTTGCCGAAGCAACCGGGGGAGGAGGGATGACTTTGGGCGCAGGCGGCGAAAACAGTCGTCCCAAGATCAGCACCATCAAAACCGTAATTGCGACGGTCAAAGCCTGATACAACCAATAGCGGCTCAAGAACTGATTGACGGTTTCATTGTTTTTTTGTGAACCACTGAGATTTTTCTGCAAAACATCCACAGTGCGGGTCAAGTCTTCGACTTGCTTTTGGACTTTGGCCAGATTCTTTTGCTCTTTGACCATTTCAGATTGGGTATTTTTCAAATGAAACTGCATGCTGACAATGCGCATTTCCATCTGCCGAAAGGTCTCTTGTAAAACCTGACGCGAATTGGCTCCAGCCTCTGAATTGGGAGCATCGGGAGCAGGTGGGGGTTCGGGCATGGGCACAGCCTTGCGAATATCCGTAGCTTTTTTACCCGCGCTAAACAGGGCTTTAACTTGCTTAAAATAAGCGATCCAGGCTTCGGGAACCACGGTCTGCCCAGATCCATCGCTGTTAAAGGTAATTCCCAGCTCTTTAATCCAAGCAGCGAGTTTCTCTGGTGCAATATCCAGTGTTTTTGCGAGTTCTTGCGTATTCATAAGTGCTCAATTCTCCGCAGTTTCGTCCATACTTGGCCCAAAATTCATCTACCATTCGCCCATAAAATAGACATCAATAGAAATCAGGTTTGAGGTGGATCTACTTCCCCTATAACCAGCCCCATTGTACAGTACCCACCAACGATTTAACAGTCGGGAAAGCGAAAAAAAGTATGCAGTTGGATCGAATTTCATGATTGTAGATATCCTGTATTGCAGCTTTTTATTTGCCCTCTTGGGGGGGCTCTGGTATTTAAACCAACCCAGTGAAAAGCAAGTGCAAGTGGCAAAACCCGTCAAATATGGGCTGAACCTCTTGGGGGGGTTATTGGCTTTGGGCGCGATTTTTTTCTGGCTCAAAGCAATCAACAGCGCCCCTTTTCAACCGATTATCAAACCAGGCACCCATCGTCTGGCAATCAGCGCAGAGCAATGGGGCAAAACCTGGCCCTTAAGAGTGCCTTCGGGAACACTCGAATGTCTTCCCGGCGCAGAGGTGGTTTTTCATACCCAGGGAAAAACGTTTGCAGTAAATGGTCAAGCCAAGCTCAAAGCTTTACCCAAACTCGAAAATCTAGCATCACCAGATCAGTACATTCCCAAAGCACGCAAAGATTTAAGCGCTTTTCAGCGCTTGGGCCTGCGGCTCTGCAATTGAAAATGTTAAACTGTCAGACAGTTCCTCAGTTTCAATTTCGCGCTTTTTCAGACAGCTTTATTACACAGGAGCGAGCATGAGCGAAGCCAGCCAATTGCCCCCGATTGTCAATCTCAAAGACATTGAATTTACCTTGCAGCAACAGGGAGATCATTACGAAGCCCGATTTGCCAAACTCAGCCAAAAACTGGGCTCACGCAAACTCGGTTCACAGTTGGTGATCGTGCCTCCGGGAAAAAAAGCCTGGCCCTTCCATGCTCATTATGTCAATGAAGAAATGTTTTTTATTCTGGCTGGCAGTGGCCAGCTCCGCCTGGGTGAACGCGAATACCTGCTCGCCAGTGGCGATTTGATTTCGATCCCACCGGGCCCAGAATATGCCCATCAAATTGTGAATAACGGCGATGAAGATTTGACCTATTTGGCGATCAGTACCATGGAAGAACCAGATATTGTGCTCTTTCCCGACTCAAACAAAATCTCGGTTGTGGCAGGTACCCCCCCTGGGGGAGACAAAGAACAACGCACCCTGAATTTTATTGGTGATCTGGAACAACAACTGGGCTATTGGCACGGCGAGACCTAAATCTCCCCCATTTTGCAAGAAATTTGACATAAATTTATGTAGGGGTTAGAATAAGGTTAAGAAGAGATTATTTCTTTTAACTTTGTCCTGGGAGTTCCCACCTATGAAAATTCAATTCCGTCTTTTGCCATTTATGTTGGGAGGGCTGTTTCTGTTGCCCGCCTGCCAGCAAATCCGTCCGCTGCCCAATATGAGTCCAGCTTCTCAACTCTCCCGTTTTTCGATGCCCACTGGCCAACGGGCCCCCGCAGATCTGGTTGAAGCCCCTGGCTTTAAAGCTGGAGACAATCTGGGTGTCAAAGGCCCACTGTTTACCTCTGGTCAAGGCAAGGTCCATGCTTTAAACGCAGATGCCTTTAAAATTGAATTTTCAATCGCCTCTTATCACCTGATTGTTTCCGCTGAGCGCATCAATGCCACTCAGGCCAAGTTCATTACCGTTGATGTTAAACAAAATCGCACAGTGGAAGCCATCGGCACTTATGTTCGCACCGGCAATGTGACCGTCTTCGACATGGGTAAAGGCTCAGAAGTTGAAAAGCTGACCGTCAAAAACCAACGTGCAGGCTATTTTGAAACCGACGTGGTCCAACCTGGCAAACTCAGCATGCTGAGTGGCGATGCCCGTGGCACAGTCAATTTGAAATTCAGCAAAAAATAGGTTTTTGGGAAGCCGGTTGGAGGTTTAGGGAAATATCCTTTTGCCTCTGGCCGAGATCCTTAAGTCTGAAAAGCCCCACTCTCAAGAAAAAGTGGGGCTTTTGTTATGTCAAGGAGTCAGCTCAGTGACACTGGGGGGCAGAAACAAGCCAAAATGAAACTGCCTCTGCTGGACGAGAACCGAAGACCTGCTCCCTCAATACCGGGTCGAAACCACCTGATAGACAAATTTGTGAAAGTAGCGGCCCTGGGTGCCCTGTAAATAGCAATTGATATC
>CAZRFI010000114.1:0-1231 GCA_964598905.1 uncultured Candidatus Sericytochromatia bacterium | reverse complement strand
TCATCGAGAATTTCCAGGGGCAATTCCAACTCTGAAATAGCGGTGGTGCGACTGATCACCGGGCCATCATATTTGGCCTTGGACTCAGGCATATTGGGCCGGATCATTTCAGGTGCGCGAGAATTGCTCTGCAAGGTACTCAGCGTCGTGATTTTGGGTTTTTCTTCTTTGGGCTTGCGCGGCGCTTTGGGGGGAGGAACCACAACCGCTTGTTTTGAGGAAGGTGCCTGAGACGGTAGCACGGGAGCCACAATATTGGGCACAGGTGCTTTGGGAGCTAACGGCGGCACCCCAGATGGGGTACGGGGGGGGGCGAGTGTGTCCTGATCGAGCAGACCACCGCCCTTTTTCTTGCTGCCAAAGAGATAGTCCGCTGCGTCATTGACCAAATTGTCGAGTTTACCGAAGACATTGTCTACGACCTTGCCGACTTGCTCGGGCACATAATCATCGATTTTTTCCTTGGGGACAGGGGGTTTGGCTGCTGCCACCTGAGGATTTTGCTTTTTGGGAGCATCACTGGGTTTTGCTCGGACAAAGGCGTCCTTGTGATACTCGGTAAATTCATCTTCAATCGACATTAACGCCCGCCTCTCTCTTTGAGAAACTCTGAAAGATCTTCCATGCGGTCTTCAAGAGTTGGTTGTTCATCTCCTATATTATGTCGCTGGTGGTGCTTAACCTGCAAGGGTTCCAAATGTACAGGCACCGCATCGGACTTGAGATCGTCGGGATTGACGATGATATTGTCCTGAACCGCTTCAGGTAAATTCAAAAGCGACAATCGTCTCAAGGCGTTATCAGGACCAGGGGGGGGGGCGCCGGGAAGCATCGCTTGCACCTGGGGAAAGAGTTTATTGTCGAGCAAATGACTGGCACCTTTTTCGAGGCGCTGCTGCACATCGCCAAAGGCTGGGGTATCGCGTTCAATTGCCACCAAAGCCTGTTCTTTGAGGTGCTGATAAGTCTCGTCGTAAGATTGCCAATCGGTGAGCTTATTGCGGGTGGTAAGCACTTCACGGCGATAGTCAACCGTCAGTGCAGCAATATCATCCTTGCTGAGATTTTTACTGCTATTGGCGGTGGCCAATTTATCATCTTCAATCATCAGTGATTCGAGCAGATCTGGCTGGGCCGTCTGCATTTCCTCTTCTTCGGCATTCAGGGAGAGCAGGCGCAAGCTGAGCTGATCTTGAACCAAATCAATCGCATAACGGGAGCTTGAAGAGAG
>CAZRFI010000113.1:11807-13966 GCA_964598905.1 uncultured Candidatus Sericytochromatia bacterium | reverse complement strand
AAATTTAATCCCCTTGTCACCGAACATTTTCGCAATGGTACTTTTCCCCAAGAAATTATTCCCCAATTGGGTGAACTCGGTTTGCTCGGTCCTTCAATTGAAGGCTATGGCTGCGCGGGCTTAAATGGCATTGCCTACGGTCTGATCTGCCAAGAACTCGAACGCGGCGACAGCGGCCTGCGCAGCTTTGCCTCCGTGCAAAGTTCACTGGTGATGTACCCGATCTACGCCTATGGCAGCGAAGAACAAAAACAAAAATGGCTGCCCCAATTGGCCAAAGGCACCAAAATTGGTTGCTTTGGTCTGACTGAGCCCGATTTTGGCTCCAATCCGGGTGGCATGATCACCCGCGCCCGCCGCAAAGGCGACAGCTACGTACTCAATGGCGCCAAAATGTGGATTACCAATGGCTCTGTGGCGGATATTGCCGTGATCTGGGCCAAAGACGACGACGATGAAATTCGCGGTTTCTTGGTTGAGTGCGATCGCCCCGGATTCAAAGCCATCGATATCGAAGGCAAGTTCTCGCTGCGGGCTTCGGTCACCTCTGAACTCGTACTCGAAAATTGTGAAATTCCCCTCGAAAACGCCCTGCCTCTGGCTGTGGGTCTCAAAGCGCCGCTGGGCTGTTTGAGCCAGGCCCGTTATGGCATTGCTTGGGGTGCACTCGGTGCCGCTATGGCCTGTTACGACACGGCTCTGAGCTATGCCAAAAACCGGATTCAATTCGACAAACCGATTGCCAGTTTCCAATTGGTTCAGCAAAAACTCGTCATGATGGTCACCGAAATTACCAAGGGCCAGCTTTTGGCCCACCGTTTGGGGCAGCTCAAAGACCAAGGCAAAATTCGCCATCCGCAGATTTCCATGGCCAAAATGAACAATGTCAAAATTGCCTTGGATATTTCCCGCGTGGCCCGCGATATTTTGGGTGCCAACGGCATTGCTGATGAGTATCCGATCATGCGCCACATGAATAATCTGGAATCTGTGTTTACCTACGAAGGCACCCACGATATTCACTGCCTGACCATTGGCCGCGATATCACGGGCATTGCTGCTTTCGAATAAAGATTGAGATTGGGAGTGCCTATGAAACCGTTTTTCAAGCCACTGCTTTTAGCAACTGCCGCCGCTTTTGCTGTATTGACGCTCTCGGCCCAAGCGCCCCTGCGCACTGCGCCTGAGCAGCAGAATCACGGCGCTGAAATCGATCCCCAATTGTTATTGGCCGCCAAAGATGCCCTGGAATTGTTGAAGAGCAAAGAGGGCATCTTTGTCGATGTGCGCAGCCGCTTTGAATACAATGCCGAGCATATCCAAAATGCGATCAGCTTTCCCTACAAAGCTATTTCCATGACCAACCGCTTTCCCTTTCCCAAGGACAAAGAGCTGATCATGTACTGTGGCTGTCCGCATCACCTTTCGGGCATGAGTGCGGAGATTCTGAAAAAACAGGGTTATAGCCGGGTCAGGGTGATCAACGAAGGCTATTGGGGTTGGAAACAAATGGGTTTCCCGATTGTACAGGGGCCCCCCGAAGCGCTCAAACGCATTTCGCAGGCCATTGATGGCCGTCTGGTGGATGCCCGCCAAGAGCCCTTGGCCTACCGCGATGTCTTTGTCGAGCACCTGCCAACGGGGCAGCTCGAAGCCACCCGCACCGATGCCCAGGGCCACTTTCGCATGCAATTGCACTTTGCTGCAGTGGCCCCCGGTGAAAAACTGGCGGTGGGACTCAGCCACAAAACCCTGGCCCATTTGAGCCTGAGTGAAATGGAAAAGCCCCTGCTCTTGAGTATGCCGCTCGAAACTGCGCTCAAACCCTGAATTTTGCACGAGCGCTAGAAATTTTAGTCTGATTCGTTTATGATAGAGGCCAGAGGGATCTATGCTCCCCTGGCCTTTTGACTTGGGTCATTTGACTTCGTTTCCTTGGGCCGTTCATATTGGGAGCAGACAACAGGAGGTTGATTCATGTCTTCTATTTCATTTGGTGGCCTGGCTTCTGGGCTCAATACCGATTCGATCATTCAGCAATTGATTTCAATTGAAAGTCGGCCTTTGGGACTTTTATCCACCCAACGCACGGCTTACCAATCTCAGGCTTCGGCTTACAAAGATCTCAATACCCGTTTGAGTGCCTTGGAGAGCAAGGC
>CAZRFI010000113.1:0-11707 GCA_964598905.1 uncultured Candidatus Sericytochromatia bacterium | reverse complement strand
AGCAATAACCGCCTCAAAGCGGATATCACAGAGGGTTCGTTTTTTGTCAACGGCCAGCAAATCACGGTCACCAACGCCTCGACCCTCAACACAATTCTGACAGATATTCAGACCGCCACAGGCGTGACGGGAGCCCTGAGTTTTGACCCTGCCAAAGGTGGACAGGTCTTGCAGCTCAGCAGTGGCTCGCCGATTTCCGTCAGCACAGGCAGCAGCAATTTCTTAGAGGCCTTTAAGCTCGACAACGCCTCTTATGCTGCTGGCAATTTGAGCAGCACCGATGCCGTCAATGGTCTACAAGCAGGCCTCAACCTCGATGGTTCCGAAGGTGCCACCAATTTGTCGCAAGCAGTGGGTTCGGGCACCTTGACCCTGAATGGTGTGAATATTGCCTATAACGGTGCCAGCGACAGCCTCAACGATCTGGTTCAGCGCATCAACCAATCCAGTGCCGGAGTCAGTGCTTCGGTTTCGAATCTGGGTGCGGGCAAAGTCGTGCTGACCAGCAAATCCACGGGTACCCAGGCGCTTAATTTTAGCGATAGCGGCAATTTGTCTGCGGCATTGGGTTTTTCTGCTGCCAATTCCCAGGTCTTGGGTGCTTCGGCTCAGATCAAAGTTGATGGCGGGGCTGTGCAGTTTTTTAACCGCAATTCAGGCATTCAGGCTGATGGCCTGACCGGTGTGACCCTCGATTTGCGGGAAGCCAATCCAGGCAATCCCTTTACAGTCACAATTACGGCTGATGCTGATGGTGCCGCCAGTGCCATGCAGGGCTTTGTCGACCAGTTCAACAATGTGGTCAAACGCATCAACGAATTGACCGCTTATAACTCTGCCACCAAAGAAAAAGGGATTCTGCTTTCGGACTTTACCGTCAACAATGTCAAAGATCGCCTGTTTAAATTGGCTTTTTCAACCGTTACAGGCCTCACCCAAGGGGCTGACCGTGGTTCTCTGTCTGAATTGGGTGTGAGCACCGGGCCCTTGGGCAGTACCCCCGGCACGACCTCCGAATTGCAATTCGACAGTGGCAAGTTTAAAGCTGCGCTCGAAAATACGCCCTCGCGGGTGGCTCAGCTTTTGGGAGCGAGTGAGACCTCGGAGGGCAACACGGGGGTGATGGCGAAGCTCAAAAGCTATCTCGATGGCCTGAGCAATGCCACCGGCGTCTTCAGCCAAAAAGAAAAAGTGGTCAATGGCCAAATTGAGCGCATTGACGATCGGATTGAACGCCTGACCAGCCGCTTGGCCACGCGTCAGAAGATGCTTGAACAGCAATTTGCCAATATGGAAAAGGTTTTGTCGCGGTTGCAAACCCAGCAATCGGCTCTGAACAATTTAATTGCCAGCACGCAACAGCGGCGCTAATCAAACCACTTAAGGGCAGCTTTTTTTGCAGGCGCTGTTCAGGCCCAAACCACAGGCTTTTTGCCAATCCGTTTGGGCCGAAGAGCATTGTTTAAGCGCTTTGAATATATCCCCGCGATTGCGGAAATAGAGCCCTTTGGTGGGTTCATTGGCAATCGCCTGGGTATAATAGCTCAGAGCTTTGGGGTAGTCTTTGCGGCGCTCGTACAGATAGCCCAGATTGTTCTGGGGAGAGGCGTACTTAGGCGAAAACTCCAGGGCCTTGTTGTAATACTCTTCTGCTTTGGTGCCATCGCCTTTCTCATCGTAGGCCAGGCCCAAATTGTACCAAGCCGTGGCGTATTTGGGTGAAATCCGAATCGCCTCTAAATAGTCAACGATGGCCAGATCATAATTTTTTTGGTTGTATTGGCACAGGCCACGCAAATTGTACGCTGAGGCATATTCGGGGGAGCTTTGAATGGCCTGATTCAGGGCCTCAATCGCCGCTGGGTAATTTTTCTGTTCGCTGAGAATCTCAGCTTTGTTGTAGGCGGGCAAAGCATACGTGGGGAAGAGCCGCATGGCTCGGTCAAAGGCTGCGAGTGCCTCTTCGTTTTTGCCTTGCAAGCGGTAGACTTCGCCGAGATTATTATAGGGATATTTATAATCGGGTTTGAGCGCGATCGTGGCATTAAAATCTGCCAGGGCCTTGTCGTAGGCTTTGACTTGGATATATGAAAGCCCACGGTTATTGATTGAGTCGACATGTTTGGGTTGCAGGGCCAGCATTTGGCCAAAGGCTTTGATCGCCGCTTGGTGGTAGTTCATTTGGGCGTAATTCCAGGCGATATTGTAATGGCTGAGGGGATAACTGCTGGGCTGCAATTCCAAGACCCGTTTATAATCGGCGATGGCCTGGGCGTGTTTGGCACTTTTGCCCCGGCAAAAGCCCCGGCGAAACAGCATCTCCGCGTCGTCGGGCAGGCTTTGCAGGGCTTTGTCGAAATAGACCTCGGCCAGGGCATATTGCTCGGCATCGTAATAACTATTGGCCTGGCTGCGGGCATCTTTGGCCGAACCGGGGCGTGCCGTCGGTAGGGCTGAAGGAGAGGGGCTGATAGCCACTGCAGTGGGCGGCTGACGCATTTCTTTCAGACCCAAAAAGCCAATCACAGTCAGGGCCAGCCCAGCGACAATAAAGATCGGCATACGGCTTTTGGGCAGCGGCGTAGATTTTGCTGTCTGTTCGATACTTTGGCGCGAAACCAGTTTTTCAAAGGCCTGTTTGAGTTCTATGGCCGAGGCCGGCCGTTTGCTTACGTCGGGATCCACCATGCGATCCAGTAATTTGGCAAATTCGCCCGAAATATTGACATGGGGACGAAATTGAATTTTGAGGCCCTTTTTTTCAAATTCGTCTGGCTCGCGGTGAGAGAGCAAAAAGATCAGACTCATGCCCAGGGCGTAGATATCCGAAGCAGGAACTGCATTGCCTTCCATTTGTTCAATCGGCATATAGCCAAAGGTGCCGACCACCGTGGGACTGCCCTCTTTGCGCATCAAGGTCTCTTTGACTGCGCCAAAATCGATTAAAAAAGCACGCTGAGCTGCCGTTAACAAAAGATTGCCCGGTTTAATATCGCGGTGAATAATCGGCGGGGAAAAACCATGGAGATAACCCAAGACATCCAGGAGCTGGATGCCGATCTGTAAGACTTCTTTCTCGGTCAAAAAACGGCCATTGCGAATCTGTTTTTCCAGGTTTTCGGCTTCGATCAGTTCGTGAACCTGGTAATACTGCTTTTGGCCTTTGTCTTCCAGGGTCAAGGATTCAAAACAGCGGGGGATATGGGGATGTTGCAAATTGATCAGCAATTTGGATTCACGCTCAAACAGCTCCAGCGACTTCCAGTCTTCGAGGGCCTGCAAGTTGAGTGCTTTTAAAGCGCACCAACGGCCATTTTTGCGATCTTTGGCCCGCCAGGTGGTGGCAAAACCACCCTGGCCCAATTCGCTGTGTAATTCAAATCGCTGATCGACAATAACAAGACTCATGTCTTGTTATTCTATCCAGAAAACACTCACCAGCCAAGACCTGAGTTGAACCCGCCAAAAACGGCGCAGGGGGTGTTGTAACTTCAAAACCTGATCAATTTCATCGCTCAAAGCCTGGCGACGCACGTCCAGAGGGGCTTTGGGCTCGGTGGAAGGCAAGTCCACTTCTTGTAAGGTGCTGGGGCCGACAGCCCCTTTCAGGGGATTCTGAAAAGATTTGGGCAGACGGCGAGACAAATCAAATTGTTTAACTTCACTGATAACTTTTTCCAGGGTGAGCGAATGCTTCATCGGGGATCTCCTTGAGCTGGCGGGTGGACATAGCTTCAGTCTAAAAGCGATCCGAGTCACATTTCAGTGACATCCATCGCGTTTCAGATTTATTTTAAGCGGCAAATCCGCATGATTCCTGTGCTTTGGCGCTGTCTCTCAAGGGCAAACCATGGGTAATGATCGTTATTGATCGCGTTATTTTTTAATAATAGCCAAACGAATGCGCTTAAATTCGATAATTTTGAATAAATTGCCAGAATAAGTGTTATGCTGATCTTAATCCTTCAATCTCTGAGCGAGGTCTGTGCATGGGCGAATTGCATCTCAATAAACAGGTTTATGATACTTTTCAGCGCATCACCCAGAAAGATCAGAAGATCGATGCCAAAGAGGCCGGAGAATTGCAAACGGCCATGGCTGCAGATGGCAAAATTGACAGTGCTGAGCAGGCCCTTTTAAATGCCTTGGCAGGGGGTGCAAACACATCCTCTTCTCAGCTCATGCTGAAAACAGATGGCGGGCGGAGCAAGGCCTTTGATCCCCAAGAATTGGCCTTTGGCAAAGGGGCCAAAGCCGTTTTGGCCGAGGCCCTCAAACAGGCCCCCAGCGATTTGGCCACAGATCCGCTTGGCAGTAGCAAGGCCTATTTTTCAAGCCTCTTAAACCATTCCGAAAGCCCCCTGGAATTGCGTTTGACAGCCTTGAATGGGCTCGGTCAATTGGCCCATGGCGGCGATCAAAAAGCCCTGAATCTGATGGCTGATTATTATCCCAAGAGTACCCAGCTCGAAGAAAAGCGTCTCATTCGCAATATCTTGGCCGCGGTTGCAGAGCGCGGCTCGGATCCGCTGAAGGCTTTGGCCCGCCAGCGTTATCAGGGGCTGGGGGCTACAGCTCCGCTTAAGCCCGCAGAGCCGGTTCTTGCCAACCCAGCCGAGGCCGCCCGCAAAGAGATCAGCGACAAATTAAAGGCGCTGCTGGTTTTGGAGCAAAAGCCAGATGAGCATTCAACCTATCAGGAAACCATGGATGCGCTCAAGAACCCGGAGCGGCGCAATGAATTATTGACAAAGACGATCAGCCCTGCCTTTCGCGAAAAGCTTTTAAAACACGCTCCGGCTCACCAAAAGGGGCAATTTGCCCGGATGGCACTTGAGGCCTACCAAAGTGTTGGCAGCAACCCGCTCTTTCGACAGGGCTATCTCAAGGTCAACAAAGAGGTGGGCCCCCCCCTGATTCTGGATTTGTTTAAATCTACCCAGAACCAAGAGGATTGGAACCAACTGGAAAAGAGCCTGCGGGGCACACAAGAACAGGCATTTGATTATAAAGCGCTGTTTACCCCGGCCCAATTTAAAGAATTTAATCAGCACCGCACAGATCTCAATCAGGGCGCGGAAAAGGCCGCTTCAGATACGGCCTTGGCCATGAAAAAAGGCCCCCAGACCAAAGGCTGGGGCTTGCACCTGGCGCTCAAAAAATATGCCGATGGCAGTCTCAGCCCAGAAAAAGCCAAATTAGCGGCGATCCATATTTTGCGCAGCTTCGACAGCAAAGCCGATTACGATCAAGCCCTCAAAGCCCTGCGCGAATACGAGCCGGTTTTTGAAGAGGGCCATTTACAGGAATTGCTGGACTCAGATTTTGCAGCCTTAAAAGCAGATATTGGCGTGATTGAACCCGAAAAACAGAGCCCGACTCTGCGCTATGTCTCCTCCGCCAATGCTTTTTTCGCCCGTTTGGGTGATCGCCAAAGATACCCGCTTGGAGCCGATGATTATCTCTCAACCAGCGATTTGACCACCGAACGCGGCAAACAATTGCTACAAGACATGCAGGAGACGGGCTTTTCTCTGCCCACGGATCTCGACAGTCGCTTGCAATTGGCCCAATTTATTGCCGATGGTCGGGTCGATGCCTCAGGTGTGCCAGGTTATTATGCGGATAAATATCTCTTTGGCAAAAACCAACTCGGTCTCTTTGAAATCTCCGGGGATTTTCAGCTCAAAGATTTTCTCTCGGGCAGCGTGCAGCAGAAAGCGGCTCAGTTTGTGGGTGTGGAAAAATTCTCTCAGATGGTCTACAAAACCACCCAAGACACAATTCGGGCCCGCCAAACCCAATTGCGCAAAGACGCCGCAGACCCCCAGTTGGGAACCACCTTGCAGGGCCTGCAGGCGGCGGTCAAGCCCTATCAGAGCTCCCTGGCTGTGATTGCCGCCAATCAAGGCAAACAGGGGTTTTTCGCTGGTATACACGCACAGGCCCTGAAAGACTTAAAAGCCCAGTTAAACGTCCAAGCCGGTGGCCAACTTTCGCCAGCGGAGCAACAGTCGCGCGCAGATGCTCTGCTCGGGGCCTACCAGATGCTGAAGGAATATGGCAGTGATGGGCCCGAAGCTGCCAAGCGCATGACAAAACAAGCCAACGATCTCGATGGGGTGGCCCGTGATTTGGGTGTGGCAGGCACCTATGATAGCGATCGCCTGGACTTCCGCAAAAAGGCCTTTGCGCTCTACCACAACAAAGACATGGACTTGCTTCGCTCGGCCTATGCCGAGGGGCTCAAAAAGCTCGGTCCTGCTGCCCAAGCGGTGGTGGCCAAGGCCGAATCCCTCGAAGCCGAAGTGGCCCTTGCCAAAGGGGCCGTTAAGTTTGGGGCGGGCATGGTGGCCAAGGGCCTGGGGGTGGGCTGGGCGATGGAGGCCCTGGAATGGGGCCATAAACTCGGCAATACCTATCTTTTGGGGAATATGGTCGATGGCATTCGCCGCAGTGAAGAGGCCCAGCGCCAGGCCGTCAGTGGTCTGGTGGTTGACGCCACCGCTCTGGCCCTCTCCAAAGGCATTGACCATGCCAAGGCCCAGGTTAATAAAGAGATTGAAGCCGCTGTCAACAAAGATTTTCCCGAATTGGTGGGTATCGACCGGGGCCTGTTGAGCAAATCCAAACTCAGCGATGCTGACATGAAAGGCCTGTTTAGAGGCTCACCCCTCTCCCAGCTCAAACAGGCAGATATTTTAACCTTGCTCAAGTCCCGCGATGACGCGATCAAAAACCTCAAAGATCTGGCCGCTCAGAAATGGGGAGCAGTACAGGTCTTGGTCAATGGTGGCCAGGCCTTTGCCAAAGGCGGAGACGGCACCCAGGTTTTGGCAGATATTTTAATCAAAGGCGGGCATAAGATCGCTTTGGCACAAATGACAGCCACTGAGCGCCAGCGGCTCTTGTTGGGGCTGGGGGAAAATGTGGTCGGCGCAAAACTGCTCGACAAGGCCCAGTCTACCCTGATTAGCACCAGCAGCGCGGCACTCAAAACCGCCTTGGACAGGCCACTCTTGCCCGAAGAAAGGCGCAAAGCCGCGCAATTGGTGGCGGCACTTCAGGTTCAAGCTCCTCAATTGGCGGGTCCCCCCCCCACGACCATGGTTGAATTTGTGGCTATTTTGGAGCGGGCATTGCTCTTTCAGCCCCGGTCTTAGTTATACTGGAGAGGCTCCACTATCGAAGACGAAGCGAATTTTATCATGCCGATTGCTGAATCCACGACCCTGGTTGCGGTCTATGGCACTTTGCGCCAAGGCCGCCGCTGGAATTATTTATTGGCTGAGAGCCTGTACCTGGGGCTGGGCTGGACCGAAGAGCGTTTTGCGCTCTATCTGGCTGAGTACCCCTGTGTCGATCCCCATCAGGAAGTGTCTCCGATTCGGGTCGATGTCTACCAGGTCAGTTCAGAGACCTTGGTCTGTCTCGACGAACTGGAAGAACACCCCTTGGTCTACGTGCGCGAAGAGATTACGGTGTTGCTCGACCGGGTCGGCGATCGGGCGAATGAACCGGTCAAGGCCTGGCTCTATTTTTACCCCCACGCCACAGGCCGTTTGATTGCCCATGGCGACTATGCGCTGGAGTACAACTCACCCAGTCCCGGTGATGCGTCAGAATTATTGGGGCTCCCGCTTACCACATCTTTGGACATCTCCTTGGGCAAATCGCAGACTTAAATGCAGATACCTGACCGTGCCCTGCAATTGCTGGAACAGGCCTGGGGTTTACAGCAAGCTGCCGAGCTGGAACACGCCGATCGCTTTTATGCTGAGGCCTTGGGTTTTGAATTGCCCCCAGAACCAAAACAATTTGCTTTGCAGCAGCGCGGGCTGATTGCCCTTTTGCAGAAAGATTTGTCCCGAGCAAAAGACCAGCTTGAAGCGGCACTGGCCCTGGGCACAAGCGCCGATCTGCTCAATCTATGGGGTTCACTTTTGCGCGATCAGGGTGAGATTGCACTCGCCCGGCAGGCCTTTGAGCAGGCCCTGGTTTTGGCTCCCTTGAGCGCGGTGATTCACCACAATTTGGGCAATCTCTTTTGCCGTTTGGAAGATTGGGCCGAGGCCCTGCTGCATTTGCTCAAAGCCTGTGAAATTCAACCTGAATCGGGCTATTTTGAAACGCGTTTTTTTCAGCTTTTAAAACAGCTTTTGTACTCGAATAAGTGTATGTGGCTTTATCAGTGGGTCTTTTCGGGACCATTGCAAACACACGACTCACCCCTTTTGGCTTTTATTCGTGGCAGCCTGCACCGCCGCTTGGGAGAGCCCGAAAAGGCCTTGCCTTTTCATCAGCAGGCTCTGCTCGCGCGGCCAGAAGATCCCGATTTTTACACAGGTTATCAATCGCTGTTTTTGTTTTTGCCAGGTCTGAGCGATCAGGAGCGGTTTGAACCCTTTCGTCGATGGGGGCAAGCCCAAGAGTCTGCGATCCAACCCCTGAAGCCAGCTCTCAAAAGGGCCGATCCCCAGCGCCGCTTGCGGGTGGGGTATGTCTCAGGGGATTTAAATTTACACTCCCTCAGCTGTCTGCTCTTGGGACTGTTCCAAGCCCATCAGTCCCGCGATTTCTTTTGGGTGATCTATGCCAACTCCTGGCAGGAAGACGAATTCACCCGCCGCTTTCGGCAGGCCGTACAGCTCTGGCGAAACTGTGCTGACCTCTCAGATCAGGCCTTGGCTGAACAGATTCAGGCCGACCAGATCGATATCTTGGTCGATCTCTCTGGGCATACCCTGGGCCACCGTTTGGGGGTCTTTGCCCGCAAGCCTGCGCCGATTCAAATCAGTGGCTTGGGTTTTGGCTGGACTTCGGGGTTGAGCCGCATGGACTATCTCTTTTCAGATACCTGGATTGTGCCTCCTGAGCGCGAAGCCTGTTACAGCGAGACCCTGCTCACTTTGTCACATCTGTTTCATTGGACACCTCCGTATACCTTGGTGGGCTTACCTCTGCAAGATTTGCCCTGTTTGGATTCGGATCGGATTGTCTTGGGCTCGGGCAACGAGGGCCTAAAATTAAACGAGACCCTGATTGAAACCTGGGCGGAGATCCTGAAACAATTGCCCCAAGCACAATTGGCACTTAAATTTCGCGGTTTGGAAGACCCCCTGCAGAGCGAACACCTTCAGAGCCGTTTTGCCCGTTGGGGAATTGGGCCGGAACGCCTGTGCTTACAAGGTAAAACGGCCCACCAGGAGCATGTTGCCTGGTATAGCCAATTGGATCTGGCCCTCGATCCTTTTCCCTATAACGGCGGCGTGAGCACACTTGAAACTCTCTGGATGGGGGTTCCTGTCATTTCTCTGGCCGAGGGCACCCGGGCTGGGGTGAGCATCTTGAATACCCTGGGGCATCCTGAATTGCTGGCCCAGAGCCAAAGTGAATATATTGCCAAAGCGCTTGCCTTGGCACAGGATCGCCTGCGCCTGGTTGCTTATCGTCAAACCCTGCGCCAAACCTTGCTGGATTCGCCGATCTGCGACAGCCGGGCTTACGCACAAGAAATAGAAATCGCCTATCGCCATGTTTGGCTGCGCTGGTGTGATCAGATCAAGGCCTAAATTGTCCAAGATCAAGATTTTTGGGGAGTCAAAGCGTTAGACTTAAAGTAGAAGAGATCAAAGGAGGATTTTTATGAATACCTCAGTTTACACTTGGCAGCCCCTCAGCCTGCCCCCGGAGAAGCTCGTGGCCGCACGCCAAGAGGTGCACATGGCTGCTCAGATTGTGGCTGCTGTGAGCGCCACATACTTGCCCTCTCATCCTGATATGTCCCATACTGCTTTGCAATTGGATCCCAGTGGTCATATTCTGGGGCAAGAGATCAAACCCGGAAAAGCTTTCCGCGTGCGTTTGGACCTGCATCAGCTGCGTTTGGAATTGCAGGGACACCAGCAAAAAGGGTTTGAGACCATTGCCGATTTTGGCTTGGTTGGGCATACCTTTAAAGCTGCTTTTGACTGGATGGAACAGGCCTTGATCGCCTATTTGGGGCCTGCCATGACCAAAAAATTACTGCGCCCGTCTGATTTGCCCTGGGCTTTGCCCATGCACCCTTTGAGCAATGGGGCGCTGTTCCGGGCCCCCAATCAAAGCAGCAGCGAGTTGTACCATTGGTTGGCCAATGCCGAAAGTGTGTTGCAAGACATACAGGCCCTGCATCCGATGAATGCTTCGCGGCTCTCGCTTTGGCCGAAACACTTTGACTTGTTTTTTAGTTTTATGCGGCCCCTGAATTCCGTCTCAATTGGTTTTTCAGCCGGAGACGCGGTGCTCAAAGAGCCCTATTTTTATGTCAAACCAGCGCCTTTGTTGCCTGATCCGCTGCCTGTTCTAACTTATGGTGAGTGGCTCCAAGGCAAATGGAGTGGAGCGGTGCTTAAATCGTCTGAAATCTTTGCAAGTGGGGGCAATCCCCTCGCTCAGCGAGAACAGGTCTGGAAGTTTTTACACAGTACCCTGGGCGTTTTAAATTGGTTGGTTTAAACAATTTTGCTTCAGCCTCAGGTGGGTCGGGCCTATAACTCTATTCAGTTATGTGGCCCACCAGACGTTTTTTTCAAATAGCGCTATTTTTGATCCTGCCTCTTTTCGCGGGCATTGGATGCTTTTCTCCTGCTCAGGCCCACCAGCAACGCCAATCTGAGCAGGAAGTGAGCAAGGTGTTTTAGTGGGAAGATGCGGCAAGCGTAAGCCCTTCGGGCAACGCTTGGCGACAGCATAGCTTTGACACATTCCATGATACAATCAAAACCGAAAGAGAGGTAGCATGCAAACAGGTAAAACACGATGGACGCATTATTCAATTGCCTATCATTTTGTATGGGTACCGAGATACTGACGTAAAATACTGACGGGTGAAATTCAGAAAGCAACGAAAGAACTGATTCTTGAGGCCTCAGAACGGAATGGGTATACCATCCTTGAAATGGAGACAGATGAAGACCATGTTCATGTCTTTGTCTCAGCAAAGCCCAGTGTATCTCCTGCTAAAATCGCAGGAATCCTTAAAGGTTATAGTTCTCGCTATCTCAGAGAGCGATTTCCAAAACTCAAGAAAATGTGTGGCAAAGACCCTCTTTGGACACAGGCCTATTATGTTGGAACGGCTGGGCAAGTTTCTGCTGAGGTGATTAGACGCTACATCTCAGAATGTCAGGGCAAGTAAGCTGTCAAGCGCTGACGACAGACCGAAGACGTAGTCGTTTGCGCAGCAAGGTCTGTCATTGCTTTCATCCCAACCCCCTGAAGGGGGTGAGAATTCCCATAATGTTCTTTAAAATTGGAGGTTTTTAGATTGATGCGGATTCAATTTTTGCATACCCTTGCACTGACACTGATGATTTTGGTTGGATTTTCGGCCTCTCCCATTCAGGCCCAGTCCCCAATTGGCCAGAATACCGATTTGATCTACCAGGGCCAAGCGGCTTTGGCCCGTGATTGGGCCAGCGCCTTTCAAAAAATGGGGCTCAAGCAGGTGCGTTTGAAGGTCTTGCGCGCCAGTGCCAATATTTCCACGGCTTCGGGAACTTCACTTGCGCCGAACCTGCTCTTGGATGCCCATTTCTCTGTTTACAATGACGTGATCAGTATCACCGAGATTGGTCCCTTGCTCCTGATTCACTACCAAATTCCCCTGGGTCTGACTTCTATGGCCGTGATTCGCGCAGATCAGGTTTTGGGGATGTATCCCTGA
>CAZRFI010000112.1:0-13992 GCA_964598905.1 uncultured Candidatus Sericytochromatia bacterium | reverse complement strand
GACTCACAAAAGGTGGCTTGAAGATGGTCTATGTTCCAAAAGAACTACACCCAAATCATTTACTCTGAAAAAACAGTCATTACCCACCAATTTAATTCGACGATTCACACGCAGGCACTTGTGGTTTTAGAACCATTTGAATCACTTTGCCAACTGCCTCCTTTGGCGAAGATTCCGGGCTCTGTGCAGACCCTGAGCCAGTACTTAAAATCAGCTGTTCCCCGTCGGCACGAGGCAGATCGCTGTCCCTGATTTGCTGATTAAAATCAAGCCCAGAGCTTGATTTCTCTCAAGGAAGGGCGGCACAAAAGCCCTTAAACTAAGGATGGAGAGATCTGAGCAGGAGGAGCACATCATGGCTGGTCGTTGGTTGGGACTTTTGGCTTTGATCATTGGCTTGGAAGGGTGTCAGCCTGGGGCTGTGTTACCTTTGCCAGCAGGGCAATTGGCTTTTCGTTGGTCACTTCCCTCTGCCGGCCTGAAGCTGGCGGCAATACCTGAGCAGACCCGGTTTTTTCAGATTTCCATTCGTGGCGCGGGTTTGAGCCAGCCTTTGCAGGCCGAATTAAACGCTTTATTGCCCAGTGCGCGCAGCTATCGCCTGTCTTTGCCCGTGGGCCCCAAAGAGGTCACGGTCGTGGCCTATGATCAGCACAAAGCTTTGAGCCGGGCCCGCGTGTGGGTGGAAATCCGTCCGGCCCTGCTGACCCAGGCCGAAATGGATCTGGTTGGGATTTTAAACCCTTTGCAACTCGACTTTCAGGCAGCTTGGCCATTGCCCTTGGACTTGGAGTTGGAACTCAGTGGCAAGGCCCTTCGTGATGCGCAACCTTGGCGTTTTTCTTTGCTTTTGCCCGCCGGTCAAACGGCGCTGAATCTGCCGGATATCCCGGCTGAAGAGGCCTTTCTGCGCCTGCGAACGCGCCCCCAAGGCCAGGCACAATGGGGTGAGTGGCTTGAACAAAAACTGACGGGCAGCTTGCCGCTGACGGCCGCATTTTTAGCCGAGGCGCTCTTGGAGAGCTGGCAGGTCTTTGTGCCTGAATGGCTATCGAGCCAACCCGAAGGCCTGCAGGTGCGCATTTTGACTCTGATGGGCAGTCCCCAATTGACGCGTTTACTTAGCACGGCCCAATTAAGCCCCGCTTTGCGGGCCCGCATTCAAGCCGAACTCGATCGCAAACGCAGTGCAGGCAATGGCTCTGGCTTGCCATCTCCGGTGCCGGTTGTGGCTCCTTCAGGGGTAGCGTCCGGCTCTCCTGAACCGCAGATCTCAGCCTCTCCGCAAGGGGTGCCTTCACCCAGCCCAGAGGTCAGTGGCTTGCCTGCTATCGCACCCTCCTCCCCTTTGGCCTTTTATCTGGTGGAAGCGGGAGACAGCTATCTGCGCTTGGCCTGGGAGCCTGTTAGGGGAGCTAGCGCTTATAGTTTGAGCCTGAATGGGCAATTATTGAATGCCAGCCTTAACTATACAAGCTATTCCCTGAATGGGCTCAGCCCACAGACCCCTTATCATTTTCTGTTGCGGGCCCGCAATCAAGCGGGTGAGAGTGGGGCGGTGACCCTGGTCGCTCAAACCTTGGCAACAGGTGCCCGTACCACGGGGGGGGGAAGTGACCCCGTTCCAACGGCAACCCCCTTGCCGGCCCCTGTGCTGGAGTCTGTCAGTCCGCTTCAGGCCAATATTGGCAGCCGTTTGCTCTTGCGGGGACAACATTTTTATCCGCCAGTTCAGGTTCAATTTGATGGACTTTACCCCGCTGCAGTTGTCTCTCTGACCGAACATGAGATTCAAGTGGAAATTCCTGCTTTGGCGCGCCTGGGCCAGATCCAGGTCCAGACAGCCAGTGGCAGTTTTGCGACAGCCATTGTGATTCAAATGGGCGCGGTACAACTTGATGGAGGTTATCATTAAAATGAAAACGTTTTATGGCGTTTGTTTAACTCTTGCGCTGGCAGCCTGCCAGACGCTGCCCACCTCTCAGGGCGGGCCACAGGGGATGGTTTCTGCCCCGATTACCCAGCCCAATGCGCAATCCAGTACGCAACCCAACTCTCCGCCACTTAACGCTGCCCGAAAACCAGTACCGGCCTTGACGGGCTTACTCGACATTTTGCCTCTCAAAAACCAATCTGCCACAATTCAGATGCGTATTCAGGTCCCACGTCAATTGTTTCAAAGCTTTCGTATCCAAGGTTCGCCGACACCCGAAGATTCTGGCTCTGATTCGGGCACCGGTACGGATCCCGCTTTTGCCAGCTTTGCCTATTTGCGGGTCAGTCTCAAAGCCCCCCCTCTCGCCGATCCCATTTATCCCCTCAATGCTTTGCGTGAGCCAGATCAGCCTGAGCGGGACTATTTAATTGAAAATACCGGCGAGCCCTTGATCATCGTCTTTGAAAATATTCCGGCAGGGGCCTTGCGTTTCGCCAGTATTACCGCCTTTGACAGCGATAAAATGCCGATTCCGGGCTCGACGATTGAAGCGGTTTTTCCCGTGGGGCCCGAGAACACGGCTGTGAGCCGTGAGGTAACTTTTCGCACCACACCGCTGGCGCAGGTTTTGACCCGTTTGTTATTGTCTGCCCCTGACTTGGCCAAGGGTATCGATTTAAATGCCTTACAGCAGTGGCTGGATCAGATCACTGGTTTGCAGGGTTCGCGCCCGAATTACCTCTATACTCTTTTACACCCTTTGCAGATCGACGTGGCTTTGCTCGCGGCTGATCTGCTGGCTGTAGGGGGAGACCCGGCCCGCTTGGATCCACAAAAAAATTATGCCCTGCCTTTGGGGCAGCTGCTGGGGTCTGTACAGGGCTTGGCCAATGGAGATCACCTGCTGATTCAGACCTCGGATCTCAGCCAGCCTGTTCTGGAGGTCACCGCCAATGGGCCTTTTAACTTAGCGGGGCTGCGTCCTGGACGCTGGACCTTGGCCTACGGGGTCGAAGGGGGCACAGATTATCAAACGCCAGGACCTCGGCAAATTATGCTCAGCGGCGGGCAGAACCTCGATTTGGGCCTGATTATGCTTGTGGCTCAAACGCCTGTAATTGGCGAATTGTCCGCCTCTGAGCGGTATGCGGGCCAGACATTGGTGATTCAGGGCAGTGGTTTTCACACAACCCTGGCAGGCAATCAGGTCTGGATTGGCGAGCAAATGGCCGAAGTTTTAAACGCTTCCGAGAGTGAGCTCGAAGTGCGCGTGCCCGCTGGGCCTGTGGGGCCACAAACGGTCAAGCTGCAAGTCGGAACGGCCTCAGCGAACCACACGGGTTTTACCCGCATGGGTGTTGCCGCTGTCTCGCCCAGCAGCGGCCGGATCGGGGATTGGATTACGCTCACAGGTTTGGGCTTGGAGAATGCCTTCCGGGTTCACTTAAATGGGGCAGAGGCGTCGTTTAATGTGCTCAGTGGAACGGAAATTCAGCTTCAGGTTCCTGCCGGTGCAAGCAGTGGCAAATGGGAACTGGTTGTGGGCGAAGGTGAGGTGTTGGAAGCGCCCGAGACCTTTACTGTGAACAATAAAGTCCTGTTTGTAGCAACTCAAAACTGGGAGGTGGCTGCTTTTAACGAAAGGGGCAATGGCCTGAGCTGGGCTGAGGCTTTTGTCTCTTTGCAATCCGCTTTGGCCGCCGCCGCCAGTGGCGACGAAATTTGGGTGGCAGAAGGCCGTTATACCCCGGATGAACCGGAAGGCGATCGGGCTTTGGCCTTTCAGCTCAAACCTGATGTCGCTCTCTATGGCGGTTTTGCCGGGGGAGAGCGGAACCGCCAAGAGCGGGATTTTAGACAGAACTTAACGGTCTTAAGTGGCGATTTAAACGGCAATGATCGGCCCGAGGGGGCTGCGCGCTCTGACAATAGCTACCATGTCATCAAAGCCACTGCAGGGCTTTCTGCCAGCGCTATTTTGGATGGCTTTACGATCCAAGCTGGTCAGGCCGATGCCCTCAATCAGGCGATGCGCGGTGGCGGGATCTTTGCGGAACATGCCTCTCCCACTTTGCGCAATTTGGTTGTGAGAGACAATCACGCCTATCGCAGTGGCGGAGGCATGGAAATTTCGGGAAGTGGTTCACCGCTGCTTGAGAATATGGTCTTTGAAAACAATACCGCTGCCAATTCTGATTCGCTGGCGGCGTACGGTGGGGGCTTACAAATCGAGACCTATAGCGATTCTGTTCCTGTGCTCAAAAATATCGTATTTTTGAATAATTATGCACTCAATGGTGGGGGTGGCCTGTTTGTGCTTGGTGCACAGCCCCGTCTGACCCAGGGCACTTTTGTGGGCAATTACACCGACAATGGCAATGCTGGGAATGCAATTGGCACCACCAACAGCGCCACGCGCCTGGAATTGTTTAACAGTGTCTTTTGGAACAATCCGGGCCGGGATCTCTCAATTGCCGGAGGTCAATTGCAATTGGCTTATAACGGCCTCGAAGAGGGATTGGTAGGGATTCAGACCTATCCGGTGACAGGTGCCAGTTATCAGGACCTCGGTGGAAATATCTCCCTCTCTCAAGCGCCTTTTTATCAAATCGATACCCCCAAGGGCAATGATCAGCGCTGGATGACCGATGATGACGGACTGACTCCGCCACCGGCCAGTGCCGTGGCGGATGCCGCCAATCAGGCCTTGGCGCCGACCTCGGACATTGTCGGGCGCGCCCGGCCTTTTGGGGCGGGTTTTAGCATGGGTGCCTATGAAGATGCTGAACTGCCTTATTCTTCGGGCTGTTATCCTTATGGCTGCTGAGGGCGCATTCTGGATTTCCCGTCACTGAACCGATCGGGGTCTCATGTTAGAATAGTCAGACACCCAAGCTTTTCAGGAGCGACCCCATGCTGCGCGTGCTGATTCGATTCGAAGGGATGGCCCTCTTTCTCACCCTTCTCATTCTCTCGACCTTTGTGCATTTGCGCATGCCCTATTTTTCTGTGCTGCCCCCGCAATTGCCCGATGCTGAGCCCTGGCTAAGCAGCTCCTGGTTCTATGCGGGCAGCTATACGGCCAATTTGCAATTGCTGGTGGTGATGGCCTGTATCTTGCTTTTGAGCACGCCTTTGGCCACTTTGACGATGATTGTTTATTTGATTCTGGGCCTGGTTGGCCTGCCCATTTATTATAACGGGGGGGGGCTGGCCTATTTGCAACAGCCCACCACGGGGTATTTGATCAGCCTGATTCCGGCAGCTTGGTTTTGTGGGCTTTTATTGCATCGCCACCCCCGCCGCGTGCCTTTGCCGGGCCCTTATTTGTTGGCGGCCGTGTTGACCTTGGTGATGATCCATGTTTTGGGGGCGATCTATGCCGCTGTTTACTTTCAGATGGTGCCTGTGCAATTTATTGGGGCCTATGTGCTGCCCCAATTGCCCTGGCAGATCACCCTGCTCTGCCTGATGGCATTGGCCATTTTTCAGTGGAACCGCTACCGCTTCAGCCATTTGCGCAAAGGCAAAGCGCCTGTCGGAAAACAAAAATCCACCGCAGGGCCTGCTGCCCGTCGCCGTCTCAGCCCTGGGCGCGCCTGATTTTGGGCGCTTAAGGTGCGTTTTTAGTGCGGGCCCTGTTGCAAGTTGTTTCGGGGCTGTTTGTGCTGGCTTTGGTCTGGTTGGGCGTTTGGGGCTGGGGCAGTGGCCCCGATTTGCCGCGTTGGCATGAGGTCTGGTTGCTTTTAAGTGGCTCTCCGGCTTTGGCCGAAACCGATCAGCTGATTTTATTGCAATTGCGTTTGCCGCGGATGGTTTTGGCGACCTTGGCTGGGGCTGGCTTGGCTTCTGCGGGCCTGGCCTTGCAGGGGCTTTTTCGCAACCCCTTGGTCGATCCCTTTGTGATAGGGGTCTCTGGTGGCGCAGCTTTGGGGGCAGGCTTGGCCTTGGTCCTCAATTGGCAGTTTCAGCTCTGGGGGATTAGTACAGTGCCCTTGGCGGCGTTTTTGGGGGCCCTGGGCATGATGGCGCTGGTCTACCGACTGGGGCAAGTGCAGGGCCAAATGGTGATCGAGCGCCTGCTTTTGGCGGGGGTGGCATTAAGTGCGCTCAGCTCCTCGCTGCTCTCGCTGGTTTTGGTTTTGCGCGGCGAAGGGATGGAGGCGGTGGTCTATTGGATCATGGGCAGTTTTGCGGGTCGCACTTGGGAGGATGCCTGGGTGCTTTTGCCCTTTTGGGGGGTGGGAACCCTTTTGCTCGTGCGTCATCTCAAAGCGCTCAACGCGCTGCAGGTGGGCGAAGAATCGGCCATTTATCTGGGCGTGGAGGTCGACCGGCTCAAAAACCAGGTCATTTTTGCGGCCACATTGCTGGCGGCTGCGGTGGTCTCCGTCAGTGGTGTGATTGGCTTTGTGGGTCTGATTGTGCCACATATGGCGCGCTTTTTGTGCCGCAGCACAGATTTTCGCATCCTTTTTCTGCCCTCGCTTTTTTCTGGTGCGGCCTTGCTGGTCTTGGCGGATGGGCTTTCGCGCAATCTGCTCCCAGCCCAAGAGATTCCCGTCGGGATTTTTACGGCGCTCTTGGGGGTGCCTTTTTTCTTGGGTTTGTTATTGCGTCAGCAGCGCTGAACGCTTGACCCAAGGTCGGCTTTCTCCCCTGAGCAATCCCTGGTAGACGTCTTCCAGATTCCACTGGGGCTGCAGACGTGGGTGTGGCAATTGGTAGCTCGCTTTAAATTGAGAGCGCGCCATTTCAAGACTTTCTGTCAACACCCCTTGGGGCAAACTCGGTGCATCCAAGGCCTGCCATTCATCCAGCAGCCAGTCAGACGTCTCGTCAAAAAAGCGGTCGAGCAACTGGTTTTCGATCAGGCCGTGGTAGACCAAATTAATTGCTGAGAGCCAGATCTTCTCGGGCTGGCCCGGAATCGCTGGGCCGGGTGAATAGAGGGGCTCTCCCTTTAAAATACCCGCCACGCGTTCCTGCAAAAATTGGTGGATCTGGTGCAAAAGTGGGGCGCGCTCGGCCTGTAAGTTTTGCCATTGCTGGAGCAAATGAACCAAAGACAGTCCTTCTATTTCCATCAGCAAGAGCAGTGGCATTTGCAAGGCCCGCTGGTAAAAATAGAGCAAATCTGTGAGCCAGGCCAAAATCCGCATTTGGGCCCAGTCATTGCGGCTGAAACTGCTGCAGCCCACCACCAATTCATAGGTCTCAAAGGGTTTCTGCCAGTCGTCGAGTGGCCCCCAGGGAATCACCGCAGGCACAAACAGGGTTTCCAATTGGTGGGCTTTGCGGTATTCGGGCTGGGCCATCGGGGCATTGGGCAGGAGCGAAATTTCATAAAAGCGCAATTGCTCGTGTTGGCCACCGCGAATCACCGCTTCCAGACCTTGGGCAAACGAGGCCAAGGTTTCTCCGGGCACACCGATCAGCAGATCCGTATACGTGGGAACGCCTGCGGCCTTAAAACGCTTTTGCAGTTCCTGGTAACTCTCGAGGGAGATATTCTCGCGCTGAATGGCCTGCAAGGCATTGGGAGAAAGGGATTGAAAGGAAAGTGTCGCTCCTCGGCTGAGGCCATTTTCGGAGAGGGTGGTCTGAATGCGGTAGACTTTTTCGGTGGCGTTTTTGGCGCTTTGGGTATGTACATCGGTCGGAAATCCGGTCTGTTTGTGTTGCGCGACAATTTCAGCGATCAGTTCTTCGTCGCGCTGCAACATACCAAAATTGGCGTCACAGCAGAAGAGTGAGTGAATCTTGCGCTGCGAAAACCACGCGATTTCGGCCATCAGGCGCTCCAGCGGAAAGCGCAGCACCTTGCTGCCCGTGGCCGAGCCCCAATCACAAAAACTGCAGGAAAACGGACAGCCCCGATTGGTCTCCCAGGAGGCGATCCAGCGTTCATCGGGGTGGGCTGCCAAAAGCGGATCCAGCACGCCTGAAAGATAGGGCGAGGCAATCTCTGCCAGCTCGCGCTTCCAGGGCGCGCGTGGCACGTGCACATATTGAGAACGCGAATCTAGATAACTCACACCCGGCAGTTCTGACCAAGGGCGCTGGGGATAGGCTTCGAGCAGGGCCAAAAAGAGCTCCTCGCCGGGGCCGTGGCAGCAGAGATCGACCTGGGGGTGTTGTTGTAAAAAAGTCTCGGCCCGATCCGGGACTTGGGGCCCACCAAAGACAATCCAGATCTCCGGTTTGATTTTTTTGAGAGCTGCCGCAACGGCCAGGGAGCGCTTTATATTCCAAACATAAACACTGAATGCAACAATGTCTGCAGCCAGTAGTTTTTCCACAGTCTTTTCCACAGCTTCGATTTGAAAGACTGGCAATAAAAAGAGATAGCGCTGGGGATTCTGGCTTTGGGCCAACACCTGGGCCTGTAAGAGGGCCACCGAATAGGGCAAAAAACGCTGATCAAAGAAGCGCTGGTTCATTTGAACCAAACCAATCACAACCGGCTTCATTGTCTCCCCCCTAAAATAAAAACAGGGCCAGTTGGCCCTGATATCTGTTATGAAAATCTTTGTTTAAAGTTGACGATTAACGGCGCTGCATGCTCATCATTTGTTGCGGGGACATCATGCTGCTGACGCTGCTGAAACCACCTTGGGGGGTGATTTGGATATTGATCCCAATCGGTTGACCGACCGCCATACCATTGTTGCCAGGCAAGCTGGGCAGGGTGGAATAACCATTGCCGGGATTAAAATTGGTCAGGGCGGCTCCGCCATTGGTCGGGCGGCTGCCATCTTCGGTGATGCTGGCAATGGTGCTCAGGTCTTTATTGGTGCTTTTGGCTTCCATGGCCCCTTTGATGGCACCATAGGTCATGGTGATACCAGCACCGACGCCACCAGCGATGGCGATCAGTTTCAGGCCACCGACGACCCCTGATTTCAGGGCGTCTAAAATGCCACCGGCAAATCCGGGGGGCATACCAACGGGAGCTGCGGCCAAACTGGCACCAACAGCACCGACTGCGGCGCCTTGGCCAGAGGCTTTGACCATCTGATAAATACTGTAGCCAGCCAGACCCACACCACCAGCCACACCTGCGGTTGGGCCAATCGTGGTAATGATATTCTTGACGGCACCAAAGACGGCGTCGCTGCTGTCTTTGATTGCTTTGATGGCGCCCAGTTTGGCCCCTTCCATCATGCTGTTGGCTTCGTCGTCATAGGCCACGATATCTGCTTTTTGGCTGTCAAAAGCCACGGTGGGAATATTGTTCTTTTTGAGTGCGCTGATATTTAATGAGTCGCCATAAGCCACATAGGCTTTGCCGTTGGAGGTGAAAAAAACTTCATCCAGGCCGTTATTCTTGGTCTTTAAGGCAGCCTGTTCAATCGTGATACCGGGCTTGAGGGCCCTCACACCCTGAACGGCGATGCTGACTCCGTTAATGGTCAAACTCATGGCGCATTACCTTTTACAACAATATTCTCAAAACAGATATGGGTCTTACTGAAGAAGTTATCGTTATCACACGAATAAAACTTGCTTAAAAAAACATTAAAAACAGATCAAGATGTCAAAAAAGAATCTCTTTGTGGCTTTGCTTAAACCCAGACTTGATCAAGATCCTCTGGATAGATTGATATAGATCAAAGTGCAAACGCTCTAAAATAGGTTATAAAATATGATAGATTAATGGATAGAATTCATCTTCGCTGCACACAATACAGAAGGACAGATTCGTGCAATTTATTTTACTGGGACTCAATCACCGCACAGCCGCTCTCGATATCCGAGAACGCTTTGCTTTTTCAGGTGAGACCCTTGAACGGGCTTTGGCGGCCTGTCAACAGGCCCCTGAAATCAGTGAAGCGGTCATTCTTTCGACCTGCAATCGCACCGAGATCTATGCTTTAACCGAACAATTAAGTGCCTCACGCGAACGGCTCAAGAGCCTGCTCTGTGAACATGCCGCTTTGAGTCCTGACTGTTTCGAGGATATTTCGTACACCGCTTACAATAAATTTGCAGCTCAACATCTCTTTCAGGTGGCTGCGGGCCTCGACTCGATGGTCTATGGCGAAAATGAAATTCTGCGCCAGGTCAAAGATGCCCTTTTGGATGCCCAGGTGGCTGAAGCCACTGGCCCCGTACTCAATCAATTGTTTACCTCCGCGATTCGGGCCGGAAAACGGGTCCGCAGTGAAACCGCGATCAATCAGGGTGCAGCCTCGATTGGCTCGGTCTCTGCCCGTTTGATCCGTGAATATGCCCAGGCCCTGCAGCGCGAGCCCCGGATTCTCTTACTGGGCACAGGCAAAATGGGTGAGGTCACCCTGATGCATTTGGCCCAAACGCCATGTTCCCTGACCTTGGCCAATCGCTCCCGTGCCAAGGCCGAAGAATTGGCTGCCGTCTACGGGCGTGGCAGCGTGGTTGACCTGGCAGAGATGCCAGAGCAATTGGCGCGACACGATGTGATCATTACCTGCACGGCTGCCGATCATTATTTGGTCGATTATCGCCATCACGCGGCCTTTTCTCAGCGCAAGCAGCCTGTTCTGCTCATCGACTTGTCTGTGCCCCGCAATATGGATCCCCATTTGGCTGAAATCGAAGGGGTTTCTTATTACGATATGGACCGCCTCCAGCAGGTGGTGGAGCGCTCTTACGAGAATCGCATGTTGTGTCAGGACTTGGCTGAGACGATTCTGGCCGACGAAATGGCGCGTTTCTTGGAGTGGTTTAATACCCGCGATGTGGTGCCCACGATTCAATCCCTGTATGAAATGTTTAACGAGATCCGCAGCCGGGAAATGGAACGCGGCCTGAAAAAATACCAGGGCGAAGTTGCTCCCGAGGTGCACGATTTGCTCGATCGGGTCAGCCGTGCGATTACCCAAAAGATTCTCCATTACCCAGTTGTGCAACTCAAGGTTGAACGGGATCCCGAGCGCAAGCAGCTTTATTCAGAGGTGCTTTCTGCGCTGTTTAAACTTGATGCCCAAGATGGCATCGATCGCTTTGTGCATACCGAGCTTTCTGAGCCTGCCAAGTCCCCCTTGCGACACGTTCACAAACATGATTGAACTTCTGCGCCCCCGCCTGGGCACCCGCGGGAGTCCGCTGGCCCTGTGGCAGACCGAGCAGGTGGCTTTGCGCCTCAAACAGCAATTGCCGGGCTGTGAACCCCAGATCTGCGTGATCAAAACCCAGGGCGACGGCATTTTGGATTTGCCTCTGGCACAAATTGGCGACAAAGGTCTGTTTACCCAAGAATTGGAAACGGCCTTGCTGCAAAACGAAATTGATCTGGCTGTGCATAGCTTGAAAGATCTGCCGACAGAGTTGCCCCCCGGCTTGGCCCTGGGCGCGATTTTGGAGCGGCACTCGCCCCACGATGTCTTGGTCTCTCAGGGCGATCTTCAACTCGAAGACTTGCCCGCCGGTGCTTTGGTGGGCACGGGCAGCCAGCGCCGCCGCACCCAATTGATGCAGGCCCGGCCCGATCTGGTTTTTCAGGATCTGCGTGGCAATATTCAAACCCGTTTAAACAAATTGGATCGGGGCGATTATGCCGCAATTGTGATGGCCCAAGCGGCACTGGATCGCCTGCAAATGAGCCACCGTATCAGCCAAGTCTTGCCTTTGGCCCTGATGTTGCCCGCCGTCGGTCAAGGGGCGATTGGGATTGAAATCTCTGAATCCCGCGCCGATCTTAAAACGGTTTTAAGCGCTTTACACGATCTGCCCACCGGTTTTGCTTGCCATGCCGAGCGGGCGTTTTTGCGTGCCTTGGGGGGCGGTTGTCAGACCCCTCTGGGGGCCTATGCCCTGTTTTCCAGCGACAATCCTGAGCACTTGCTGCTCTATGGCTATTTGTCCAGCGAAGATGGCGCCCATTTTTGGCGCGATCGCATCGAAGGGCCCGCCACCGAGCCCGAAGCCCTGGGCAGACAGTTGGCTGAGCGCATGAAAGCCCAAGCTGGCCCACTTTTTCATTGAGCCTTTGCGTGCTTTGGCTAAAATTTGGGTAAAATAGAAACAGATCCAATCTCTGAGAAAGACTGATGACCATGAAAAAGAAGTACACCGTTGGAATTTTAGGCGCAACCGGCTTGGTGGGGCGTGAAATGATCAAGACCCTGCTGGAGCGCAAATTCCCGGTGGCCAAATGGGTGCCGCTGGCCTCCGCCCGTTCTGCGGGCACCGTCGTCAGTGTGGGCAAACAGCATTTGCCTGTGCAAATTGCCGAACCCGAAGCGTTTAAAGGCATCGATTTTCTCTTCTCGTCTGCTGGCGGCAGTGTGAGCAAGGCCCTGGTGCCCGCTGCTGTCGAACAAGGCTGTATCGTGATCGACAATACCAGCGCCTTTCGCATGCAAGACTGGGTGCCCTTGGTGGTGCCCGAAGTCAATGCCGAAGCCCTGCGCAACCACAAAGGCCTGATTGCCAATCCCAATTGCTCTACGGCCCAACTTGTGGTGGTGCTCAAACCCCTGCACGATGCCTTTGGCATCAAACGCATTGTCTGCTCGACCTATCAGGCGGTCTCGGGTGCCGGTAATCAAGCCATCGAAGAACTGTATACCCAGTCCGAACAGGTTTTGAGCGGCCAGCCCGCCCTGCCTCAGGTCTTGCCTTATCCGATTGCCTTTAATGTGATTCCCTTTATCGGGGAATTTGAGCCCAATGGCTATACCAACGAAGAGATGAAAATGACCCACGAAGTGGCCAAAATCATGGGTGAGGCGATTCCGACCACAGCCACCTGTGTGCGCGTGCCCGTGGCCAATGGCCACAGTGAGTCGGTGAATATTGAATTTTCGCGTCCTGTCTCGCCGCAAGAGGCCCGGTTGGTGCTGCAAGAGGCCCCTCTGATCACGATCCGCGATGACCGCCAACTCAGGCACTTTCCCTATCCGCTGGATGTCTCTGGCACGGATTCGGTCTATGTGGGTCGGATTCGCGAAGATGTCTCCCATCCCCATGGCCTGAATCTCTGGATTGTGGCCGACAACCTGCGCAAAGGCGCGGCCCTCAATGCCGTGCAAATTGCCGAAAAAATGATTGAGATGGGGCTGGTTTAATCTCTCTGGAGCGCTATCCCTGGACAGGGGCCCAGTTTCGCCGGGCCCGTGAAGCCGCAGCCTGGAGTCAGGTAGAACTGGCGGCGCGGGCCCAGCTCTTTGTCTACGAGGTGCAAAAGCTCGAAGCGGGCCAAAAAATTCCCCCGAATAAATTTCCGCGTCTCTTGGCCTGTCTGCAGCCCTATCTGGAAAAGCCCAAGCGTGGGCCTGTGCGGCAGGCGTTTAAGCCAACACCGCCTCTTCATAGTCCAGACTGAGCAAAAAATTGCGCAGGATCTGGCGCGCGCCATCGACGGGCATGAGGGTGTCGAGATAGATATAGAGGTGTTCGGGGCTGTGAAAGAGTTGGGCGTCGATAAAGCGCTGCACGCGTTGCTGGCCCAAATAGCGCAGGGTTTCGGGCGTGTATTCGGGATGAAACTGCACGCCAAAACAACTGCCACAGGCCAGGATCTGGTGGGCTGTTTGGTAAGACAGCCCCAGGTGTTCCGCGCCGGGGGGCAGTTCGCTGACATGATCCTGGTGGGTTTGTGAGGTCCAAACACCACTTTCGACCCCCGCCAAATAGGGGTGACTGCCCGTCAAATAGACCGGGTGGGTGCCAAACTCCCATTGCGGCGCTTTGCTGACTTGGCCCCCAAGGGCGGTGGCAATCAGCTGATGGCCAAAACAGATGCCAAAAACCGGGAAGTTTTCGGCGTGCGCTTCGCGGATCAGGGCTTCGACAGCCTGAATCCAGTCACTTTGCTCATAGACCGAATGCACCGAGCCTGAGATCAGCAGGCCTGCCCAGGGCTGTTTGAGCAAGGTCGGCAATTCGTCTTTGCGCCGAATGCCGTCGATGATTTCGTAGGGGATCTGCAGATCTTCGGCCTGCAAAAAGCTTTCAAAGCGCTCGGCAAACGAGATCACGCCCTGATCGAGCAGATCTAAGACACAAAGGGGTTGAATACCTGGCATGTTAAAACAGCTCCTCTTGATCGGGTGGGGTGCAGTCCAGGG
>CAZRFI010000111.1:0-14135 GCA_964598905.1 uncultured Candidatus Sericytochromatia bacterium | reverse complement strand
GAATCATATCTGTCAGACAAATAAACTTGATTTGAATAAAAGTGCATTTCACCCAAATGGTAGAAGCTCAACTTTTTTTCAGCCTGCAGACCAAAGCATAAAACCAAATAGCTTTGCATCATATCCATATGTGCCAAAAAAGAATCCATTTGCAGAGAGACGGGCTCACTGTTTTTAAGCTGTGGATAAAGTTTTTCGAGAGGACACATAGGTTTTTGCTTGAATTACTTTTATTTTACTGTTAGTTATCAATAAGCAGACGAAGCAATCGAATGAAGGAATTGTAAATTCAATCGCAGTTTAAAGCAACAATAGCCACTTCCGCTTGATTCCAAATCGGCAAAAAAAGGAATATGCTAAACTACAGAGCAAACCCCATTATTATATTGCCGGGAGAGAGACCCTTATGCAGCTCGTTAAACCGTGGATTCGCTTGAGTATCGCCGCTTTGTGCACAGGGGCATTGCTCACTCCGCTCAGCGCCTGCCGCCCTCCCGACAGCAATAAAAAAGTCTACCGCAGTGCCTTTGAAGGGGATGTGCCCTCACTTGACCCGATTCAAATCGGCGATACCCAGTCCCACGATGTCGGCCACAATATTTACAACGGTCTTGTGCGCTACCGTCCCCGGATCACGGGCCCCAACCAAAAGCTTTCAGATCTGGTGCCCGATCTGGCTGAGTCTTGGAAAATTTCGCCCGATGGCAAAACCTATACCTTTCAATTGCGCAAAGGTGTTAAATTCCACAATGGCGACGCCTTCACCGCTTCGGATGTCAAATTTTCGATTGAGCGCTTGGCGGATCCCCGCAATGCCTCCAAAGGCATGTGGACCCTCGATGGACTTTCATTGGCCGGGCTCGAAGCCTATCAAAAGGCCTGCCAAGCAGGCCAAACAGTTCACCTCGACAGTGTCAAAGTGATCGACGACTACACCGTCTCGATCACCCTCAAAGATGTCATTCCCTTCGCCTTACATGTTTTGGCCATGTCCTATTATTACGTCGTGCCCCAAAACGAAGTCAAAAAATGGAAAGACCAATTTTCGTTTCATGCCACGGGTACCGGCCCCTTTATGCTCAAAGAGTGGAAATCGAACCAAAAATTGGTCTTGGTCAAAAACCCGAATTTCTTCGAGGAAGGCATTCCCAAGCTCGACGAACTGCGCTTTTATATCGTGCCCAGCGAAGATATTCGCCTGCTTTGGTTTGAAAACGGCGAACTTGAGCATCTTGAGCCCCCGATTCCGGCAGCCAGCTTTGACCGCATCCTGACCGACCCCCATTGGAACAAACTCGGCAATAAAGCCATTCGCAAAATCGAAAGCTTGAATGATCCAGCCCAGTCCAACGTGATCAAAGACAAAGAATGGACCATTCAGTATTTGGGCATGGATACCCAATCCGAGCCCTTTAAAGACAAAACTGTGCGCCAGGCCTTTAATTTTGCGGTCAACAAACGCAAGATCATCGACGTGGTACGCAACGGGCGCGGGATTCCTGCGCGCGGTGTCTTGCCCAATGGCTTCCCGGCCTTTAAAGCCGACCGCGCCATTCCCTACCCCTACGATTTAAACAAAGCCAAAGCGATGATGGCCCAAGCCGGTTGGACCGACAGCAATGGTGACGGCATTCTCGACAAAAATGGCAAACCTTTAAAAGTGACCTTTTGGCACAACCAGAGTGCAATCTATGCCATGTTGGGGGCCGCCGTGCAGGCCGACTTGCGCGATCTCGGCGTGGATATCGAGGTTAAGTCAATGGAATGGGCCTCTTATATCGAAAAGATCAAACGCAACGAAGCAACTTTTTTCAGATTCGGCTGGGCTGCGGATTATCCCGATCCCGACAATTATCTCTGGACCCTGTTTAACAGCAAAAACATTGGTCAGGATAACGTGACCCGCTATAATAACCCGATCTTTGACACCTTGGTGAACAAGGCCCGCACGACCGTCAACTGGTCGGAGCGTGAAAAACTCTACCAAGACGCTGAGAGCATGATCATCGAAGATGCCCCCTGGATCTTCTTATACACCAATGTCGAATACAAACTCGTTCAGCCCTATGTGCGCGGCCAGCAAATGCACCCACTGATCCGCAATGAGATGAGTTTTGTTGAAATCGCTCCCCATTAAACCCACAGAAACCAGAAAAATTCATGACCACCGAAGACCGTTTAATTCAATGGTACCCTGGGCATATTGCCAAGGCCCAGCGCCAACTCAAAGAAAAGCTCACCCTCGTCGACTGTGTGGTTGAATTGGTGGATGCCCGTCTGCCCAAAAGCAGCCATTTTCCCTTTGTCGATGAGTTGCTCGGGCAAAAACCCCGCATTATGGCCATCAATAAATCCGATCTGGCCCCACAAGAGAGCCTCGAAGCGGCCTTGGCCTATTGGCGCGAAAAAGGCTTCCCGGCAGTGGCCCTGAATATTCCAGGCCGTGAGGGTGTGCAGGAATTGCGCAAAGAGCTGGGGCTCTTTCATGCCACGCTGTCTGCCAAGATGAAACAGCGGGGACGCATCCCCCGCAAATTGCGAACCTTGATCATGGGACTGCCCAATGTGGGCAAATCGACCCTGATCAATGCTCTGATCAACAAGCGCTCGATGAAAGTCGGCGACAAACCTGGCGTGACCAAAAGCATGCAATGGGTGAGCATTGCCAAAGACCTGGAATTGCTCGACAGTCCGGGGGTGATTCCCCCCAAACTCGAAGACCAGCATGTGGCCCTCAAACTGGCCCTGATTGGTTCAGTCAGCGAACACTCAGCCCCACCTGTGCAACTGGCTGAACTCGGCCTGCAACTCTTGCACACGGAGTTTCCAGGCTATTTGCAAAAAGCCTTTGGCCAAGAGCCGATTTACCTGAACGAGATCGGCAGACAGCGCAACTTCTTGCAAAAAGGCGGCGAGATCGACCTCGACCGCACAGCCATTTCTTTTCTCAGCGATCTGCGCAGTGGCAAATTGCCTGTGCTCTGTCTCGAAAAACTCTGAATTTGCATCCTGTTGCGCTTGGGCCTACAATGAGGGAGGTCGCTAGACCTTAAATTCTTTTGCAGGGGCTTAACCATGGAATTGCTGTATGGATTGCTTCATAAAATTCCCTTTTTTCAGAATCTTCCCTTCGAGACCTTAAAATCGCTGGTCGACAGTGGTGCTGTGATTAACCATGAAGCGGATCACCTGCTCTTTCGCGAAGACGATCCAGGTGATGCCCTCTACCTGATCTTGAGCGGTGAAGTCTCCATTTTGGCCCGCAACGACCAGGGCGAAGACGCTCCCCTGGCCACCTTAACTGCCGGAGAGTTTTTTGGTGAATTGGCCCTGGCCGAAGGCGGCGTACGCACCGCTACAGCTGTCACATTAAGCCCCTGCCAACTCTTTGCCCTGAACCGCGATGCTTTTTTCCGCCAATTGGCAGCTTCGCCCGAATTGCTCTCTCAGGTGATTGGAGCCATCAGCCAAAAAGTGCGCGGAGTGAATCACAATCTCTTTCAAGAACAATTGCAAAAGCAAACCCTGCAATTGGAAATGGGACGGGTTCAGCGTCAGACCATTACCCGTATGGTCCAAGGCCTCTCCCAAGAGGTCGCCGTGCCCCTGGTCGAGGCCCAAAGCCAGCTCGAAAAGCTCCTGATCGGCCTGCCCGAAGCAAAACAAGAAGCCTGTGAAGATATTCGCAGCTTACTCGGACGCGCCCTGATGTTGGTGCAATCGCTGCAATCGGTGGCCCCTGCTGAAGTGCTTTCCCGCCGTCAAGCCGTCAATTGGCCTCAGTTTTGGAGCCGCCTGCAGGAATTGTACCGGGTGACCAGTTTGCGCCGTCTGCCGCTCGAACTCCATGTCTCCGCTGATGCCGCCAGTCAAATTTGGCAGGGGTACCCGGCCCAATTGGCAGAGGCCCTGATGCATTTGCTCAATAATTGTGAGGCCCATGCGTATCCGCTCGATGATGAACCCGTGCGCTTGATTCTGGATTTTGAAGATTCACGGTTTGTCTTGCGCGTGCAGGATTTTGGGTTGGGCATGGCCCCCGAAATTTTGCCCCAAGTATGCTCTCCGTTTTTCTCGACCCGCAAACAAGAAGGCTATAGCGGCATGGGACTGGCCATTGTCGATAACCTCGTCAGTTCGGTGCTGGGAGGCAGCATGACGATCGACTCCGAAGCGGGAGCAGGCACAACCGTGATCTTGCATTTTCCGCAGGAAGCCCCCGCACAGAACTGAGCCCGTTGGCACGGTCTGTGGTCAGGAAACGGTCTTTCAGGTCCGCACATCTACTTGGCATAAAAAAGCAATCAATTCGTCCACGGCAAGCTCTTCTTCAAAGATCAGCGGCGCCTGAGCTAAAATCTGCGCCCGTGTGCGTTGGTTGAGTGCGGGGTCTGTGGCCAGCGCAACGGCTTTTTGAATATAGTCCTCGGCAGAATGTGCAACACAATCCGAGAGGCCCATTTTGAGATAACAGGCATGGGTAATCCGCCCATGCAGGCGATCAGCAGGCCAGGTGATAATTGGGATCCCTGCTGAGAGAGCTTCATAGGTCGTGGTGCCGCCCCCAAAATAGAGTGGATCGAGCATCACGTCTCCCAGCGTCAATAAATTCAAATACTCTTGTGGCTTCAGATAGGGCAAAAACCAAATCCTTGGCATCAGATCGGGGAAGGTATTTTCAAAGCGCTGCAGCAAAATTCGGCGATGCTGGAGATTGTCGGGATTGGTGAGCAAGACCAGATGGCCCAGCGGGTCTTGGCGCAAAATGCCTTCAAAAAGCGGGTCCAAATCGGGCTGAATTTTGTTCATCACATGGGGACAAATATACAAATGCGCCGCTTCGGGCAAGCCATAATCCGCCCGAGCGTAAGTGTTGACTGTTTCGGGCCGAAAGAAATAAGTCGGAATGGTTTGATGTAAAACCAATTGCTCACTATAAAAACGCTGGGGATTTTCAGCTTGCTCAAGCACCTGAGAAGAGAGAAAATAATCCATTTCGGGCTGGCCTGTACTGCCTGAACTCAACCAAGAAGTGACCTGAACCGGGGCCAGGCGAAAGGATGAAAGCAGAGACTGCAAAGACTGCTGGGCATTGGGTTCGGTCAAATAAAGGATGTCCAAATCCAGTTCTAAAACCTGCTGATAGGCCACAGCCAAATCATTGGCCAGCAAATGGTAGTTAAACTCTGGGCGCAGTTGTTCTTTGGAAAAATGGGCAGCACTAATGCGGTGGGTGTGCAAAATATGCACATCCAGATCAGCCGGAGGCAAACGCTGCAAGAGACCCACCATAAAATTCAGTACGGCAACTGAAGGCCCGAGCACAAATCCCACCCGGCGGCGCTCTGTGCGCAAAGCCGTTCGGTTGGTCTGAGGCAAAACAGGCAGCCAGCGTTTGAGAATTGCCCCCAAACGCTGACGCTCATGGTAGGGATTGAGATAGGTATAGGCCATGCCTTCAAGGGGCAACCAATTTAAGAAATAGGCGTCCACATTGCTAAAATCAGGCAAAATCCAGGGTGTTTCGGGTGCCGGAACCTGTTCCCAATGGCTCAACCAGGCTTGGGTTCCTTGCAGGTATTTTTCTTGATAGGCCCGATCGGGAGAGATCACAGGTACCAACAACCGGCTTTTTAATTCCCAGGCCTGACGTTCCATCAAAAGGGGATCTTCCAGGGCCAAAGCATAACATTTGGCAGCATCATCACTGTTATGGATGGTTTCCATCATGCGTCCCACTTGGCAGGCAATGGTACTCCGCAATTCGGGCTGAGACTGGGCCATACTCAGCAAAAGATCCAACATTTTGGCGGGGTCGTGGTCGGTTTTAATCGTCAGCCAGGTACTGAGCGCCTCGGGATGACTCGGTTCAAGTTCAAGGGCCTTTAAAAAATAGCGCTGGGCCTGCTCCGCTTGTTTTAAGAACAGCAATAGATTCCCAACCGCCACATACACCGCCACCGCGTCAGGGCGAAACTGGATGTATTTCAAGAGGTTTTGCACAGCTTGCACGGGCTGCCCCAAAATTTGATGCACCTGACCCAATTGCAAATAAGCAGCGGCCAAACGCGGATCCGATTGCAGGGCCTGCTGATATTGGCTCACAGCCGCATCCAAATTGCCCTGCGCTTGGAGGGCCTGGGCAGCCTGAAAATAGACTTCAGCTTGTGATATTGACATAAAAAAAACCTGAATGATCTCCCCACGAAAATGCGAACGCAAAGCTCAGTCTTGATTATACTGGATCGCCTTTTTTTCGGCAGATTGCTTTTAATGGCAAAATATGGCCTAATTAAATTGTCGGATTTCTGTTAACACAGAGTATTCAAGCAGAGTATTAAATTAACCCTAAACACAATCCTAAAAATATGGGCACACAAATTCAGGACTATGCAAATTTTTCACGGGAAGAATTGCTAACGCGGATCAGCGTCTTAGAACAAGAAATACAAGATCTGCAAGCTCATTCCGTGATTCAGGCTGGAACCGGCGCAACCGTCAGCGTTCCAGAGGCGTTTTCTGCAATATTTCAACAGGCCCAAGACAATGTCCAACGCTATTTCCAAAATCTGGCATTTAAACCCACTCAGGGTTTAATTGAGGTTGAAAACGAACGCTATGTCTTGGTAAGAGCCTCATCTCTGTCCTGTGATTTTTTTAATTATCTGCGCCATCTCTACAGCGACCGAGACGCTCACACCGCCTTTCAGACGGGTCAGGACTTTCTCTTTGACATCGGGCATGTGCTGGGCATTGCCGACGCCAAATGTTTTCATGCCAAAATGGACCTGCAGGACCCGGTTGAAAAACTCTCAGCCGGTCCCGTTCACTTCGCCTATGCGGGCTGGGGCTTTGTCGAAATATTGCCAGAGAGCAATCCCTGCCCCGATGAAAATTATTTTCTCAAATACCATCACCCGTATTCCTTTGAAGCTGACTCTTGGCTTTCGCGCGGGCAACGCTCTCAGGATGCCGTGTGTATTATGAATGCCGCTTACTCTTCAGGCTGGTGTGAAGCCAGTTTTGGGATACCGCTGACAGCTGTCGAAATTGCCTGCCGGGCGCGGGGAGATGCTTCCTGCACCTTTATCATGGCTCCGCCGCACCGCATTAATGACTACTTGGAAACAGATACCTACCACAGTTCCGCAGAAACCCCCTTGTTTTTTAATCGCAAAGTCAGCGAAGAAATCATCCGGACCTCGCTCCAAGAAAAAGAAATTCTCTTGCAAGAAATTCACCACCGGGTCAAAAATAATTTGCAGGTGATTGTCTCTTTAATGGCGCTGCAAATGAACCATATCAAAAATCCCGAAGCGGTTGAAACCATTCGCCAAACCCAACATCGGATCTCCTCCATTGCGATGGTACATGAAATGTTATATGACTCAGACAGCCTCAGTCATATTCCTTACAAAGAGTATGTGCAGCGACTTTTGAACCAAATGGTGCAAAGTCTGACCTCCCCGGCACAAAAAATCAGCTTGCAATTAAAGATTGATGAGATCTTCTTTCAAATTGATACCGCCGTCCCCTTGGGATTGATCTTAAATGAGCTCACCGCCAATACCCTCAAACATGCCTTTGTCGATCGCTTGGAAGGTTGTATTCAGGTGGCATTAGCCAAAGAGTCCAATGGCTTCTATTGTTTGATTTTTGCCGATGATGGGCCTGGCCTGCCTGCCGAGTTGAACTGGCAAAAGAGCCCCTCTCTCGGTTTGCGTTTGATCCAAAATTTGGTCAAACAATTGCAAGGCAGATTGGAGCAAGTTCCCCAAGAGCAGGGGTGCTGTTTTAAAATCTCTTTTCGAGAGGTGGAAACCGCATCATGAACGAGCCAAACAAACAGGGAAATTCCTTTATTGTGGCCGAAGACAATTTTGTGATCAATATGTTTTTGGAAACCGTTTTAATCGAAGTGGGACATCAGGTTTTGGCCACCGTGAACAGTGGTGAAGCCGTGCTGTCTGTAGTCGCCAGTACGCCCCCTGACTGCGTCTTAATGGATATCGGTCTCTCAGGACCCATGAATGGCGTTGAAGCAGCCTTGCTGCTGCGTCAGAGATACAATATTCCTGTTATTTTTTTAACGGGTAACTCAGACATTCTGCGCCGAGACAGCCGGATCAAAGATATCCAACCCCTGGCAACTTGGCTCAAACCGATCGATGATCAGTTTATGCTGCGTGAGTTACAGCGCTTATTTAGACAGGCTTCATGAGATTGCTTGTCTTCCTGTACAATAAGAAATATGTTTAATTCCCCTTTGTTAACTGTCTCGACTCATGTCTGATTCCCTGTATTCATCGCTTATTTCACCCGGGTTTGAGGTGAGTAGGCGCTATGTTCTAATTGAAGAAATTGGCCGCGGCGGAACAGCTGCCATTTTTAGAGCCATGGACATTGCTTCGGGTGAAACAGTGGCAGTCAAACATCTCACTCTTTCACCGGAGATGTCAGGCCCTGATCGCGAAATGCGGATTATGCGTTTCCGCAATGAAGCCCTGACGATGCAATTGTTGCGCCATGCCAATATCATGTCGGTCTACGATTTTAAGCAGATTGGCAGTGATTATTTTATGGTGGTGGAGTTTTTACAGGGCTTGAGCCTGAAAGAATATGTCGAAAGGCATGCCCCTTCCCACCGCGAGATTCTGCTCTGGATCGAACAATTATTAGATGCCTTAGAATACTCCCACTCCAAACACATTATTCACAGGGATATCAAACCCGAAAATGTAATGATTATCACGGGAAAACAGGTCAAATTACTGGACTTTGGGATTGCCAAAATTGAGGGGCAAAACCAGCTCACGATTGATGGCAGTCTCTTGGGAACCGTGGCATATATGTCTCCGGAACAAATTCAGAACAGCCGTCTGATCACCGCTCAGAGCGATCTGTACTCGCTGGGTGTTTTGATGTACGAATTGTTCACAGGCAAAATGCCTTTTAATGCCACCAACCCTGGCACCGCTGTGCTCGAAATTTTCAGCCGCGATCCCGTCCCACCGATGCAACTCAACCCCAGCGTCGGCCCCGATCTGAATCAATTGATTCTGAGCTGTATGCAAAAATTTCCCCAACATCGTTTTGCCAGCAGCCGCCAATTGCAGCAAATGGTTCGGGTCGTCTTAGACAAAGCCTACCCTGAAGCAGAACCCAGTCCCACGTCAGCCAGCCAAGCCGTATTGCCTCGCATTCGCCTGTTTGAATCCTTTCGTCTGATGCAAGCGGTCTCCCGCCTGATGCAGGCCCAAGTGGATGGTTTATGCCTGATTTGGAACGCCTGGCAACAGGGCAGTATTGGGTTTAATCACGGGTACATTCACTACGCCGATATCAAAGGCAAACACCTTGGTGGCGATTTGCTGCTGATGGATTTGCTCTCTTGGGAAAGCGGTAATTTTTCGTTTATTCCAGGCACACCTGTGGAAGGCTCAGGTCAATACCTGGATTATGATCAGAAAGTGCTGATCGCAGAAGCCCAGAACTATCTTCAGGAAATGGAAACCCTCTGGCCCGATTATCAGGATCGGGACATTCCCGAATTGATTCGCGAACCCGCCAAAAACGAGGTTTTCTCCAAATTGGCCCAGGCCGTTTTTGGCTGGGTCGATGGTCAACGCTGCATTGGCCAACTCTTTGCAGTGATGCCCCACGATCGCCTCTCCATTCTCTGGGGCATTCGCGAATTGGAAGACCGCAAATATATTTTTGTCGAACGCCTCCGCAGCGATTGAGTTCTGCCTGTGCCCAGCGGTAAAACCCATGACAAAATCACCTGGTTCACGGCCCTGCCGATGGCCTGGATCGGTTGGATGATCTCGCACGAATTGAGTGTGACAGCCCTTCTGGCTGCCTGCTTTTTGTTCGCAGGCTTGATGTTTAGTGGAGATCTGGACACAAAAAGTGTACAATATAAGCGTTGGGGCTGGTTTCGCTGGATTTGGATTCCCTACCGCAAACTGGTTCCTCACCGTTCCCCCTTTTCGCACGGACCGGTTCTGGGTGTGTTGACGCGTTTGCTCTACCTTTCGGTTTGGGTGGCCCTGCTTTTTGCCACTCTGACCCGTGTGGCCCTGGCCCTGGATCAGGCCCAATTGGCTGAGCAGGGTTTTGGCCTCGCCAAGCAGACAGCCGTCTTTTTTCAGAATCCTGTGTATGTGGGAGTGGGGTTTGTGGGCTTGTGGCTGGGCGGTTTCAGCCATACCCTCGCCGATGAAATTGTTTCGATGTTGAAGCGTCTCCGGCGCAAATCCGGCCGCCGCCCAGCAAAAAAACACAAAAAAAAACATAAGTAGATCTAAAGAAATTACTAATTTTTGTTTAAAGATAAACAAGAAAGCGCGCTCAAGTGGCTATGTATAGATCAGTCAGATCAGAGAGCACGATCATGCGGAGGTTTCTAAAGTGAATATTTCGCCCCAGTACCAGGCCTATGGACCCCCTGTCCCCAATTATGGCAATCAAAATGGTCCTTATGTGCCCTCTGGCCAAGTCCCTTATGGTGCCCCCGGTTATGCCAACGATGTCTACCGCCCCACGGGTCCTCAGCAAACGGGGTATGTGCAGGGAGCCATGGCGGCCTCTGGCGCCTCTTCTTCGATTGGTGGTGCAGCCACCGGCATGGCCAATATTTTCACCTCTCTGACCAGCATTATCGCCAAAATTCTGAATACGATCGTCAGCCTTGTGGTCAAACTCTTCAAAGGCATCTTCGGCATGTTTGGCTTTGGCAAAGACAAAGCCCAGCAACCCCAGCAACAGCAGCCGGGTCAGGGTGCAGGTATGCCGCAACCGGGCGTGCCCCCACCAAGCTCCATGCCTGCGGCTCCTCCCGGAACAGATATCAACCAAGCCCGCCAAGTGGTGGTCGGCGACTTGCAGCAGGTTCAAGATCCTGGCACTGCCTTCCGCCACATTGATTTGCACGCCAAAAAATCCTTGGACAACCGCCGCCATGCCGAAGAAGAATCGCGCCATGCCGAAGGCCTCGCCAAAGAAGCCGCCGTTTTGGCTCAGCGGATTGAACAGAGCCAGGGCCGCATGCCTCCTCAGCAATTGAATCAAACCCTGAGCGAGTTGGAATCCAAAAAAGGCCAAGCGCTGGAATCCCTCAAACGGGCCGAAGAATACACCAAAGCCACTTACGACGAAGCCCTCTATGCCAATTTGGCCATGGATGAGTTGCTGCCGCGCTTCCCACAGGTGCCCGGTTTGGCCCAGGATGCCAATCGCAGCGTTCAAGAGGCCTGGAAAGGTTGGACCACGGGTGTCGAAGAGAGCCAGTATCTCTTCTTCTCCAAGAAGCTGCCTGCAGCGCCCGAGGTATTTACCCGCTCGGTTGGTACGGTGACGGCTTACCTCAATCAGGTAGACCAGATCCTCGGCCGGGTCATGATCCAGAGGTAGTCCCATGAACTCGGTACAACCACAGCCCGCATCTAATCCCTCAATACTGGGAGCGTCCCCCACACGCTCTCCAATGTCGCCTTTTGCACGCGGCAATGAGCCTCCCAGCGCTCCGCCTTCAGGTTTCAGTGGAGACAGTGTCAGCACCCAGCCAATGGCCCGTGGTATTCAGCCGAATATCAATCTGCTGCGCGACGAACAATCCACCCTCTCGCCCTTCCACCGCCCCGATGGCAAGCCCGTGGACTATCTCAACAAACCCCAGCAACCATCCCAGCCCGCAGGCCCAACAAAACCCGCTGAGCCCGCCAAGATTATTTTTACCCTGCCCAAAGACATTCCCGAAGGGCCAGCCATGGCCAATATCCAGGAAATCCTTCAACAGGAGACACAGCCCGTGCAGGCCCCTCAGCAAGCAGTTCAGTTGATTGCCGCTCACAGTGACGCGGCCAAGCAATCCAGAGAAACAGCCAATCGCTTTACCTGGGGTGCACGCTATTATGCCGCTCAGGCCGCTGAGACGTCTGAACAGATCTATGCCCAATGGGGCAAAATGGATCCGCAGCAAAAACAAGTGATGATGGCCCGTGTCACGGAGTTTCGCGATCAGGCAGTCAGCCTGCTCAACGAAGCAAAGAAACAAGGCATCACCACCTATAACGAAGCCCTCAAGGCCAATTTGATCTACAATCAGTTTTTCACCACCCAGGGCCCATTTATCGACACCATCGATGCCAATGCCCGCCAACAGATCAAAGGTGAACTCGACGACGCCTGGAGCCGCTGGAACGGCAGCTTTCAAAAAGAATGGCAAGGCCAACAGGTCGAAGCCAAAGGCATCATGACGATCATTGATGAGACATCTGCCGAAGTGGCCAACCACCTGCACCGCATGAACAGTGTGATCAGTCAGTTGAACTGATTGCCTGCTTGGGTTTTTCAAATAAATAATGGTAGACCTGCCACTCCTGGCCCGCTTGGTGGCCAAAGAGTTCAGCACAGGCCAGCATAAACACGCGCCAATAGACCCACCAGCGGGTGGTCTGAACCGCGCCATAGGTTGCTGCCAAAATCGGGCGAATGGCCGCCTCTTGGGCATCCATTTGGGCCAACCAGGCTTCGCAGGTCTTTTGGTAGTGTTGGCCGTTGACGACCCAGAGCTTGCGGGCGATCAGCGGCTCACAGACATGTAAGAGCAAATCCCGTGAGGGCATGGTGCCGCCACTGAAAAAATAGCGCGCCATCCAATCCCGCTCGTGTTCGACCTCAAAGAGATAGGCATGGGTACGGTGGCCAAAAATATGCACAAAGAGCAAAGCACCGGGCAAAAGCCAGCGCGCTAAGCGGCGAAAGAGTTCGGGATAATTGCGCAGATGTTCAAACATCTCGACCGAAACAATCCGATCAAAGCCCTGCTCAGGTTCAAACTGGTTGATATCCTGGGTGATCACCCGCAGATTGGTTAAACCCCGGCTCTGGGCCTGGGTTTCGATATAGACCCGCTGACTGTGAGAATTAGAGACAGCGGTGATGGGGTTCTCAGGGAAGTGTTCCGCCATATAAAGGCTGAGCGAGCCCCAGCCACAGCCCAATTCCAAGATCTGTTGACCGGGCTTGAGTTGCGCCAATTGGGCCCGTTCACAGGTCAGGGCCAGCATTTCTGCTTCAGACTCGGCCAGACTCTCTTGCCCACTTGGCCAATAGCCACAGCTGTATTTTAAATGGGGGCCAAGCACCTTTTGATAAAAAGCGGCGGGCACCTCGTAATGCTGTTCGTTGGCTTTTTCGGGCAGGGCCGCAAGCGGGGCCTTTTCAAGCTGTTTTAAAAAAGTCTGAAAGCGGCTTTTGTGAGCGTCTGCCCCCCCTTTGGCCAGGCGACGCAGATGCATTGAATTGTAATAGCGGATCCCCCAGCGCAGCAGGGAATCGGGAATTTGATTTGCTTCGAGTAAATTTTGATACCACATAGTGTGTCTATCTTAAAGGCTGTTCAAACTCTGTGGCAATTGGCTCCAAAGAAATGACTCGGGTTTGACGTCAGTGACAAAGATCGCATAACATAGTACCAATCTGTGCCAGACAATAAGGGAGAATCCTCACTGTGCGAGTCATTAAGCGTTACGATAACCGCAAACTCTACGATACCCAGACCAGCAAAACGGTCAACCTGGGTGAAATTGCCGATATGATCCGCCAGGGCGACGATATCCAGGTGATCGATAGCCAGGGCCATGACATCACCCCCAAGATTCTTGGTCAGATTTTTTTGCAAGAAAATCTCGAAACCAAGCAGCTCTTTTTAAATAAATTTGTGCTGCAGGGGCTGATCCAAGAAGGTCAGAACATTGAGTCGGTGATTAAAAAATTTCTGCTCGGCGGGATTGGCTTGGCCTCTCTGACCCGTGAAAAACTCGATGAGATTGTCAATGAGCTGGTCAAGCGCGGTGAGTTGGCCGAGGATCAGCGGGCCCGCTTCGTAAAAGAACTGCTCGAAAAAGGCACTGAGAATATCCACAAAGTGATGGACAAAGTGGCCCATCCCTCGGACAAAGAAGAAGAAGAAGAAGAAGCCCTCGCCAGCACAGAACCGCTCAGCAAAGCCGAGCGCATCACTTCGCTGGAACAGCAAATCGCTTCCCTCAAACAGGAATTAGCGGGCCTCAAGTCTCAGCAAAAAGCCGTGATTGCCGACGAAACCGTCTCCAAGAACTAAGCGCCCA
>CAZRFI010000110.1:0-14305 GCA_964598905.1 uncultured Candidatus Sericytochromatia bacterium | reverse complement strand
AGGTGTTCCGAGTCACGCCTTGCCCCTGCTATAATTGAAAAAAAAAGTGGGGAATCATGGCGCTCCTGTTTTTGCTTTTATCAGTCTTGGCAAGCTTTTTTTCAGCTTTTATCATTTTCGGTGGCCTGATGACCCTCCGCTTTTTTAAAGCTGAGCTGGCAAAAAAAGTGGCACAGCCCGGAGACAAACCCGCCAGTGAGTGGCCCCGTGTGGCCCTGATCTCGCCCTGCAAAGATCTCGACCCCGATTTTGAAGCCAATATGCGCATGTTGCTGCATCAAGACTACCCCAATTACGAAATTATCTTTGTCACCCTCGATGAGCAGGATGATAGCTATCCCGTACTCAAGCGCATGGTGGCCGAGTCGAAGGTTTCTGCACGTTTGCTTTTGGGTGGATTCAGCAAAAAGCGCTGTCAAAAATTAGACAATATCATGGCCGCCATGGACTCCCTCGACGAAAGTGTGGATATTTACGCCTTTGTCGACAGCGATGCACGGGTTTCAACGGATTGGCTGCGCAATCTGGTAGCCCCTTTGGCTAAAGAAAACGTGGGTGCCACAACATCTTATCGCTGGTACCGCCCCGAACCTGGACGACCAATTACCTATGCCCTGGCCCTCTGGACAGCGTATCAATTTAGCAATTTTTACAACAATCGCTATGTAATCACCTGGGGCGGCACGATGGCGATCACACGCAAGCGCTTTGAAGCCTTAAACATTCGCAAGGAGTGGGACAATGCCCTGTCTGACGATTGTGTCCTCAACGAATGTGTGCGCAGGGGCGGTTATCGCGTGGAATTTGTCGCGGCCTCAATGACCAGTCTTTCGAGTGAATACAGCCTCAAAGATATTTTGATCTTTGCGGTGCGCCAATGTGTGATTGGTAAACACACCCTCAAAGAGGTCTGGTATGCCACGGTCACGATGCTTACCGCGATTCATATCACAGGGGCAGTTGGACTCTGGCAATTGTGGAGTTCCTTGCAAACAGGTCAGCCGATTGCGTTGACGACCTGGGGCATGTTGAGTTTCTTTTGGGCTGGTATTTTGCAATCTGCCCTGTCGATTGAGGCCCTAAACCTGATTCGCGATCGCCGCCCGGATTCCGATCCGCTCGGTGGCAAGGTATACTGGGCGCTCTGGTCCCCGTTTGCTTACGTCTTTGTCTGGCTGACGCTCTTTGCTTCAGCCTTTACCGATCGCTTTGTCTGGCGGCAGATTTACTACCGCATGATCAGCGATGTCGAAACCGAAGTTTATAAATACCCCTCCCGTTTTGATCAAACGGGAGCAATATCCAGCTCAAAGGAGGTTTTCAACGGAGTGGGTGCGCCCCCTCTGATTGAATAAACGATGAAACATCCCCTATTACTGTCTGCCGCATTGCTGTGCCTGTCTGCTCCAGCCTGGGCCCTGCCCGGAATGGAAATTACCAGTGCCAAAAACACCTTGCTCAGTCGCAAGCCCACACCCGTGGGCAATGAATTTAAGCACCGCCGGGTCAGCGATCTTCCCTCTTTTGACAAATTGGGTGTGGGCAATTACCATGCCCAATACCGCCTGGACAATGGCCGAAAATTGATGATCTGGATGTATGTCGAGAGCGCACCTCCGATTGTCGATGAAGTGGTTCTCTATGTCACACCAGCCACCCCCAAAGATGCCTCCTTTGCCCGTGCCTTAAAATTGGTCGAATTGGTCTATGCCGAAAGCAATTCGGGTTCACAGATTGTGAAAGACTTTAAAGACGCCAAAGATAAAAAACATCTCAATAAATACAAAATGGAAATGGCAACCTATGATGGATCAGAAAAATCCCTGATTCCCAAAGGTTACGACGGTTACGCCTATTATTTGGGAGATCTCTATGGCTATAAGGTGGGCTATCACAAAGGCGGCATGGAAGTCTCGGTTTACAAAAAAGACGTGTTTAAAGCCCTGATCGACGATATCAAGCGGCGGCGTTATCCTGAGCCCCTGCCACCGGGCCCAACAGCTCCCCCCTTGCCCCCCTTACCCACACCCCATCCGCCGATTGCTTGGTAAAGAATGGATCCATTTGTCCGTTCGATTGATCTCTGGACTGCCTTTGGGGCCGGTGTTTTTTCGTTTGCCTCACCCTGCATCTTGCCGATCATTCCCTCATATATGTTTTTTATCTCAGGCACATCTGCCGCTGCTTTAAAAGCCAATGAGGCAGAGGCAGAATCGGAGTCCAATGCAGACGCCCGTTCAGACAGCAAGGCTGAAGAAAAAGCCCAGGAAAAGAAAAAGACCCAGCGCCAAATCATCCTGAGTTCGCTCTGTTTTATTCTCGGTTTTTCGTTGGTGTTTATCGCCCTGGGTGCAACAGCCACAGGGCTGGGCGCTATGCTCAAGGCCCACCAAGATCTGCTGCGCAAAATCGGGGGGGTGGTGGTGATTGTAATGGGCCTGCATATGATGGGCCTGATTCAGATTAATGCCCTGCTCTACGAAAAGCGGGTCCATCTCAAGGCCCGCCCGCCGGGTTATTTGGGGGCTTTTTTGATTGGTTTGAGTTTTGCCTTGGGCTGGACACCCTGTATTGGCCCCCAATTGGGATCGATTCTGGCCATTGCCAGCACCAAAACCTCGGTGGTCGAAGGTATACGCCTGTTGGCGGTCTTTTCACTGGGGTTGGCCATTCCCTTTTTTATCACAGCCCTGTTGATGGACAAGGTCTTTGTCTATTTTCGCAAATTGCAAAAACATATGCAGGCCATTTCGGTGGCCAGCGGTGCTTTTTTGATTCTGGTCGGGATTTTGATCTTTACCAATTTTTTACAGACACTTTCCAATTTTTTACAGGCACCCAGCCTGCCAATTTCCTGAGGGGGAGACCATATGCACCATTTAATTTTTCAAGCCGTTGATCATCCTGAAGATCAGGAGATTCCCTATGCCCAATCGCAAGACCTGATTCACAATCTCCTGGGCTTTGACGGTCTGGACCTGGAAATGGAACAGGGCCAAAATCCCGAACTCTTTCTTTTGCGCAAGGCCTGTGAATTAAAAAAGTGGAAACTCAGCGGTGAATACCCGCGTTTCTTTGTGCAGAACCAAGTGGAGATCACGCTGAGCCTTAAAAATAAAGGGTTTTGCCGGATTATGAATGCCCGTTCTCATACGGCGCTGGATCCCTTAACCATGGACGGTTTGCAGATCCAAATTGCGGCAGATCTGGCTCAAGCTGCAGCCTGGAAAAGTGATCCCCCTGCCTTTTTAAATCAGCTCTTCGAACAAGTTCAATTGCTTTGCAACGCAGACGGTGAGCCCGTCTTGCTCAGCGAGATCTACCAGGAACTGTCCCACAAACGCCCGGCCTATCGCCGTGAATACTTTGGCCTGGATCTCAACCGCAGCTTAAACTCGGGCCGCACCAAAAACAAAAGCCATGCCCTGAGTGTGTTGCCTGCCAGCCAACGGCAGACTCAGTCCTTTTATGTCTTTGATACCGCAGGCACGGGGCAGTGGATTGATCAAATTGCCTTTGTGCCCCTGGCAAGTTAACGCTTTTTTTGAGCCCTCTCAAGTAGAGATAAGATACCATCGTAGTCAAATTGTTCAGAGAGTGCTTCGAGGTGATTTCCCAAGTCGCGACTGTGGGCTTTAATTTTCTGAATCACCCACTCGATTTTTTCAATCGAGCCAAATTCTGTTGCTAGCGCCAATTGAGTGTGCAGTTCTGAGGGCAAGTGCAGAATCTCTGCCTGCAATTTATCGGGTGTCTGGATCTGAAATGCGCGCAGCTGTCCGCCAGTTGGGATCGGCTGATACAGGAATTCGATTTTTAGGTGTGTTTGCAAAGTTGCAAAAATCTCTTCTTCCAGCAGTGGTTTGAGCACAAAGTCATCACAGCCGTTTTGCAGGGCAATGGCCCGTTCTTCAGCAAATGCAGAGGCCGTAACCGCGATGATCACCGTCCTTTTTTCGGTCTCAGCAGCGCGGATCTGCTGGGTGACTTGATAGCCATTTAAACCTGGCATCTGGATATCCATAAAGATCAAATCGGGTTGCCAACGCTGCCAAATTTCGAGCGCTGCTTGGCCATTTTCCGCCAAATGCAACGCCAGATCAAGTGGCTTTAAATAATGGGCAATCAGGCTGAGATTTGAAGGGTCATTGTCGACAATGCAGATTTTGTGACGGGCCTGTCCGGGGGCCAGACCTATCACAATTGCGGCAGGCTGAGCCGCCACAGCCAATGGTGTGCTGACATTTCCCACTGGCAGAGAAAATTGAAAGCGCGAACCTTTCCCTTGTTGGCTTTCTACCTTCAAAGCGCCGCCCATCAACTCAATAAAACGTTGACTGATGGCCAGCCCCAGGCCAACACCGCCTTGAGAAAGTGAGCCTGTTTCCAATTGGACGAAGGGTTGAAAAATAGTGGCCATATCCCGCTCTGAAATGCCAATACCGGTATCTTCAATCTCAAAATTGAGAACTGCCGCTGATCCGCTGTCAGCCGCTTGGCATGGGTAACTCACCCGCAAGTCTACCCGCCCTTGCAGGGTATATTTTATTGCGTTGCTGATAAAATTGAGCAAGACCTGTCGCAGTTTGCCTTGATCAGCTTCAATTGAGCGCGGAACCTCTTTTTCTATCTTAAAATTCAGATCAAGACCTTTAGCTGTGGCCTTTAAACGTAGAATATATTCAATTTCAGCCAAAAACCCACTCAGTTCAAAAACCGATTTCTGCAATTGCAATTTGCCGGTTTCGATCCGGGACATTTCTAGACTGTCGTTGATCAGGTCCAGCAAATGTTCACCACTGCGGACAACAATATGGAGTTTATTGCTCTGCTCGGGGGTCAATTCAGGCTCTCTGCTCACCAATCTGGAAAAACCGATAATGGCGTTTAAAGGCGTGCGGATCTCATGGTTTAAATTTGCAAAGAAGAGACTCTTGGCCTGATTGGCTTGTTCTGCTGCTTCTTTGGCCCATTCTGCCGCCTCTTTGGCCTCTTGCAATTCGCGGGTGCGCACTTTGACCTCTTCTTCGAGTGAGTGGTAAAGGCGGGCATTTTCCAAAGAGATCACAGCTTGATTGAGCAGGATATTTAACAATTCCAAGCGACTGGGGGTAAAGGCCCCTGCCATGAGCCGGTTTTCGAGATACAGCACCAAGGCGGTCTTGCCCTGGTGCGAAACCGGCAGACAGAGAATAGATTTGATACCGCTGGCGCTGATTTGTTCATCCTGGCGAAAGCGCTCATCACATTGGGCATCTTCGATCACCAGATTTTCACCCGAACGCAAGACATATTGAATGATCACCTGGGGGATGCCTGTCGCTTGCTCCAGAGGGGTATGTTGGAGAATCTCTGACTTGCCCTGAAATTCTCTGTAGGCTTCGATAAACCAGGCTTGGCCCAAAGGCAATAATATTCCCCCTTTTTCAGCCCCGGTATTTTCTAATAGGATTTCCAAAAGCTGTTTTAGGAGCAGTTTGAGATCAATCTCTTGTGAGATGGCACGGGTCGATTTTAAGATTGTGAAATAATCCAATTCAAACTGAGACTCGTTTTGAGAGGTTGTCTGGGTCGTCAGGGTCGTCGAGGGGATATGTGTATAGCTGAGAATCAATGCTGGGTATTTTTTTTCGAGCTGTTTGGCTTTTTCTGTAGCCCCCCAATAGCGGTAAAGCCTGAGTGCCTCTTGTAGGTACAAAGCTGCAATTTTGGACTGGCCCCTGTTGAGCCAAAACTTACCATACAATTCGTTGCCCAAGGCCTCATCATTGAGGTATTTATTCGCTTGAGCGCTTGCAATCGCCTTTTCGTAACTGGTCATGGCCCGCTCAGTTTGCCCCAAGATGCGGGCCATTTCTGCTTCGACCAAGAGGTATTTTTGGCGATGGTTGCTGGGGGCATGGTCAGACCACAGCTTCATTTTGGCTTGATTGGCTTCTACGATGCTCCATTGTCTGGCCTGCTCCTGCTCAGACCAATTGGGGAAAAGGGCCAAGCGACAGAGCGAATCATAGTGATGATAAAGGACAATATGCACCACGCAGACAATCGAATCTAAGGTCTCTGCAGCTTTGAGGGTATTGGCATATGCCGCTTGATAGTCCTCAAAAAGGTAAGACAGGACCAATTTGCTAAAATACATGACACAGATGCCGGTATAGTCTTTGGCTGCCTCATGCACGGGCAGCATCTCTGTTTCGTCGTAGATCTGCCCTTTGAGCAGGCAGGGGTTCTCCGTTGGGGTGAACAGATTTAAAGCCGATTGATAATAGATCGATTGGTATTGCAAGGTGATCGCCGACTTGAGTTTGGCAATTACCTCCATATAATGGGCCATATTCTGGGCGATCGAACGCAATTCAACCCCAGCGTAAAATGCCATAAAACAAATGGCTTGCGCCGATTGAGCCGCCCATTCATGGTCGCCGGTCTCCAGCCCTTTTTTATAGGCCTCGGGGTAAATGTCCAAATAAGCGTGGATCGATTCTTTCCAGTGAAATACGCCATTGCCCAAAACCAAGAGGGTGCGCGTTTCAACCTGTTTGGAATGAGGCAAGGCCAGCAGTTTTTTGCTGACCTGCCCAAATTGATAACCCAAATCAATCTCCCCCAACACCCCTGAGAGAATCATGGCAAAGGTGGCATAGACAAAGGCCGATTCAGGCACATTGCCATATTGGGCAATCAAACCCACTTCTTTGACAACCAATAAAGGGTAGAGCAAAGGGCGAAAGAAAAAAGCCGAGAGGTTGATATTGTACATAATCCTGATCGCGGCTTTCATTGCAGCATCTTCCATCAGGGGAAGGGTTTGTAAATCGGCTGGGCTGCGGCCTGCCAACTTGAGATGGGTTTCTGCCAAGGCATTTTGCAGATCGGCCAGACAGGGATCTTCAGGGATGGCAATACCCAGAGTTCCCAAGACAAATAAACCCGTTTTGACCGATTCTTCCAAGCGGTATTGGGCATGGTGAAAGGTGATTTGCAATTCGTAAACGCGGGTGCGGTCGAGCAGCCGATCGGTGGAGGCCAAAACATGCTCAGACCAGGTTGTCATTTGTTCAAAATTGCCGCTCAGCAAAGCTGTTTCAATGGCGTTTAAATAGATCTCAAAGGTCAAATCGTATTCACTTGCCCAGGCCTGCTCGGGCAAACAGCTGAGACCGGTTTTGAGGTATTTTAAAGCTGATTCATAAGCTGCGGATAATTTGGCCCGCTTGCCCGCTTCCAGACTGAGGTGGGCAATTTGCAAGCGCTCGGCGGGTGTCTGTACCAAATTTAAAGCCAAATGGAGATGTTCAACCAGATCAAAGAGATGGCTTTCGGGATCTCTGGTTTGTGTTTGCACCTCTGCCAAAAGCAATTTGCCCACGCGCAAATGCAGAATTTCTCGTTCGGACTCAGACAGCAGGGCATACGCCGCCTGTTGAACCCGGTCATGGATAAATTTATAATACTCGGCATTCTGAGGCTCGGCACTCTGGCTGTGATTTCCCGCCATCACCCTTACCCGGAGTTGGTAAATATCCTGCAAGGGGCTGATCAGCCCTTCAACCAAACAGGCTTGAACAGCTCTGGCGGTTTCATGGACGGGCTCTTCTGCCAGGCTGCTCAGCAGGTCCAGATCAAATTGATTGCCAATACATGCGGCCAGTTTTAAGATTTCTTGGGTTTGTTGAGGCAGTTTCTTCATTTTATTCGACATAAAAGTAATCACATTGTCTGTGATTTCTTTTCTTTTTATCACCTCAATATCCCAACGCCAGATTCTGGTCTGAAAGTCAAAGGTCAGCCACTGCGCTTCGTTGAGCGAAGTCAGAAACTGGCTGACAAAGAAGGCATTGCCAAGGGTTTTTTCATAGATCAGATCCAATAATGCGGGCAATTCTGGGGGATGGTTAAGTGTCTCTTGCAATAAAACGGCCAGATGGGCTTTGCTGAGATTGTCGAGCTGAACCTGATTGATCGGGTTTCCCAACTTTTGAATTTCAGTCAGGGTCAAGAGCAGGGGATGGCGGGGTGAAACTTCGTTGTTGCGGTAGGCTCCCACCACAAGCAGATGGGAATGGGATTCCGAAAAGAGCAGTTTTAACAAATCCAACGAAGCCAAATCGGCCCATTGTAAGTCATCAATAAAGATCACCAAGGGGTGGTCTGGTCCGCGAAGCGCGTCAATAAAATAGCCAAAATAGCGGTTAAAGCGGTTTTGGGCCTCAAGCGGTGCAAGGCTTGGGATCTCTGCCTGTTCACCAATGATCCAAGCCAGTTTGGGGATGATATCCAACAGGACCTGGCCATTTTGGCCCACTGCAGCGAGAATACGCTGTCGCCAGTCTGCCAGCTTGTCTTCACTTTCGGTCAGCAGGTATTCACAGAGTTGGTTGAATGCCTGAGTAAAAACAGAGTAGGGAATATTGCGTTGCAACTGATCAAATTTGCCTGAAATAAAATAGCCCTGTTTTTCGGTAATGGGTTTGTGCAATTGGTAAACCAAGGCCGTTTTGCCCACCCCCGAATAGCCTGCGATCAACATCAATTCAGATTTTCCCTGGCAAATGCGCTCAAAGACCCCTGCCAAGGTTTGCATTTCTCGTTCGCGGCCATAGAGCTTTTGCGGAATTTGCAGCCGGGCAGAATGATCGTCTTGGCCCAATTCAAACAGGGTTTGCCCCTGGGCCAATTTTTCGAGATCTTTTTTTAAGCCAAACGCAGACTTATAGCGGTCTTCCGCATTTTTTGAAATCAACTTTAAGATCAGATCGGAAAGACTTTCAGGAATTGTGGGATTGACTTCTCGCGGGGGGGTGGGGGGCTTGGCAATATGGGCATGCACCCAGCCCAGACTGTCTTCAGCGGCAAAAGGCAATTGCCCTGTGAAAAGGGCGTATAAGCTGATGCCAAGCGAATAGAGATCGCTGCGGTAATCCACCACCCGGTTCATGCGGCCACTTTGTTCGGGCGAGAGGTAGGCCAGAGTGCCTTCCAGGGTATGGGGCGGATTGAGATGGGGGACTTTCATGTCCCATTTGCAAGACAGGCCAAAATCAATCAGCCAGGGCTGTTCTGTGCCCGCTTCTATCAGAATATTGGCGGGATTAAGATCTTTGTGGATGATGCCCAATTGGTGAACCTCCCCCAAGAGTTGCGCCAATTGGATTGCCAAATGAAGTCCTGTTTGTAAAGACATAGGCATTTCTGCCAGATGCTGCTTGAGGGTTTTTCCTTCAATATAATCCAGCACCAATGCCGATTGGTGCTGATAATGGGTTTTTTGTCGTGCGCTGCGAATGCCCACAATCTCGAGCCCGTGGGTGAATTCAAATTCGTTGTTAAATTGGGCAATTTCTTGCAGCGTGGGCTGTTCTTTTTTTAAGACCTTGATAATCACAGGTTTGGCAGATTCAGCTGTGTGTGAGAGGTAAATCAGAGAATGAGATCCTTCAAACAGAATCTGGTCCGGAGCAAGGTACTTCTGACTCAGTGCGCTATGTTTGGGGCTCTCTGTCATGTACGCAACTTCCTTTGGGTCGATCAGGCCTCAAAAAAGCATACTCTTAGAAAAGCTGCCATTCAAGCGCTCTTTTCTGTTTAACTCGGAAATTTATGCAAATTTTAAGTTTTGTCTCAATCCAAGAGATGGGTCTCCAAAAACGCGGAAACAGCGGTGTAATAATATTCCAAATTGACCTGTTTCTGAAAGCCGTGGCCCTCGTCTTTTGCCAAAATATACCAGACCTCTTTGCCATTTTTGCGCACGGTTCTGACAATCTGTTCGGCTTCGGAGGCGGGCACACGTGGGTCGTTCAGGCCCTGGGCCACCATCAGTGGTACTTTGATCAGGTGGGCGTTGGTGGTCGGGGAGATCTTCTCCAAAAATGCACACATCTCAGGATCGCGCTCGTCGCCATATTCAACCCGGCGCAGATCGCGGCGGTAGGCCTTGGTGTTTTTGAGAAAAGTGACAAAATTGCTGATACCGACGATGTCAATGCCAGCCCGCAAGCGGTGTGAATAGTGAATCAGCGAGGCCAAGACCATATAGCCGCCGTACGAACCGCCATAGACGCAAACGCGTTTTTGGTCGAGTTCGGGCTGGGCTTCGATCCAATCGAGCAGAGCGCCAATGTCTTTGACGGAGTCTTCGCGCAGATAGCCATTGTCGCGCTTAATATAGGTTTTTCCATACCCCGTTGAGCCGCGCACATTGGGCGCGATCACAGCCAGGTCCAATTCGTTGATCCAATACTGAAACATCGACGAAAAACCGGGTTGAAACTGGCTCTCGGGGCCACCATGGATATGAATCAAGACCGGCAGAGGGCGGTCGGAGTTGAGCTTGGGCCGGTAATAAAAGGCCGGAATTTCAAGATCGTCAAAGGATTTATAGCGAATCAGTTCGGGAATGGCAAAATGGCGGGTGTTTAAACCCCCGACTTCGCTCTCTGTCCAGCGGATCACTTCGCCACTATCAAGGGTCAGGGTATAGATATCCGCAGGGCTGTGGGGCCGATTAAAGGTAAAGGCCAGCGACTGTCCATCTGGGCTAAAACGCGGGCTGGAAATCAGACCCATGCCCATTTCCAGCGGCTCCATTTGGTTGTTTTGGGTATCCATCAGATAGAGTTTGCTGACCCCGTCTTCGTTGGACACCACGGCCAGCAAATTGCCATCTGGAGAGAGTTCAATCTCTGTGATATTCCAGGGGATGTGTTGGCTCAGGGCTGCCACTTTGTGGGTGTCGAGATCGACATAATAGAGCTGTTGGAACTCGCCATCGCGGTCGGCAATAAAATAAATGCCTTTGCCGTCGCGGCTCCAATAGGCATCGCCGTAAGCCACAGGTTCACCTGTTTTGGCAAAGAGCAATTTTGTCTCGCCGCTTTCAACCTCGAGAATATACAGATAGGATTCTGTCGCAGAGATATAGTCGAGCAGCAGCAATTGGCTTGAATCTGGCGACCAGCTCAAAGGCGCCCAGAGGCCTTGGACTTGGCAGATCAGCCGAGATGCTTCGGGCCGTTTAATATCACTGAGATGAATGTCGTGGTCCCGGCCATTGCGGGCCGTGCTGCTATAGGCAAATGCTGTTGTGCCACGGGCCCAGAGTGGCGAGCCATTTTTGGAGAGGCCGTCGGTCAGGCATTTGCGCTGGCCATTGTCTTTGTCGAAATAAAAGAGCTGGTAATTTTCACCACCACCTTGATCCATGCTGTAGAGAAAACCATTCTCGCCGGGGGCAGTGCAAAAGGCCCCGCTGGAGACGGGTTCACGCAGAAAGGTCAATTGTTTACGCGCTCCGCCAGGCCGTTCGAGCAGGTGTAATTGCATTGTGTCGGCAAAACGCGTGGCGATCAACATGCGTTGGCCATCGGGGTGCCAATCGCAGAACCAAGCAGATCGCACCTGCAGGTATTGACGCACGCGATCAGCGGTTTCGTAATAGAGATCGGGCACGTTTTCGACATGCATATTGCCGGGAATTAACACCATGGGGACTCCTTCAAGAGCAAAAGCGGGTTATTTTTTTAATTTTTGAATCATGGCTGCGAGCTGATCACGAAACTCAGGCGCCCACCAATGTTTGAGTACGGGGCCAAAGAGGTCTTCAAAGTCGCCCTGCAACTGGCCCAAAAGCTGTTTGTGCAGCAGTCCTTTGCTGATCCCCCAGGCAGTGGGATTCATGCCCAAATAATGGGTCAGTCGGCCCTGGGCCACTTCCATCAGCGACTCAGCAGGCAAGACCTGATGCACCAGCCCTTCTGCCAGGGCCTCTTCGGGCAGCATCAATGAGCCGTTGAGCAGATGGTGATAAGCTTTGCCTTCACCGATCACCGCCGCATAGAGATAATAAATGGTGGGCGGCACAACAATGCCCACGGGAACTTCGTTTAAGCCAATTCGGTAAGGCCCTTCGGCCATCAGGCGCTGATCACAGCACAGGGCCAAAACACAGCCCCCAGCGGGACTGTGGCCAGAAATTGCAGCCACAAGTGGCTTGGGCAGGCTGACCAGTTCGACAATCAAGGCTGAAAACTGGACCCAGAATTCACGCATGGTGGCTTGGTCGTAGCCGTAGAGTTCAACCACATCGAGCCCGGCTGAAAAATAGCGGGGTTGCCCGGTTAAAATGCCGCCTTTGAGGGCCTCGTCTTCACGCAGTGTTTTCACTGCTGCGCGCAACTCGGTCACCATTTGCATGTTGATCGGGTTGGCTTTGCCTCGGTTGAGGGTGATGATCAGGCGTGCTTGGTCGTATTCCTCGGGACGTTGGGTCTGAAGGGTTTCCATAGGGGTTTCCATTTCAGCGTTTACCAGCGGCCGCCCCCGAGTGTGGTGGCAAAAAATTGCTGCATTTGTTTGATGCCTTTGTCAAAGCCGATCATGCCCATATAATTGCCGGCGCGGTGGGCTTCGATCCGATTGGGATGGACGCGGTAGACCATGCGCTCTTTGGGCAATTGGTATTCGAGCCCGTCCACCTGCCCGCCTTTTTTGGACATGATATACGAGAGGATATCCATGCTCTCCAAACGAACGGCTTCCATCAGGGCATAAAACTTCGATTCGCGGATAATGTCTTCGATATCCTGCCCATTGAAGTCGGAGGGCTGGGGCAGAATGGAGGTATCGACTTTGCCGTGAATATCCGTGATTTTGGAGTAGAGCTTTTTGAAGGCCTCACAATTGCGGATAAACAAATCCTGGTCAGTTACAACACGGGACTGCAAGCGCATCACAGAGCCATTTAAATCCAAGCCAATGCCCATGGTTAAAACCGTGTTGGTCTTTTCGATCATTGACATGGCGCGTGAGAGATAGGTATACAGGCGGATAAAGTGGTTTTCGATAAACTCGGCATCATCGAGCAGGCTCAATTTACCAGCGCTCAATTCAACAAAGCCATCTTCAATTTCGGATTCATCGACTTTGATATGCGGGGGCAAACCCATGGCCGGCATCAAATGGTGCCACCATTCAGTATTGGTCAAAGGGCTGGAGCTGAGCACCAAGCCCCCAAATTCGATCTCTACCTTTTCAATCGGGGTGAGATACCCGTAGGTCAGGGGATCGACGCGAAAACGATGTTCGCTCTCCCACTTGCCTCCAAACCCAATCATGGTCTGAATCATTTCGCGGGTATCCATGCTTCTCCCTTTCTGCCAATAGCCTCTGGTTCAGTATACCACTGCTTGACCAGAATCAAGGGCTGGTTATTGCCGGATCATTGACTTGAGCGGGATTGGATTCAATCACACGCACAGGCACTTCGTTGTTTTGGTAATACCCCAGGCGCTTGCGGGCCAGCTCTTCGACCCCTTGTTTGGTCTCAAAGCGCTTGATCGCACCTTTGAGACTCTCTTGTTCTTTTTTGGCCACTTGCAGGTCCTGTTCAAGCAGGGCATGGTATTTCTGAAGACGAAATTCCTGGGTAATTAAATTGAAGAGATTGCCAACCAAATAGAGAAAAGCGGCGGCAACCATGATGTGTTTTTTTTTCATTTTTTTTGACCAAACCTAGGTACAGCGGTTACTTTAAGCCTAACATAGGCTTGCGCGCAAGAGATGTGCATTCGACACAACTGAGAGGTGCTATACTGGGCAAAATTCAGAACAGGGAGAAAACAGCTGTGAACAGTTCAGCTCAACTTGAGCACTGGTTGCAATTGCTCAGGCTCGAAGAAAAAGCAGAAGAAGATCTCTACCGCAGCCAGGTTCTGGAAACCCCCTTAAAAACCCGCAAGGCCCAAGGGATTTGCTGGTATCCGGTGGTGCTCAAACAGACAGATTTGGGCCTGGGCCAGAAGCTGATTCTGGAATTGGAGCGCACAAGTGAATTGGATCAACACCACCTCTTTCAAAATGGGCAGATTTTGGCGATCTTCAGCCAGGCATTCCCACAAGAGGCGCCGTTGATCGGCGTTGCGACCCATGTGAGCCGCAACAGCCTCAAATTGGTCATGCAACGGGACGAATTGCCTGACTGGCTCGACGAGGGCAAATTGGGCCTTGACCTCTGTTACGACGAAACGACTTACCGCGAGATGCGCAGGGCTGTAGAGATTTTTAAAGGCATTCAACAGGGCCCCCTGCTGAGTTTGCGAGAAAAACTCTTTGGCGAAGCGCCCGTCAGATTTTTGGCCTTTCCCTTTCAGCCCTTGCCGCATTTAAATGATTCCCAGAACCGAGCTGTCTCACAGGTCTTACAGGCCCAGGAATTGGCCATGATTCATGGCCCACCGGGCACCGGCAAAACCACCACGCTGGTTGCGGCCATTCAGGCTGTCTTGCAACACGAAAAACAGGT
>CAZRFI010000109.1:10028-14345 GCA_964598905.1 uncultured Candidatus Sericytochromatia bacterium | reverse complement strand
TGTTGGCCCAGCGCGATCCGGTCCGCTATGTGCAAATGGTCACCGCCCTGGCCAGCCCCAGTGGCGCAGTGCCGACAGCACTTGTGCCGGGGGGCGGCAGCCTCCAGCGCGAAAATGGCAGCGAAAGCCAAGATTTGAGCGGGCGGAGTTTTGCCAGCCGCCTCTTGCAACCCGCCCTGATGGAATACGCCAATGACACATTGGACTACAGCAATGCCCAAGACCAGCACAGCGACGCCAGCACTGGCCTCGACAGCGCACAATCGGCGCGCCTGCTCAATGGCCTGTTTGGGGCTGGACAATACCAAGCCAGCGATTATGAAGCCGGTTATACCATCGCAGAATACCTAGACAAAGCCGAAGCGGCTGTCAATCAGGGCCACCCGGTGGTGATCGGGGCTGTTTTGCCGGGAGGGGGCCACGCCCTACTGCTGACACGGGTCGATCGCGAAGCCGGTCTGGCCTATGTCTACAACCCCTGGGGTGAATTAAACACGGTCGATCTGTCCTTTTTGCTCGAACATTTGCAATCGGCAGAATTGCCCACAGGCCCGCCCCTGCCGGGATCTGGCGATGCCCTGGCACGGCTCTCAGGGCCTGCGAGAGACCCCAGCGTCTACACCCCCTTGCGCATGGAAGCCAGGGGCCGCTTTACAGTGAGCATTCTCAACCAGGATCCGGCCACAGCCAAAGACTTAAGCGAAAGCCAAAAGCAAACCCTTTGCGATCAATTTCTGCGGCTGGGACTTCCCAATGCCGAATTGGACCGGGTCATTCACATGGCCCAGGCCGGAGGTGTCCCGCCGGTTTTATTGGAGCGCCTCAACGAGAGCCAAGACCCCGATTCCGCGCTAAAACTGCTGCGATTGGCGGAGCGGCTCGCTCTGAATCAAGTTCCCCCAGAGCAACAGGCGGCCATGTTGCTCCAGTGTCCAGAACAATATCTCTCCACCCAAGAATTTGAATCCCTGCTCACGGCCCTGGATCAACAAGATCAGACTCAGCAGGAGCAGCTTTTGAGCAAAGCCCGTTTAAGCGCCAACTCCCAGGCCCCCAGTATTTCCCTGGCCGAGTTGCAGGCCGGACGCAGCCAAGAACCAGCCCGCAGGGATTGGCTCAGGCAGATCAGCCAAGCCCCTCCCGAAGCCCAGATTGCGGCCCTCAAAGAGATACTTGAAGCCCCCCAAAATGGCGATGGCGCCTTGATAATGGCCCTGTTTACAGCCGCACCCGTCGAGCTGCAAAAAAACTTTTTTCAGGCCCTGCACCCTTACGAATTGGGAGAAGTGGTGCAAGACCCCGACCAGGCAAGCGTTCTACTCAAACGCTTGCAACAAAGTGACTTTCCGGCTGAAACCCAAACCTGGATCCAAAACCATCTTCAGAGCAGATTCAGTCCACCATCGACGTAGAGGGTTTGGCCCGTGAGATAGGGATTGTCGAGAAAGACCTGCAGGGCCTTGGTAATGTCTTGCACCGCCCCTGTGCGCTGCAGGGGAATCTGGGCCCGAATGTCTGCCGCATTGTCGGGATTGCCCGCCACTGGCGCGAGAATATAACCGGGAGCAATGGCATTGACCCGCAATTTTGGCCCCAGGCTGCGGGCCGCCAAACGGGTCAAATCACCCAAATTTTGTTTCGAGAGAGCATAAGCAAAATAGTCTGGCTGCGGGGCCTGGGCATCGGTCATATTCACCACCAGTCCAGCCTGACAACGGCGGGCAAAGGCCTGGATCAGAAAAAACGGGGTTTTGACATGCAATTGGTAAAACTGATCCCATTGGGCCGGGGTCGTCTCGGCAAAACTGACAGGATAAAAAGCCGAGGCATTGTTGATCAATACATTTAAAGCAGGAAAATGCTCAAAAGCCTGATTGACCAAGGTTTCGGCATTTTCAACTTGGGACAAATCGGCGGTCAAAATTTCCAGGCGACGGCCAAAACTTGCAACAGCCGGAATCAGGGCCTCAGCTTCGCTGCGGGAATGATGGCAATGCAGGGCAATATCATAACCCTGAGAAGCCAAATGCAATGCCAGAGCCCTTCCCAGACGCTTGGCTCCGCCCGTGATCAATGCTGCGCCAGCCGGTTTTAACATATTTAACTCACGTAAAGGGTTTTGCGCGAGAGGCGCTGCAAAATATGGCCAATATCCAGAATCAGAACCACGCTGCCATCGCCCATAATGGTCGCTCCGGCAATCAGGTCAACATCGTCAAAAAATTCACCCAGGGTCTTGATCACCACTTCTTCTTGGCCCAAAAGCTGATCGACCAAAAGGCCTATCCGCTGTTCACCCACGCCGACAATAATCACGTAGCGTTTTTGCCCCTCGTCGGGGGTATCGGGCAAGCTGAGAATCTGAGAGAGGGGCACCAAAGAGACAAAGCGATCGCGCAAATGCAAGACCTGCTTTTGGTCAATGCTGTAAATTTCACTGGGCTGCACCACCAGGGTTTCAACCACATTATTGAGGGGAATGGCATAGGTAAAGTCGCGCAATTTGACCAAGAGAGCGGGCACAATCGCCATCGTCAAAGGCAATTGAATTCGGAAAGTACTGCCTTCCCCCACACGGCTGTCAATTTCAACCAGGCCGTCGAGCTTCATAATATTCTCTTTGACGACGTTCATGCCCACGCCACGTCCAGAAATATTGGAGATCGTCTCTGCCGTACTGAAGCCGGGCGCAAAGATAAAATCCAGCATCTCAAGCTCGGTCAGACGCAGACTGTCTTCAGATGCAGCCAGACCTTTTTCAACGGCTTTTTTGAAGATCTTGTGGGGGTCCATGCCTTTGCCATCGTCTTTGATTTCAATCACGATGTAATTGCCCTCGGAATAGGCCGACAAAAAGACCGTTCCTTCGGGGCTCTTGCCACTTTTGCGGCGCTCCTCGGGTGTTTCCAAGCCATGGTCGACGGCATTGCGGATAATATGCACGAGCGGGTCGCCGATATGTTCGATCACGGATTTGTCCAGTTCGGTGTCTTCGCCCTCCATGATCAAATTGACCTGTTTGCGTGTGTCGCGCGCCAAGTCCCGCACCATGCGGGGAACCCGGCTAAAGACCTTGCGGATGGGCAACATCCGCGTCTTCATCACCGCTTCTTGAAACTGGCCCGTAATAAAATTGATCACACTCGTGGTCAACATCAGCGATTCAGTCAGCTCGTTTTCTGAAAAGCGCTCCTCAAACAGAGAGGTAAATTGCTGCAGGCGGTTTTTGGCGATCACCAATTCCCCGGCCAAATTCATCAAAGCATCAAGCCTTTCAACATCCACGCGAATGGTCGCCTCTTCATGATCCTTTTTCTTGGCTGCAGGAGCAGCGGCAGGTTTGGCTTTGGCTGGTGTTGGTGCCGCCGCTTCCACACGGGGAGAGGGCAGGTCAAGGGATGTCACGGCAACAACAGGGGGCATCTCGACTTTGGAGGCTTCGGCTTTTTTCTCTGGGACCGAAGCGACACGGGGAGCAAGCGGCACAACTGCGCTATCGCTCTCCCCATTCAAACAGGCCTGAATTTTGGCAATCATGGGCTCGGTATCAATTGCCGCTTCATTCTGGAGATTTTGCATCAGGGTCTTCATGAGATCGACCGAGGTCAAAATCACGTCAATAATATCAGGCGTGGCCTGTTTGTCCCCGCTGCGCAATTGGTCGAGCAAATTTTCCAATTGATGGGTAAAGCGGGTCAATTTATCAAAGCCCAAAAACGAAGAATTGCCTTTGATCGTGTGTACGGGCCTAAAAATCTGATTGAGCAAGTCAAGATTGTCGGGGGTCTGCTCCAAACTGAGCAAATCCTGATCAAGCGATTCGATCAGCTCGCCTGCTTCAACCTTAAAATCTTCAATGATCTCGTCCATTTCATCGCCAAAATCAGCAGAAGAAATGACATCAGCCACTTTGACCTCGATCACGGGGGCAGCCAGCTCCCCTTTGAGGCATTTTTCCAATTTTTGCAGGGTGGGCTCGATATCCACCTGTGACTCATCACGCAGATTGTCCATCAGCGCCTTCATCACGTCCACCGACTCCAGAACCAAATCCATGATCTCGGGATTCATCGACATCTCACCACTGCGCAATTTGTCGAGCACGTTTTCGGTCTGGTGGGTAAAACGGGTCAATTTGGCGAAGCCCAAAAACGAGGCATTGCCTTTGATCGTGTGGGCCGCTCGGAAAATGCCATTGAGCAATTCCAAATCTTCGGGTGCTTGCTCCAGGGCAATCAGATCCTGATCCAATTGCTGCAAAAATTCACCGGCTTCGACAATGAAGTCGGCAATAATTTCTTCGTCTTCGATAATAAA
>CAZRFI010000109.1:0-9928 GCA_964598905.1 uncultured Candidatus Sericytochromatia bacterium | reverse complement strand
TTGGCCTCTGTCTCCAGATAATGCTTCATTATACACGATCAGAAAAAGACCTTTTTAAGGGTTTCACCCAGCTCTTCACTCCAGCCAATCCCGATCTCCGCCAGGGCCATTTCGGGCGCACTCAAAAGGGCCTGGGCAAAGCCCGGTACCAAGACACTTTCCTTGAGCAATTCCGCAATACATTCATCGAGGCTGCGGGAGGCAGGCAACGCTTCTAGCAGCGTTTCAGCCAGCACTTTTAACTCAGGATCGGGTGATTCTCCAGCCAAGACCTGGGCCAAGGCATGGCGGGCCAACAAAGGCATATGCCAGCGGCTATACGCAATCGCCAAGCGGTACCACAGTCCGCGTTCCTCCGGCCAAAGTTTTAATTTTTCTTTGAGCAACGCAATCACCGGGCCCCAATGGGCCAATTGCATGGCCGCCAGCAAATGCAGATTTAAAACCGTGGGATTTTCAGGAAAAACCTGCAAAAGGTGGTAACTCAAAAACTCACTGTGTTCATATTCCGCTTGCAGATACAGTTGTTCAACCACCTTGAGGCAAATCGGCAGGCGTTGCGCGTCAAGCCCAGGCAAAATCAGATCAAGAAAAAGGCTGCGAAAAGAGACCGCTTCGGGCTGGGTACAGGCCAAGGCCCACTCTCCCAAGAGACGCTCACTGTGCCCCAAACTCAAGCCCATCTGGAGCAAATGAAAAGACACTTCGTATTGGTGGTGCAAATGGGCCAAATAGGTCAGGTCTTCATAGGCCGGCAGGTAATAGATATCCGCTTGGAGGGCTTGATTCAGGGCATGGACCGCCGCTTCCGAATCGCCTTTTAACAGCAGATAGCGGCTCAGCAAATGAGCGAGTTCAGCGCGGGGATTCTCAGCCAACAGGGCCTGCAAAAGCCCAATTGCAGCAGCAGTTTGGCCCAAATGATGCAAACACTGGGCCTGCCAACAGCGCAATTGTTCGAGCGGGGCAATCTGCCAATCCAGATCCTGGTCGGTGCTCTCCAACAGCATCAGCGCCTCTTTTAAACCCGCCCAGCGCGGTTCCCGTACAGACGGCGGCCAGAGTTCTAACTGGCTCTGCAAAGAGACGATCAGGGCCAAGGCATCCGGCCAACGCTCCTGCGACAACAGAAGCGGTATCTGGCGATAATCGCGCAGCCCTGCTTGGATCAGCTCATCTTCTGACATCATTCAGATGGTAAGGGACTTTTCCGCCAGGTGCAAGCAGCACATTGGCCGGGCCCAGAAAAGACTTTCACACTCACCGATTCAAGCCCCCAGGTCAACAATTCATCAGGATCTTCGGTCAATTTTTCGAGAAAAAGCCGCGAAAATTCTTCGACGGTGGCATTTTCGATCGGCAGCAAAAGCACATCCTGACGCAAAAAGGGAATGCGCTCCTGATTAAAATGGGCATAGAGATAGTCTTCTCCCTCTTCGATCTGCAAATGGGGAGAGCGGGTGGGCAGAATAAAATACTCGTTCCAGTCCCGGCAGAGGGATTCAATCCGCCGCTTGTACAGACCGTAGTCAAAACACATACCGTTGACAAGAATCTGAGCCTCGATGGTGACGTGCACATTAAAATTATGCCCGTGCAAACGTTCGCGCTCGGTGGCCGAAAAAATCGTGAAATGCCCTGCCGAGAATTTCATATTCTCCTTAAACAGTTCCAGGGTCACAGTTTGCATTAACCCAAGTCCCCTTCCAAGGGGCGAATAAGCACGTCTTCAACCACGGTGTGCAGGCTCAGACAATAGGTCTGCCAGACAATGCTGCCAATGTCTTCAGCGGGAATAAAGCGCTCAGGCGGCAAATCAACCCCCTCCCAAGAGGCGGTCAGGGTAGCACCCGGCAAAACCGAAACCACCCGAATCTGATGGGGCTTCATCTCTTCGCGCAGGACTTTGGAAAAGCCGTGCAAGGCAAATTTGGAAATGCAATACGACCCGCCGTTGGGATAAGCTGTGATACTGGCTGTGCTGCAAATATTAAAAACGGTACCGCTGCGCTGGGCCATCATGGGCGGCAAGAGGCGTTTGGTCAAATAATAAACACTGGCCAAATTCAATTGTATGAGATATTCAAAGGTCTCATCCCTTTCGCTGTGCAATTGCCCTGGAATAAATCGCCCAACATTATTGACCAGCACTTCAAGCGGGCCAAACTCATTCAGCAGACGCTCAGACAATTCCAAAACAGCCTCTTTGGAGGCCATATCACAGAGATAGGTCTTGATTTCGGGGTGCTCCGCCTGCAGGGCATCCAGACTGGCTTGGCTGCTGGCAGAAACAGCCACATCAAAGCCTTCAGTCAAAAATCGGCGGGCAATGGCCAAACCAATGCCTTTGCTGCCGCCGGAAACAAAGACCCGTTTGGGAAAATCAGGGCGCGTCTTCGGGCTCATAAAGAAAGTCCTCCAGGATCAAACTGTCTCCACTATACATTGTGAGAGCAGATCAGAGAGCAGATCAGAGATTGAGATCAAAACGCTGGCCCCAAGAGATTCAAAATCTCAGCCAAAATTGTGTCAGTCAAAGCAGCTATCCAAGTCCAGTCAAATGCCAGTCAAAAAGGGCAGCACTTTTTCAAGTGCCGCCCACACAGGCAGGGGAGGACTAGTTCAGAACTTCTTTGGGCAATGTAGCCACAACGATGCCCTGAATTTGAAAATCTTCGGTTAAAACAATCGGTTGGTGAGCCCGATTGGTCGAGCGGGGCTTGAGAATAATCGTGCTGCGGCTGTTGTGGAACTCTTTGACAGTGGCTTCGGTATCAATCAAAGCCACCACCAGATCGCCATTTTCAGCCGTGGCCTGCTGCCGGATCAGGACCAAATCCTGGTCGTGAATATCACATTCATTCATCGAGTCCCCATTGACCTTTAACAAAAAGTACTGATGGGGAGGTTTGGCCATTTTGGTCGAAACCGGAATAACGGCCTCAATATTTTCATCGGCCAAAATCGGGGAGCCACAGGCCACTGTTCCCACCAAGGGAACATTGACGGTTTGGGCATGATCCTGGTTGAGTTCGGGTTCTGCCAACAATTGCAAACCGCCATCGAGTTTGCGGCGCAAAAGCCCTTTTTCGATCAGGCGGTCAATCAAAACGGCTGCAGAGCGGGGTGAACGATAACCGAGATCAATCATCAGTTCTCGTACAGAGGGGGGACGCCCCCGTTTAATCAAAGAATTGCGAACCTCTCGGAACGCCTCTAATTCGCGGTCATTCATCTGGGTATTACTCATGATGATGTGTGTATACGATCACGTATACCCTCCTGTCCTTTTTTCTGTCTGTGTGCATAAGATCCAGACAAATGTGTCGAGGTGTGTTAGACCTGCTTACAAATGTGTTTGATGCACATACACTTATGTATACCATATTACCCGTAAGAATACATCCACGTCAAATGGTTTTTGAATTGGCGGGGCTTACAAAAAAATTCCTTGACAGAAAACGATACAATCCGTATACTTATGTATAAGAGCTAAGGTTAGAAGCCCGACACAAGATAAAAGCTTGAATTTTATGAATCAGGTGGATTTTTTAGCCAGCACTCTTAAAAAAATCCTGATAACCCTGTTTATCAGGTAAATTGAATCCTTTCAAGATTCAGTTCTGCTTCCGCTCACTATTCAATTCAAGGGTGAATCCTGGTTTCAGGGTTCACTTTTTTCTTTGAATGTGTATTCTTTTCAGTTCCTGAAATAAGCCGAACAACGCTTAAAGCGTTAGCTCTGGCACCGGCAGGCCTTCAAGCGCCATGATCTTAAGTGCATTGGTGGTTGGGCAAGGGCCCGTTTGCAAAAGATAATCAAAGTACATGTCTTGCCCGACAATCTGCTCACGAAAGTGAAAATTTTGAATCCGCTCAGGGGCCACTTGGGTCAATTCCAGATCGTGGGTGCTGATCAGTCCTGTCCCGTTTTTTTCGAGCAGGGCTTCGATATAGGCCTTGCTGCCCAAAAAGCGCTCGCGGTTATTGGTGCCCCGGAAAATCTCATCAATCAGCCAAAGCACAGGATAGGCTTGGGGAAGATTTAAAGCATCCAATAATTGTTTTAAGCGGCGAACCTCGGCATAAAAATAAGAAAAGCCATCGGTCACGGAGTCGCTGACACGAATACAGCCAAACAGCCTCACAGGTTGAAAGCTGAACGTTTCGGCATCCACCGCCCCACCGGCTTGGGCCAGGGCGAGATTCACACCAATGCTTTTGATGAAGGTACTTTTGCCAGCCATATTTGAGCCTGTGAGCAAAAAGACCTGGCCTGAATGCTGAATTTGAAAGCCATTGCGGATGCGTTTGGCCGGGGGCAAAAGAGGATGCCCGAGCGCCTGGGCAGACAAAATGGGTGTATCTGTTGAAGAGGGGACCAAAACCGGGAACTGCCATTCGGGATGCAACCAAGCCAAATTGGCCAGCGCGGCTGCCGCTTCCAGTTCCGCCAGCGAAGAGATCCACTTCGGCAATTGGGTGTATAAAAGGGGTTTGATCCGGGCCAATTGCCAGGCCGCGAAAAAATCACAGGGCAAAGCCAGATTGAGCATCAGCCACGCCAGGGGATTGGTTTGTAAACTCGCCAGTGGAACCACCCGCCCCAGGCGTTTAAACAGGGCCGAAGGTGAGACCTGGGCAAACGAGTGCAGGGCCAGTTTGAAATCGGGGACTTTGGCCCAGTTTTCGAGCCAGCCCAGAATTTTGCTCAGCTTGCGCACCTCAAAGTCCATTTGAAAAGCCTCTTGGAAGAGGTTCTTGGTTTGGCCACGGGCCAGCCAAAAGCCCACAATATACAGGCTCAGCGGAATCTGCCAGAACAGGGGAGACACCCACCCCAACCAGGCCAATCCGTGAAAAAACCAATGAATCAGCGCCAGAGAAGTCAGTCCAGCCAGGGCTTTGCCTGGAGAGCTGTGTTCGGGATAGCGCTGGAGAATGCCCAATAACTCAGACGCCTGCCAATGCTTTCCGGCCTTGTGCACATGGCGAAATTCCCAAGCCGTTTCAGCCCCACGCAGCAAGAGCCCCTGCCGAAACAACGTCCGGCCCAGCAAATTTTTAACCAAATCCTGGCGGTAGCTGATCTGCAAAGGCTCGGGAATCCGCTGAGTCAGCCAATCAGCCAAGGTCTGGCTGCCCTCTTGCGAAATACAGGTATCAGTAAGGTGCATGAGCGAAGCGGGCCCCAGCAAATCCAAGTCTTTGGCAAAAGGATGCTCTGGCTCTAATTGAGGTTCAGGGGGAACAGGCAAATCGCGCCAATTGCGTTCCAGACGCATGTCTTGCTCACGCAGATGGTTGAGCAAAATCTGATAGCGAAACAAACTCTTTTGGTAGGTCTGATGGATGCGCACCGCAACAAAAAACATCAGACTGCTCAATCCCAAACTGAACCAACCCCATTCTGGCCTGTGACGCGAGAAACAGAGCACCGTAAGGGTAAAACCCAAGAGAAAAATCCCCAAACGCAGCCAACTCCAAAAACGACTGCGTTTTAAAAGTGCCTGCTGACGCACTTGCAGGCGGCGCGTATAACGCGCCAGATAGAGCTGAGTTTTCAAATGACGTGCCTGGGTTTCTTGCCTGGGATTAAAGGCCCGCCAGGGTAAAGACACGAGAAGCCGCTTCGACACCAGCGCCAATATCCAGGCGACCAAAACCAAAGACGGGATCACGTTGGCCTTCGTAGATCAGACCTTGGGGAATTTTACGTGAGGGCTTGTTGGTGTGGCTGAGCAAGAGGCGTTCGGCCAATTGGGCTGGACGCAAAGCCAGTGAAAGCTGGGCCTGGGCAATATGGGCCTGTTCGTGGAAAAACTCGCGAAACTTTAAGGTGCGCTGGGCCTGAGCAGGTGGCAAGGCGGTGTTGCGGCGCTGAATCGTGCGCACATAGTCTTCGTACATCGCAGAGCGAATCAGGGCCAGGGCCCCAGCCACAACAGGACTGGCCATTGAGGTGCCATCCATATAGTCATAAGGCATTTCACAGCGCTGCTCATTGCAGACCAAACGCATGGGAATGGAAGAGAAAATATTCACACCGGGTGCAGAAATGGCTTTGGGATGCACATGCCCGGCAGAGTTGGAGAAACCTGCCAATTGGTCCAGTTCGTTGGTGGCAATCACAGGAATTTGGTTGGTATTCTGCTGGACGCTGCAACGGCCATTGATAAAGTCCAGGCCTTCGTTACCCGCAGCGGTCACAACACTCACACCCTGGGCATAAGCTTCGTCGATGGCGCTGTTGACGGCACGAATCATGTCGGAATAGCCACCGCAGTCGTAGAGGGTGGGAGAACCCAAACTCATATTGATGACCGAAGCGCCGTTTTCAACCGCATAGCGGATTGCGCGGGCCAGAGCAAAATCACCCTGGGCAAAGCCCTGGGCCGAAAAGACCTTGATGCCCAAAATTTTGACATTGGGGGCAACACCTTGAATATTGCCGTCGTTGCCAGCCACAATCCCAGCCACGTGAGTGCCATGGGCCGCTTCGTCCATCGGATCGGGATCATTGCTGGCAAAGTCAAACCCCATCAGGGCCCGACCGCGAAAAGCAGGGTGAAAATAGTCCAGACCCGTGTCAATCACAGCCACAATCTGCTCAGGATTGCCACGGGTAATTTGCCAGGCTTTCTGGGTCTGGGTTTTGCGCAGATGCCACATCAGATCGTCATAGCGAAAGCCATTGCCCGCTGTGGGAGAGCCCGGTTGATTGGCAGCGGGTTGATTGGCATTGGGTTCTTGACCGGGAGCCGCAGAGCCTTCAGCGGGAGTTGCTGGCGCAGCGGGCAGGGGATTCATTGAAAGCAGATCGGGCAGGGGGGGAAAAGGGCTCTTTTGATCGGCGAGCACAGGTGCTGGTGGATTTTCAGGCGGTAAAACAGGGGTGGTACGCAGCTCAGGTTCGGGAACAACCGTGGTATTAAAGGCCCGCAGGCCCCCACGGGAAACAGAGGCACGCTGCAATTGGGCTGTGGCTTTTTTCTGGTTTTGGCTGAGATCCACTTGTTGATTCTGGCGGTATTTGCGCAATTGGCCGGTTTCGGTCTTAAGAACAACTGGACGTTTGACCGTTTGAGCTTGAAGGGCTGCCCGGTTGGCTGTGCCACCCAAGAGGGGGGTCTGGGCAGAACAGGCCGTCAACAGGCCAAACACGCCTGACAGGAGCAATGTGATTCTGCGGTTCATGTAAAAATACCTCTTCTATACGCTACGCACTCTGATAGTTTAATTATGTCCCCTTGGCCCGACAATCTGACGTTCTAAGTTTTATGGTTGGTTTAAGATATGATAAAAAAAGATTCAAGTTTTAGAAATAAATCCCTCAAATCTCAATTGAAAATTGTGGCCCCTGCACATTTCACGTCTTTGATTTGTTACAATAGTGACAGCATTAAAATGGTGAAACAGGCGCAAATAGTATGAAAAGCATTGCCGCATTGGCTGAAGACCTGGGCGTCACTCCGGCGATTATTCGCAGCTGGCAGATCAATCTCAATCTTAAAATGCCCAAATACGGTAACGATGAACCGGTTTTAAACGAAGCCTGGCAACAGTTCTTTGAGCAAGTTGCCTCTTTGCGCAAAGAGGGCCAAAGCTTTTCAAAAATCCGCACCGCTCTGGCCACCATTACCCCCTCTGAAAAAACCCTGCCCGAACCCGGCAGCCAGCAAAACAACCAAGCCCCGAGTTCTGCTGCTCCCCTGAGTCATGCCCAGATCTTTCAGCCTCAAGAAATCAAACAAAGTCACAAACATGAGCCTGCTCCCCAGGTGATTCGCTCGGAGATGAGCAGCGACGACCTCTTGGGTATTTATGGCCCCCCCTCCGAAGCCCATCAGAATGTGATGCTGCCCGCCCTGGTGGCAGATCCCAAACAGAATCTCGGCGCTTTACAGCATTTACAATCCAATATGCACGAAGCCATTTTGCAAAAAGATCTGCAAAAGATGACCCATACCTATGTCCAATTGGTCGAAAATTACCAGGCCCTGGCCTCCCGTTACAGCGAGAGCACGTATGTGATCGGACAACTCGAAGAAAAAAACCGTGCCCTTGAAGACAAACTCAAACAGGACCAAGCACTTCAGCAAGAAAAAGCCCAGCAAATGGAAGCCCATGTCGGCTCCCTCAAAAACATGCTAGAAAGCCAAAACAACCGCTTGGATCAACACAGTTCATCGCTGGTCACCAAAGACGAAATCGACCATGTCGAAAAACAGATCAAACTCTTGGCTGTGACCGTCTTTAAACAGCAGCAAATGCAACAAATGGCCAGCCAAAGCAATGGCAATTTTTGGGGCAAACTCAAATCACTTTTTTCTCGCTCCCATTGATAAAAAAGCTTTTCCTCTTTTTAACATAATGTTAAATCAGCCTTAGGTAAGTTTTCGTTTCTGGCCCTCTATAACCAACCTATCAAAGCGAAATTGTAGAGAGTAAAAGGTAAGGTTATGAAAAGCAAGCTCAAAAAACTGGCTTCCCTGGCAGCAGGCACCCTCTCCATTCTGATCACGGCCTGCGGCACCCCCAACAATGCCTATACCCCTTATGTTCCCCAGTATGGCAACACCGGTTATGATGCCTATAACCAAGGCTATCAACAGCCCCAGATGGGCATTCCTGGCAATATCAATCCCAATCCCTATATCGACACTGCCGTCAACGGCAATCTGCCCACCGGCACCGTGATGGGCAAAGTCGTCGACTCCCTGACCAAAGCCGGTATCGGCGGCGTTCAGGTAGAAGTTGTGGGTGTTCGTCCTGCCCAGGTCGCCATGACCGATGCCACTGGCAATTTCACTCTCTCCAATATTCCCCAGGGCCGTCAGGTTCTGAGCGTGCGCCGCAATGACTATACCAACGTCAGCAGCAATAACCAGATCATCGCCGAAATCAAAGCAGGCACCACCATCACCCTGCCCCAAACCATCGAATTGGTGCCCTTCCGCGCCTCTTCTGTAAATGGTTTCATTCGCGCTTTTAACAATTTTAAACAGCCCCGTGGCATCTCGATGGCTCCCGGCAGTGGCAATCTCTACGTGGTAGATGTTGTGGGTGCTGGCGGCGTGATCACCTATGACCACGGCGAAGTCAAACAGCTCAATGGCGAAGGTGGCATCATCAACTCTTTTGGCGCCCGTCTCGCCAGCCTCGATTTTCTGCGCCCCCTGCGCCGCCCCAATGGCGTAGCCGTGGATGCTGGTGGCAATGTCTTTGTTGCCAATACCGGCCACAGCTTGATCCGCCGCTACGGTCCTGCTGGCCAGTGGCTGAGCAATATCGAAGCTGATTTTAACGAAGTCTATGACGTAGCTGTACTGAGCACCGGTGATCTGGTGGTCTCCGACCCCGGTTCTGGCCGCCTGCTCCTGTTTGATTCCAGCTTAAATGTGCGGGTCTCCAACCTGATGCGCATGGCTGCCAACGGTCTGCGTGGCATTGCCACCAGCAATAACGATGATATCTATGTGGTCAACGCCGCAGCGCCTGCTGGTCAAGTGGTTTCCAAATTTGATCGCTACGGCAACCGCCTGCCCCTGTCTTTCGGTCGCATCGGTGGCGTTCAGCCTGCCTCTTTCAGCAATCCCACCGACATCGCTGTCGACAACCGCAATGGCGACATCTACGTGGTAGACAGTGGCAATAACCGCATCCAGCGCTTCGACAGCATGGGCAACTACCTCTCTGAGTTCGGCAGCTTTGGCACCGCCAACGGCCAGTTCAACTCTCCCTGGGGCATTGCCATCGACAATGAAGGCTTCGTCTACGTCACCGACACCAAGAACCAGCGCGTACAGAAATTTGCGCCGGGCCGTCTAATGACCCAAACAAACCAAGTCACTTCTGTCAATTAAATTTCTCTCTCGCTTTTGACTCTTACCAATTTCACAACTGCCTTCGGGCAGTTTTTTGTTTG
>CAZRFI010000108.1:0-14479 GCA_964598905.1 uncultured Candidatus Sericytochromatia bacterium | reverse complement strand
GTCTTCAAGGCGCTGATGGTCAAAGGCTTTGGGCGTATGTAAGTATAATCAAAAAATATATTAATTAATTTTTAGTATTTTTTATTAAATTTTATAAAAATAAACAAAAATAAATAAAAATCCAAAAATAAAAAATTATTTTCTTATAATTAGAGATATAATGAATTTGTAGCCAATGATGGCATCTTTTTTAAAGGATGACACTAATATGAATATTCATTTGAATATGGGCTCTCGTTCTTTCTCACTCATTTTGCTTTCAGCAATTGTGGTTTCCCAAATCGGAACCTATGTCTTGACCGCCAGTCCTGGCAGTGCAGAACCAACAAACTCCCAATCCAGTATTCGGGATACGATTCCCCAACCCAAGGTCCATTTTCTTAGGGGCAATGATGATTTTGATCATCGCCGCTATCCTCAGGCCATCGTCAATTACAGCAATGCAATTAAATTGAACCCCAATTACACCCTGGCTTATATGAAACGGGGCTTGACCTATCGCCGTCTGAAGAATCTGTCTTCGGCGCTGAACGACTTCAGCACTGTGATTCGCTTGGATCCCAGGTATATCGAGGCCTATTTGCAGAGGGGTTTTATCTACACCGAAAATGGGCTCTTTAAAGACGCTCGCAAGGACTTTGACCGGGCCATACGGGTGGCACCCTCAGACCCACGGCCCTACGTCATGCGTGGGATTACCAACGACCGTGCAGGCCAAAGTGCGCAGGCTTTGGCTGATTTGACCCATGCCGTTGGCCTGGACGAAAGTGATACCGAAGCGTATCTCAACCGGGGGATGGTCTACGACAAAATGAAGAATCACGCAGCTGCTGTGAAGGATTTTTCTGAGGCCATTCGTATAGAGCCCCGCGAGCCCCGCAGTTATATGATGCGTGCGATTGCTTACGAAGGCTTAAAACAAGATGACTTGGCTTTGGAAGATTATACACAAACGATTCTGCTCGACAGCAACTATGCAGATGCTTATAAAAACCGGGCCCGTTTGTATACCAAAAAAGGGCTTGTAGAGCAGGCCACTGCTGATTTAAATACCTTAAAACAGCTCAACTTATAATCAATTTGGGTGTGGTCTGAATTGTCGATGTTGACAATTTCCAGACCCGCCTTCTCCCTCTTATACTCTCCATTTAATTTTTATTACAACTCACGTGAGCACTTGGAATTATATGTTATATACAATTGCGATCATTTTGATATTGTTGTGGTTATTTGGAATAGTGTCCTCTTACACCATCAGTGGATTTATCCATATTTTGCTGGTTGTGGCAGTGATCCTGTTTCTGGTGCGTGTGATCAATGGAAACAAAACGAGGAGTTAGATTATGTTTTAACTTAAATAGAATAAATAAACAAGCGATGAAAAAAAAAGGAAATAGATTATGATTACCAAAGATGCTTATAAACAAAAAATTGAAGCCGAATTAGATATGGCTGAAGCCAAAATGACTGAATTTAAGGCGCAAATGAAATTGTCGAGTGCCGATGCCCAACTCAGTTACGCCAAACATATCGAAACTTTGGACCAGGGTATTGAAGCGACAAAGATCAAACTCAAAGAATTGGGTGAAGCCGGTGAAGACGCCTGGGAACGGATCCAGGAAGGCGTTGAAAGCGCCTGGGGTTCTCTGAGTGATGCGGTAAAAGATGCATCAGCTATTTTTAATAAAAAATAGGATTAAGCAATAAAAATCCAATCGTATGAAATTAAAGCAACTCATACGATTGGATTTATCTAAAATTTTTTGAAATCAGGTCTCTATGCATTCTACGAGTCGTTCTGAAATAACCGTTGCTGAGTATTTGGTTTTGCGACTCAAAGCCTTGGGGGTCGATCATCTTTTTGGGGTGCCTGGCGATTTTGTCTTGGGGTTTTTGAACCAAATCCTGACAAGTGAACTCACCTACATAGGCACCTGTAACGAACTCAATGCAGCGTATGCCGCCGATGGTTATGCCCGAGTGCGGGGTGTGGGCGCCTTTGTGACAACCTATGGTGTCGGTGAGCTGAGTGCCGTCAACGGTGTGGCCGGTGCCTTTGCTGAAAAAGTGCCTGTTGTCGTGATTACGGGTTCACCTGCGACAGTACACTTTCGCAACAAGCCCCTTTTGCACCATACGTTGGGGGATTACCAGATTCCCCTGCGGATCTATGAAAAAATCACGGCTGCCTCTTGCCAGCTTGATTCGGCAATAAAGGCCCCTGCAGAAATAGATCGGGTTTTGTCCATCTGTTTGGCTCAGCAGCAGCCTGTCTATATTAGCCTGCCTGCAGATATTGCGATGCAAAAATGCCCTCGGCCAGATGATTTTCGCTTTCCCCAGATCGTGCCCAGTGACCCTGCGGTGCTGGCCGAGGCCATTCAGGAGGCGATTGGCATTATCAGTCAATCAACCAAGACGGTTGTGATTGGGGATGTAGAGCTGATTCGCTTTCAACTCCAAGCCGAATTTGCTGCCCTGCTTGAAAAAACGGGTTTCCCGTTTGTCACGATGATGTTGGGCAAAACCGTTTTGTCTGAGCACCACCCCCAGTTTATGGGGCTCTTTGAAGGGGATCGCAGCCGGGCGCAGATCGTCGATCAGATCGATTCCTCGGATTGTATCTTACAATTTGGGGCGCTCATGACCGATTTTAATACGGGTGGCTTTACCACCCATCTCGACGACAACAAGACCATCCGGGCCAATATTCGCACGGTCAGAATCAAACACCACTATTACGAAAATGTCTTTCTCGGTGATTTTATCTGGGGGCTCACCCAAAAATTGAGTAAAATCAAACCCGCAGAAGTGGCCATTCCCTCTGCCGTCTTGACCTGTACCCACCGCCCCAACGAAGTCTATACACCACAACCTCAAGCTGCGCTAACCGTCAAACGTTTTTTCGATCGCATGAGTCATTTTCTTGCAGACGATGCCATTGTGATTGCCGAAACGGGGGTCTCACTCTTCAGTGCTGCAGAGATGTTGATGCCCGAAGGGGCCCAATTTATTGGTCAGACTTTTTATGGTTCGATTGGCTACAGTGTTGGGGCAACGCTGGGTGCGGCTATGGCAGCACCTGATCGACAAGTGGTTTTGTTCGTGGGGGATGGTTCTTTTCAAGTTACTGGTCAAGAGATCTCCACCATGATTCGCAATGGACTCAAACCCCTCGTTTTTTTGCTCAATAACGACGGCTATACGATCGAAAGGGTGATCGTCGATCGCCCCTATAACGATATCCAGCCTTGGAATTATCACAAATTGGTAGCGGTTTTTGGCGGGGGAATCGGAATCGATGTACATACCGAAGCTGAATTGGAAGCGGCATTGGTCCAGGCCACACACAGCGACGAACTCGTTTTGATTGAAATTCACACCGGGCGTTTCGATTGCCCAGAATCTCTGCGCAGTGCCGGAAAAGCGATGGCCAAAACAAATCAACTCACTTAAGCCAGACGATTGAATTTCGAGCGATTGCCTTATCGATTTCCCATTAAGAAAAGAGAACCCCATGACCTATCTTTTAGATCATTCCCAAGTGTTACAAACCATGCAAGCCCTGGTATTCAAAGGGCCCAATCAGATTGCCTTGGAAACTCGGCCCCGTCCTATTCTGCTCTCGGCCAGTGATGCCCTCGTGCGCATCACCCAGACCACCCTCTGTGGGACAGATATTCACATTCTCAAAGGCGATGTCCCCACTGTAACCCCGGGCCGCATCTTGGGGCACGAAGGGGTGGGGGTGATCGCCTCTGTGGGTGAAAACGTGACCAGTTTTAAACCTGGAGACAGGGTGATTATCGCCTGTGTCACTTCGTGTAGCCGCTGCAGCTTTTGTCGCAAAGGCATGTACTCTCACTGCAAAACAGGGGGTTGGCAATTGGGCAATACCATCGATGGGACTCAGGCTGAATATGTCCGCATCCCTTACGCGGACACAAGCCTTTATCTTTTGCCCGCCGAAATTGATGCCGAATCCGGGGTTATGCTCAGCGATATCCTGCCCACAGGCCTGGAATGTGGGGTCTTAAATGGACAGGTCAAACCTGGAGACCGCGTGGCAATTGTCGGGGCGGGTCCCGTCGGAATTTCTGCCCTTTTAACTGCGCAATTGTATTCGCCTGCACAGATCATTATGATCGATAAGGATGCCAACCGCCTCGAAATGGCCTTGTCCTTTGGAGCGACAGACCTGGTCCAGAGTTCCGACGGCAAAGCGGTGGAGCACGTCATGGCGTTGACAGATTATGCCGGGGTCGATGTGGCGATTGAAGCCGTCGGGCTTGGGGAGACGTTTGATATCTGCCAGGGGATCATCGCTCCCGGTGGGCACATTGCCAATATCGGGGTGCATGGTCAATCGGTTGAATTGCACCTGGAAAAGCTCTGGTCAGCCAATATTACCCTGACCACACGTCTGCTCGATACTGCAACTTTGCCTATGTTGCTGACGCTGGTTAAGTCGGGCCGAATTGAACCCCAAAAATTAGTCACGCACCGCTTTCCTCTGTCTGAGATCTGCAAGGCCTATGATGTCTTTCTCCATGCTGCCCGCGAGAGCGCTTTAAAAGTGATCATTTCAAATTCTGAAAAAGACCTGGACGTTTAAATGAACACGGTATTGCCCGAAAAAGCCTATCAAACCGTTTGCCAAGCTCCGATCAAACTGGCTTCCAATAAAACCAAAATTGTCTGTACGATTGGCCCGGCCTCAGAATCGCCTGAAATCTTACTGGAAATGATCCAAGCGGGCATGAATATTGCCCGCCTCAACTTCTCTCACGGGGATTTTGACTGGCATTTGAATGTGATTCAAAATCTGCGTAGGGCAGCACTCTTGGCAGGGCAGCGGATCACCATTTTGGCTGATTTGCCAGGCCCCAAAATGAGAATTGGACCTTTGGAATCAGAACCCGTTTATTTAAACAAAGGGGATTTATTTAACCTGACCAGCGAAGCGATCGTTGGTAATCAAGAACGGGTCAGTGTGAGTTTTCAAAATCTGGCTGCTGTCGTTTCTCCGGGGGATTTGCTCTCGCTCAACGACGGCATTATTCAATTGGAAGTGCTCCAGGTTGTTGGCCATGATGTGCAGTGTCAATTGCGGATGGGGGGAGAGTTGCGCTCCCACAAAGGAATTAACCTGCCAGGAATTAGTCTGGGTATCAGTGCCTTTACCGAACACGACAAAGCCTGTCTCTTATTCGCCTTGGAAAATGGGGTGGATGCAATCAGCCAGTCTTTTGTTGAGACGGCTGCGGATATTGCTGCCGTGCGACTTGCTGCAAATGAAAAGGGCTATGATCCCTTTATCATTGCCAAAATCGAAAGAGCTGCAGCCCTGAACGAGATTGATGAAATTTTGCGGGTCTCTGATGGGATTATGGTGGCCCGTGGGGATTTGGGCGTCGAGACGCCCCTTGAGCAAATTGCGGTGATTCAAAAACAGTTGATTCGCAAAGCCAATCAATTGGGCAAACCCGTGATTACGGCGACACAGATGTTGGCTTCGATGGTGGATCATTTCCGTCCCACGCGGGCAGAATCAACGGATGTTGCCAATGCCATTCTCGATGGCAGCGACTGTGTCATGCTTTCCGAAGAGTCTGCACTGGGCCAGTTTCCGGTCCAGGCCGTGAAAATGCTTGTCTTGATTGCCACCGCGACTGAACCGAGCCGATCGTTGAACCAGACCAAAACTGTTTTTGACGAATATAAACGGACCACAGATGTCAATTTGGTGGATTTTATTTCACGCAATGTCTTACATGCTGTGGAGCAATTGTCGCCGCTGGCGGTGATTGTGCCCACTGTTTCGGGATATACAGCACGGATGGTGGCGCGTTTTATGCTGCCGGTTTGGATTTTGGGGGTCAGTCCCCACGAAGCAACCTGTCATCGGCTGCAGTTTTCTTATGGGGTTTTGCCTTTTTATGCGCCTGTTCACCCCGCTGATTGGAACAGTTTTGCCAAAAGTTGGGGGCAGGTAGCAGGACTGACAGAAGGGGTTTTGGTTTTGGCCAGAGGTCCTTACCCCGATCAACAAAAGTCGAATCACCGCCTGGAGATTATCGATTTGCGCCCTGGCCATGTTTGGAACCAGGCCCCCCTAACTGATTCTGTTGAATCTGAAAATTAAATCACAAAGAGGACGTATTTATGTCAAAAATTAAAGCCATCAAAGCCAGAGAGATTATTGATTCACGGGGGAATCCGACGATTGAGGTCGATGTCACTCTCGACAATGGGATTCTGGGCCGGGCCTCGGTGCCTTCGGGAGCTTCCACTGGCAGCAAAGAGGCCTTTGAGCTGCGTGACAACGATAAAAAACGTTTTCAGGGGCTGGGAGTACTCAAAGCAGTCAAAAATGTCCAAAAAGTGATTGGACCAGAATTATTGGGCCACGATCCCGAGGACCAGTTTGCGATTGATGCCTTTTTAAACAACCTCGACGGCACCGAAAACAAACACAAATTGGGGGCCAATGCCTTGCTCGCAGTATCGATTGCCGTGGTCAAAGCTGCGGCCAAAAACAGGGGCTTGCCCGTTTTTCGCTATTTGGGGGGGGAAATGGCCCACCACTTACCGACACCCTTTTTTAATATTATCAATGGTGGCACTCACGCAGATAATTATTTGGATATCCAGGAGTTTTTGATTGTGCCAGTGGGGGCTGAATCTTTTCATGAGGCCTATCGCATGGGCTGTGAAACCTACCAAGCACTCAAGCTTTTGCTCAAGTCCAAAGAACTTTCAACTTCTGTGGGCGATGAAGGCGGCTTTGCTCCCCGTCTCTCGTCCAATCAAGATGCCCTGGATCTGTTAATCGAAGCGATTGAAAAAGCCGGTTACAAACCGGGCAAAGATATTTCCTTGGCTTTGGATGCCGCAGCCAATACGTTTTATCACAATGGCAAATACAACTTAAAGGCCGATCAAACGATCTTAACGGCCAAAGAAATGGTGGCCTATTATGCCAATTTGTGTTCAAAATATCCGATAGTCAGCCTTGAAGATGGTCTGGCTGAGACTGATTGGGAGGGCTGGAAAGCCCTGACTCAAGAGCTGGGAAACAGTGTCCAACTCACTGGGGACGATATCTTTGTCACCAATTCAAAATACCTTGCCGAGGGCATCAAACAGGGCGTTGCCAATTCAGTTTTGATCAAACCCAATCAGATAGGCACGGTTTCGGAAACACTCAAAACCGTTGAAATGGCAAAAAGTGCCGGTTATACCTGTCTCTTCTCTCACCGTTCGGGTGAAACAGAAGATGCCTTTTTGGCAGATTTGGCGGTCGCCACACATGCAGACCAACTCAAGTCAGGGGCGCCAGCGCGTTCAGAGCGGCTGGCCAAATACAATCAATTGCTGCGCATCGAAGAGTATCTCGGCCCCCAAGCCACATTTAAAGGAGCCCTCCGCTGATGATGACCGCACACAAAAATGGCAATACCGCCTCTTCTTCCCAATTGATTGTGCAAGAACTGATGGATCTGCTCTGGGCCAGATCGGATTTAAAAGCAGCCTTGCTTGAATCGATTCGCACAGCCGATCTGCCCAATTTGATTAGTTTAGAACAGTATTTTAAGTTTTTAAATGAAATGGTCACGCTCATTCCGACTGAGCGCAACCTAAATGCCCATTTAAACACCTTTTACTATTTGATCGGTTGTTCACCCGATCAGATTTTGCAAAAAGACGATGTCTTTCAGCGCTGGGCCTGTGAATTTGCCAAAGACTGGGGGGCCTTTCTCGATACCCCCGCCTCTGCAGCTGGAATTGAGGGCTTTCTCAAAAGCCCGGATTTTCATTTAAGTGACTATGCCCCTGCCCCCAGTGGCTGGCTGACCTTTAACCAGTTCTTTGCCCGTCAGGTTCGCCCGGGCAAAAGGCCCGTGGCTTCGATCAGTGATGATAACATTGTGGTCTCACCCGCTGACAGTGTGTATCAAGGGCAATGGCCGATTAATGCCGAAGCCACAATCACGGTAAAAGGGTTGACCTGGTCAATTTTCGATTTGCTCGACGGCAGCCCTTACCAAAGCCGATTCGAGGGCGGGATTTTTAGCCACAGCTTTTTGGATGTCAACGATTACCACCGGTTTCATGTGCCAGTGGCAGGCCGTGTTAAAGAGGCCCGCAAAATTCCGGGACATGTGATCATGGATGTGGTCAAACAGGCCGATGGCACACTGAATTGTATTGATGGGACAGGTTACCAATTTTCCCAGGATCGGGGACTGTTGGTGCTGGATTCGCCTTTGGGGTTGGTGGCTGTGTTGCCCATCGGCATGGCCCAGGTTTCGTCGGTCAATTTTACTGCAGAGGTCGGTGCCGAGTTGGTGAAAGGCGAAGAATTTGGTTTCTTTGCCTTTGGGGGTTCAGACATGGTGATCTTATTTGAGGCGGATCGTGTTCAACTCGATGCCAAAGTCGGGGTTCACTACAAGCAAGGCATGCGCATTGGCCATGTCTGAGACATTGATCTCCTCAGACAGCCTCAATGCGGCCGAAAATGCCGAAGCGGTGATCGAAAATCAGCGGGTTGAGGCACTACTCAAAACGGGGGCTTTGCAAAAAGCGATCCTCAACTCGGCCAATTTTTCGAGCATTGCTACCGATGAAAAAGGCGTGATTCAGATTTTTAACGTGGGGGCCGAACGCATGTTGGGTTATGCGGCTGCAGACGTGGTAGATAAAATCACGCCTGCAGATATCTCCGATCCCCAAGAAATTATCATCCGCGCCAAAGCACTCAGTGACGAACTGGGCACATCGATTGCACCGGGCTTTGAGGCCCTGGTGTTTAAAGCTTCACGCGGGATCGAAGACATCTATGAGTTGACCTATTTTCGCAAAGATGGCAGCCGTTTTCCTGCTGTGGTCTCAGTTACGGCCTTGCGTGATGCGCACGAAACAATCATTGGCTATTTGCTGATTGGCACCGACAATACGGCCCGAAAACAGGCCGAAGAAGCGCTCAGCAAGGCCGGAGCCCTGCAAAATGCGATTTTTAATTCTGCCAATTTTTCGAGTATTGCCACCGATGCCAATGGCGTGATTCAGATCTTTAATGTGGGCGCTGAGCGCATGTTGGGGTATACCGCTGCAGAGGTGATGAATCAAATCACGCCTGCAGATATCTCCGATCCCCAAGAGGTGATTGTCCGCGCCAAAGCGCTCAGTGACGAATTGGGCACATCGATCGCTCCGGGTTTTGAGGCTTTGGTGTTTAAGGCCTCTCGCGGGATCGAAGACATCTATGAATTGACCTATTTTCGCAAAGATGGCAGCCGTTTTCCGGCTGTGGTCTCGGTCACGGCTTTGCGCGATGTTCACGAAACGATCATTGGCTATTTGTTAATTGGCACCGACAATACGGCCCGCAAACAGGTCGAAGCCGAGCAAAAAAAATTGGATCAGCGCCTGCGCGATCATCAGTTTTATACCCGTTCGCTGTTTGAATCCAATATCGATGCATTGGTGACCTCTGATCCGTCAGGGATTATCACCGATGTCAATAAACAAATGGAGGCCCTGACGGGCTGCACCCGCGATGAACTGATCGGGGCCCCCTTTAAAAAATACTTTACCGATCCCGAAAGGGCCGAAAATGCCATCAAACGCGTGTTAAGTGAGAAAAAAGTCACCAATTTTGAACTCACGGCCCGTGCCAGAAACGGCAAAGAAACAGTGGTCTCGTATAATGTGACCACTTTTTATGATCGCGATCGCAATTTGCAGGGGGTTTTTGCCGCCGCCCGTGACGTGACCGAATTGAAGCGCTTTGAACAGACCTTGCAACAGACCAACGCCGAATTGGAAATCGCCAAAACGGGGGCTGAAAAAGCCAATCTGGCCAAATCTGAATTTCTTTCCAGCATGAGCCACGAACTGCGCAGCCCCCTTAATGCGATTTTGGGGTTTGCCCAATTGATGGAATTGGATCGGCCAGCACCAAAACCTGAGCAAAAAGACAGAATTGATCAGATTTTGCATGCAGGTTGGCATTTGCTGAGTCTGATCAATGAAATTCTCGACCTGGCCAAAATTGAATCGGGCCAGGTGCCGCTCTCAATGGAGCCCGTCTCTTTGGCCGAAATGATGCTGGAATGCCAGAGCATGACGGATCCGATTGCCCGTAAATACGGCATCGAAGTGATTTTTCCACCCTTTGTCCCCCCGTATTTTGTCTCTGCCGATCGCACCCGATTAAAGCAGGTTTTGATCAACCTGCTTTCGAATGCAATTAAATACAATCTCAAGTCTGGCAAGGTCGAAGCCAATTTTGCCCAGATTTCGCCTGGCCGCATGCGCATTTCAATCAGAGATACGGGTGCCGGGCTCTCTGCTGAGGAACTCTCCCAATTGTTTAAACCTTTTCAAAGGCTGGGCCAAGAAGCCGGGGGCGTTGAGGGCACTGGGATTGGTCTGGTTGTGGCCCGGCAATTGGTTGAATTGATGGGGGGTGAGATTGGGGTTGAGAGCAAAGTCGGTGAAGGCAGCACATTTTGGTTTGAACTCAACGAAGTCAGTCCCCCAGATGAGTCTCTCAGGGGAGAGGCCAATCTCCCATTGAGCCCATTGAGCAATTTGAATCCATTGCGTATGCAGACTTTGCTCTATGTCGAAGACAATCCGGCAAATATGAAACTGGTTGAAATGATCGTTTCACGCTATCCCCAGATTCGGCTTTTAAAGGCCACAGATGGCAATATGGGGATTGAAATGGCGCAGAGAAACCTGCCAGATGTGATCTTAATGGATATTAATTTACCCGGTTTGAGTGGCTTGGAAGTCTTAAAAATACTCAAAGCAGATCCCAAAACCAGCTATATTCCCGTGGTGGCACTGAGTGCCAATGCCATGTCTTCAGATATCAAACGGGGGATGCTCGCAGGTTTTTTTCGCTATCTGACCAAACCGATCGTTGTGATTGAATTTATGGATACCTTAAACACGGCCTTTGAGTATTCTTTTCACAGTGGGGGGCGTTAATTGAATGCCAGATACTGCCGCAGTTAGCGTTGAAATTTCTCCAGATCTCTTCAACTCTAAAATCTTGATCGTGGATGATTTACAGGTCAATATTATTCTGCTCAGCCGTATTTTGAGTGCCGCAGGGTATACTGCGTTGTCATCCACACAGGTGCCCCAAGAGGTGTGTTTGCTTCACAGCGAGAACCATTTTGATCTGATCGTGCTCGATTTAATGATGCCCGGCATGAATGGCTTTGAGGTCATGGAGGGTTTAAAACAGAGCGACCCGAATGGCTATTTGCCGATTTTGGTGATCACGGCTGAACCTTCGCATAAATTACATGCCCTCAACAGTGGCGCCACGGATTTTCTGACCAAACCGATCGAATTGCCTGAGGTTTTGGCACGGGTGCGTAATTTGTTGGAGGTCAGACTTTTGCACCGCAAATTAAAGGTCTATAGTCTGGCCCTGGAACAGAAAATTGAGGAAGTGGAATCCAATCGCGATTTAATTGCCCAACAGCGGGATGAAGTCACCCAACTTTACGAACAATTGGTGATGGAACAGGCACTATCTGAACGCCTGTTGTTGAATGTGTTGCCGCAGTCAATTGTGGAACGCCTCAAAGACCGACCCAAAATCAGAGACGATCGGCTCACCGATCTGATGGTAGACAGTTTTACCGAAGCCACTGTTTTGTTTGCCGATATTGTGGGCTTTACCCATTTTGCCCAGTCGGTGAGTGCAGAGACCTTGGTCAATATACTCAATGATATTTTTACGCGATTCGACAACATTGCAGACCAACACGGGATCGAAAAAATCAAAACGATTGGCGATGCTTATATGGCTGTGGCGGGCCTGCCCATGCCTGTCGCTGACCATGCCAGGCGGGTTTGTTCAATGGCCCTGGACATGCTCAAAGCCATGAGGCTCTTTAACCAAGAAAACCAGCTGGATCTGCATATTCGCATTGGCATCGATACCGGTGCTGTGGTGGCGGGGGTGATCGGCACCCGCAAATTTTTGTACGATTTGTGGGGTGATGTGGTGAATACAGCCAGTCGCATGGAGTCCCATGGGTTGCCAGGTCGGATTCAAATCACGGATGCCACCCGCAATCAACTCAACAAACAATTCAAACTTGAAAATCGGGGCGTGATTGAGGTCAAAGGCAAAGGTGAAATGCACACCTGGTTTTTGAATGGCAGCATTCACCCTCAGAATCTACGGGTCTCAAATTGACGCTCTCTGACTTGGGTGTATACTGGGTGTATATATATTCAATGAGGAATCCAGACCATGGCAAAGATCACAGGGATAGGCGGCGTATTTTTTAAAGCCAAAGGCGATGCAAAGGCTTTGACCGAATGGTACCAAACCCATTTGGGTTTGGTTTTGGAGGATTTTGGCGCAGCCGTATTAAAGTGGCCCTTAGACACGGCAGGAGATGGGGGAGCAACTGTCTGGGTGATTGCAGATAAAGAGTCTCAATGGTTTCAGCCCAGCGAAGAGCCCTATATGATCAATTACCGTGTTGACAATCTCGATGAAATGATTGAAGAGCTGACTTCAAAAGGAATTGCCATTCAACAGGGCCCCGAAACCCATGAAAATGGCAAATTTGCCTGGATTATGGATCCAGAAGGGCGCAAAATTGAGCTTTGGCAGCCTATGCTCATGCCAGAAAAAGCAACAGAATAAGTATAAAACAGCCTGTGTCTGTGCCAAATTTGGTCAGAGCCAGTTAAACTGAGAGTGACGTTTAAACCTGGAACAAGGGGTTCATATTTTGAAGACCTTTAGACCCTCTCGATTGGCCCTGATGGGGCTGTTTTTGTCTGCATTTTGTTTAACAGCTCAGGCCGAAAATCAGGGATCTTCACCCCCAGCCCAATCTGTCTCAAAAGGCTTAACTCAACCGTTGGTGGTCTTGCTCAAATCAGATACCTGTGCCGTCTGTAAAAAAATAGCCCCACTTTTGAGCCGTTTAAACAAGACCTACCAGCACCGCACTCAATGGGTCACGCTGGATGTCAGTAACCGCAAAACCCTGGCCCAAGCAGAGAAGCAGGTCAAAGCCCTGGGCCTTGAGGCCTTTTTTGAGAAATATGGCAATCACACAGGCATTGTGGCTGTGATCGATCCCCAGAGCAAACAGATCTTAACGCTGTTGATCGCTGAAGAAAAACCCGAAAAATACCAAATGGCTTTGGACCAAGCTTTAAAAACACTCAACCCTTAAATCCATGCCCATTTCTCCCAAACCGCTTCAGCAGAAGTCTCTCAGCGCAGGTTCTTTGCGTGTCTGGGGGCTGTTGGGGGGGCTGTTGGTTTTGTTGGGTTTGGGTCTGGTTGCCCTGTTTCAGCCGCTCTGGCTTGAACAGGGGCTCAATTTTAGCGAAGGGGGTTTTCGTGATCTCCTGGCCCAACAGGGGCCGGGCCTGCCTTTGCCTGGCTTACTCGGTTTGGCCTTTGTGGGCGGAATTTTGGGCAGCATTTCACCCTGTATTTTGGCGCTTTTGCCGCTCAATTTGGGTTATATCGGCACTTTGCAGATCCAAAGCCGGGGGGATGCCTTGCGCAAAGCGGGAGCCTTTGTCTTGGGGGTGGTTGTGATCAACAGTGTCTTGGGCTTGGTTTCGGGCCTGGGACGCATTGTTTTGGTGCAGTACCGGGGCTGGTTCTTGATCAGTGTGGCTTTGCTCGTTTTGGCAATGGCGGCAGCCATGTTGGATTGGATCCGTTTGCCTTTGCCACAGCTGATTCAGCGTATGCCCAATACAGGCCCGTTTGGCGTTGGGATGGCCTTTGCCCTGATCAGCTCACCCTGTGCAAGTCCTGTGCTATTTGGGGTCATGGCTTTGGCGGCAACGGCCAAAAGTACCTTTCTCTCTGTGGCGACGATGGCGGTTTATGGTCTGGGCTATACCCTCCTGCTCTTTTTGGCCAGTTTGTTTACAGGTCTGAGCAAACAGCTGGGCTTGCTCAAATCTCGCGGCCAATTCATCAACCGGGTGTCTGCTGCACTGTTGTTTTTGGCAGGGCTCTGGTCTTTGCTGGATGGCTTGCGCTGGTTTTTTGAATAAAATGTGAATAAAGAGGTGGGTTGATGAGCGATTTAGGCAGTCAATGTCCCCAATGCCAGACCCAAAATTCAGAAACGGCACTGTTGTGTTCTTTATGTGGCACTGTGCTGAAGCGGGTTCAGCAGCCGCTCTCAGAGCCTAGCAGGGTTCAGGCTGAACCTGCGGCCAAATCTTTTGTCTACCAAGCCTGGATGGACCCGATCTACAAAGCCCAGGCCAGCAAACGCTCGCCCTTTTTTCATTTGGGCTGGGGTTTGGTCTTGGCGGGGATCTTTTCGCTGCCTTTTTTTCTGTTTAAAACCATTGGCTGGGTCTTTGAATCGGTGGTACACGAAATGGGCCACACCCTGATGGCCTATTTTATGGGCAGTATTGCCCTGCCCGCGATTCGGCTGGATGG
>CAZRFI010000107.1:11596-14684 GCA_964598905.1 uncultured Candidatus Sericytochromatia bacterium | reverse complement strand
ACAGGTTTTGAGCAAACCCTGAAAACCGACAGCCGGGGCTATTTTGTCTGGGGGCACAGTCCTTTGGGCAGCGAAGTAACCATAACTGTGCATCCGGCCAGTGGCGCTCCCCTTGTTCAGGGTTTGGTTGCCCGCCGTTTGGACGATACAGGTGCCAAACGCGGGGTCTGTGATCCCTCTTTGAACCAAGTTGAGTTCAGCTTGCCTTAGCGCTTAGGTGGCTGTGCGCCAGCCCGCTTTGCGGCTGCAGTGAATGTGCATGCCCCGTTTTTCAAGTGCCGCAAAGAAGGGCTCTGGGGGAATGCTCTGTTCTGGCGGCAAAACCCCACGGGCAGTGATCAGGCCTTTGACCAACATTTGTGCTGCCACCGATGGTGGGGAGCCCGTATCTATGTCTGTGCCAATGCCCCATTCAGGCATGCCTTGGGTGTGTAAATCGTTGACCCAGGTCACGCGTTTGCCCTGTTCAACGCCTTTGACCACCGCTCGGATCACTTCGTATTGTTTGCTCTCGCTGCTGGCTGTTGGGCCAGGTTGATTCATGACGACGGCATTGAGCAGATCAATGGGCGTTACCTGACCCTGTTGGAATGCCACAGGTGTGTGTGAGGCCAAACCCAAATCCCTTAAAAAACGCACTTTTTCGACAAAGTCGCGGTCAAAGGCAATTTTAAAACTGACCTCTTCGACCCCTTTGGCCTTATAACTTTCTGCCAAATTCACCACTTCCGAATGCAGGGTGTACATGGGGTATTGGGTGCCCACGGGGGCGGGAAAACGATGGGCATGTTGGCCTGACATGGGCTTGATAAAACGGTAACGTCCTTTGGTATACAGGGCTGGTTGCAGCGAAAACTCTTCCATGATTGTTTTAAATGAATAAGACACCGAAAGAGCGGGTTTATTGCGGTAGCGGGTTTTGTCTACTGCAGCCAGTCGAATATGGATGGCATGTACACTTTCCATGGGGTCGACGGCCAACCGGGCCAATAAATTGCTAATTCCCGGCGCAGCGCCAATCCCCAGCAAGGCCAAGAGCCCGGCCTTTTCAAATTGTTCATGATAGACCATCTGTTTGCGGGTCATGTGAAAGAGCCCGCCCAAATCGAGGTAATGTGCGTTTAATGCCAATGCCAACTCCATCACCTTTAGATTGTATTCATAAGGCAGAGAATTGAGCAGAACGCTGGTCCCTTTCAGGGCTTCGAGTGCGGCCTGGGGTTCGTGGATATTAACCCGGACAGCTTTTACACCTTTGCGACCACAGGCTTTGACCAGGGCCTGGGCTTTTTCAAGCTGGTAATCGGCGATGATAATCTGGCTGCCAGCGGGGGTGGTTTCGATCAGATCCTTGAAGGTAATCTGGCCCATGGCCCCGGCTCCGCCGAGCAGGGTATAGACTGGGGATTTCGCTTTGGGCATGATGGTGGTTCCTCATTTATTGCTGCAATCTCTTCTCATTGTACCAAAGGCAGATAGTCCAGTTATTGACCCACTGTCAGTTGCGCACACCCGCTGTGTTTTCTTGGCCTTCATTGGGGGGCGGTGCGGGGCGGCCCGAGACATCAAATTGGCGATCCAGGGCGTAGTGGGTGATATTCAAATAGCGATCGCGTACATTGATATGCAATTGTGGCGGTGTGCCATGGGTTTTGGTTTCGACGCGATAGGGGCCTGATTCAAAAATCCGATCGGGCAGGGGACGGGCATAGCGATCCATTTGATATGCCGTAATGGCGGCTTCTGCGTAGCCGGTGGCCAGCCCTTCCGCTTTGGCTTTAAATTGCATCAACTGAAAGGTGCCCATACCCACCCCTGCAGAGAGCAGCAGAAAAACAAACCCACCGAGAATCAACTTCCATTTGTTGTTGGCGGTTTTTTTAGCTGGGTGTGACTCAGATTTTGGTGACTCGGGTTGGGGTGTTTCAGCTGTTTCAGACATAGGGACTTCCTTTCAACTCTTTCGGCTCTCCATGACAAGACGGATTGCAGGGATTGTACCAGAAAAGCGTCTGCTTCTCCTATTTTGAATTAACTTGCCAATTAGGCAAGTTAATTATTACATTCTTTTACATGCCGTTTACAATTCACAGCTAGTTTGTTTACACGTACTTGCGAAGATAGAGACATCAAAAGGCAAACGCCTCACAATCAGAAAGGTTAAGAAAATGAAAATCACTACCCTGCTTAAAACCACCCTCGGCGGCCTGATGGCCCTCAGTTTGATGACTGCCTGTGGCAATCTCGGCTCGGCATTGACCAGTGCTTCGCTCGATACCAATACCTTACAGACCCAAGGTTTGAATGGCTTTGCTGCTGGAGGCACCCAGAAGGGGCCGCACGGTGGCCGAGGTGGCCAAGCTGACCCTCAAGGCAAGGGGCCTGGTATGGGAATCGGCGGTATTGACTTTGCAGGCCTCACTTTGAGTGACGAACAAAAAACCGCTTTGCAGGCTCTGCGCGAAGCCTACAAGCCCGAACAGCCTGCTGCACCCGATAGCAGCAAACAAGCCGAGATCAAAGCTCAGATTGAAGCCGCTTTTCTCTCAAGCAGCTTTGATGTCTCAGCTTTAGAGACACAGCTAAGCGCAAATGCCCCCAATCACGATGCCCAATTGCAAAGCCAAGCAGAGTTGATGATCAAAAGCTGGCAAATTTTGACCGCTGAGCAAAAATCCCAGGTCAAAGCCAAACAGGTCGAACGGGAAACCCAAATGGCTGAACGCGAAGCCAATCGACCCGCTCGAACCGAGGTCTCAATGACCGACAAAGGGGTGCTAGGCATTGAGCGCCTGACCAGCACACTCAATTTAACAGCAGATCAGCAGGCCAGCATCAAAGCTGCTTTTGAAACCAATAAACCGGATTTTGAAGGCCAAAAGGCAGCCATGCAAGCCAATCGCACAGCCATTCAGGCTGAATTGGATGCGGCCAGTCCCAGTGCGGCGAATCTGGTCACACTTTTAAAGGCCAATCGCCCCGAAAAAGCCAACCATGGTCTGGCCCAATTGGCCCAATTACACGCCATTTTGACAGCAGAGCAACGCCAAAGCTTTGTTGACACGGGGTTGGCTCTGGGCCATGGCGC
>CAZRFI010000107.1:7230-11496 GCA_964598905.1 uncultured Candidatus Sericytochromatia bacterium | reverse complement strand
GAAAGGGGTTGGTTTTGGCCCTGGTATGCCCAGACCCGGTCTGGAGATGAGTACAACACCTGTGGAGGTAGATGCCACAGGGACGATTTAGGGCTGAGCTGAAGATCTCGATTGACCCAGGGGGCAGGAGTTCAATTCTCTTGCCCCCTGAGCTTAAACCAGGAGGTATGCTAATTTTATGTTTCAACACCCGTTTCAACAATCGCTCAAATATGTTTGCAGAAGTCTTGTTTCAGGCTTTTTACCCCTGCTGCTGCTTTCGGCTTGCTCGCCCCCGGTGGTGCCCACCCAGGACAGCAGTTTAAATACGGGGCTCAATCGTTTCAGCAGTTTTCGCTTGCAAAACCGGGCCACCCAATTTGGCAATGGCAAATCCTTGGTGACTGGCAATAATGGGGCCGTTTATCTTTCGCCTGTGCCTTTTGTAACCCAAGGCCAAGACAATACCTGTGGTCAGGCCGTGATGACAATGCTGCTGCAATATTGGGACCAAGAGATCGATTATCAGACGGTTGTCAACGAAAACAACCCTCTGAATCTGGGCACCAGTTATGAAGTTGTGCAAACCTACCTCAAGAGCAAAGGTTTAACGGTGAATGCATTTCGCGATGGCAGCTTGGAGAATCTGTTGTTGGAATTACACCAGGGCCACCCCGTTATGGCGTTGCTTGATTTCGGTTCTCTTGATCGTGAGCATTATGTGCTGGTGGTGGGGTACAATGCCCGCCGCAATATGTTAATTCTGCATGAATCCCGTTCAGGCCCTTATGTAGAGATTGATGCCGAGAGCTTTATGCAAAAATGGAATAATTTGCCTGCCGTCTCTTTACCCATTTGGGGTGGCAGCAATTATTATCGCCTGATGTTTTCTGTTTCTGAGGGTGGCAGTGCCGCTAGCAATGCCGTAGAGTAAAAAACGCTGAATTCTGTGCCTGAGACGTCATATTTAGCCAAACAGGGCTATAATAAAAATATCCAATCGGCACAGGAGTCTTTCATGAATTTTCAGGTCTCTGGCTCTGGGGCAGCACAGCCCCTTGAAAAAACAACGCAGCTGGCTGCGGGTAAAAAGAACCCGACTGAGAAGGTTCCTGTTGCCAAACCTGACACAACAGCACCCCCACAAGACCACTTAAATACCCAGAAAATGCCTGAAGGAAAGGGCCTCAATCAATTGCCCTTGGTTGATTCCGAAAGCCCCGCGTTGACCGCTCGTCTGCAAAAAATCAACGATTTGCTTGCCAAAAGCACCAAACCCAGTCTGACCTTGGCCCAAAAAGAAGCTGTTTTGCGCCTTTTAAAAGACAGCAAAAAAGAGGGCTCACTCCAAGCTCTGAGCCAAAAATTGCACGAATCAAAGCAGCTTTGCCCGCTTTACCAAAAAATGGGCAGTTTGGTCAATCGCTCCCCAGAGTCTTCGGCCTTGCTGGGATTGGTCACCCTCGGTCTGTCTTTGGGCGAAGAGGCCAAGAGCAATCGGGCCTTCGAAATGAAAAAAATCTTGACAGATTCAGGCGTGTCCCCGGCCATTTTAAAAACCCTGCAAGACTAATTGATAAATTTTTCTTTTTCGCAGCTCTTGTTTTTTACAGAATATTTAGTAAAATGTAAAAAACGATTGTTTAGATCGAAATAGCTGCTAGAGGTAGTTGTCATGTTTAATCGTTCGACTCGGATTTTGGCTGTGGTTTTTTCTTTCACAGCCTGTTCCGCTCCCGTTGCCAATGACCGCTTTTTTACACCCAGCCCCAACCCTTCTCCCAGTACAGAACGTCCCCGCCCTTTGGTCCCTTCGAATCCAAGTAAAGATCCACAACTTACAGTCAGTCCGACTCCAATGGCATCTGCCGCTTCGACTGTTCCGCCCTTACGCATTCAGCAAAGTGTGCCTGAAACGGATAGCAATGGGAAAATCTCGGATATCCAAGTCACCTTTACGACTTCAGACAATAAAATCAAACTTTTGCGTTCTATCAGTCTGAATGAATTGGCTTCAGGTTATCCGATTCAAGAGCCTGGGCTTTCTTCTGGCGTTGGATATGAGGCGTCACTTACCATCACCCGTCTCAAAGCGAGTTGTACGCATGTCACTGTCTTTAAAGGCACTGGTAAATGGACCCCACCCAAAGATGCGCAAACAATGACTGTGGCTTTTCCGGATAAAACCAGTAATCAGGCCTGTGAAAATGAAGCGGATGGTACAGCGATAACTCAGCCAGATCAGGCATCAAACCCTGCTGCGGTTGCTTTTAATGCCGAGAATGATGCCCTGATTCGAAAAAAAATCGATGAGATATTTTTGGCGATCAATCATCAGAATAATGATGAAATTCTCAAATTCATTCAACTCCGTACCCCTTTTTATCTCAATAATCTGTATTATGGCCCCTTCTATTTTCAGTTTTATAATTCGATGGAATATAAAAATTTAGAGATTAAACATTATTCCACTGAAATTCAAGCGAGTTTTACACGTGTGGTCAATGCCCCACTCTTGGAAAATCGAAATACTGTGGCTTTGTATGAAGGGACCTGTTTATTTAAGTTCAAGAAGGTAAATCAAGAGTGGTATTTGGTTTCTGCCAGTCTAAAGAAGAATGGCAGCCTCATTAGCCTGAGAAGCCCGGCAGCATTTACCGGAACCTCGGGTTTTGAAACCGTAACTCCGCTCTCAAATTAGCCTTTAAACAGATTCTCGATCAGCCAGCCATAGCCAATAAAGGTACCGAGGCTCGCCCCAAGACTGGAGAGCAAAACGACCAAGAGAATCCGGGTGACTTGGTTGCGCCACCAACCTTTCATGCTCTGAATATCTTCGTGCAGAGCTTCAAAGTCTTTCACCCGGGGTTTGCGCAGCCAGGCTTCCACCAGACCTGCGACATAACCCACGCCAATTAAGGGGTGCAAAGTGGTAATCGGGGCCGACAGCACCGAGGCCAAAATTGTGAGTGGGTGAGCCCGTGCCAAGAGCGCGCCCAGGCCAGCCAATCCACCCGTTACAACGGTCCAGCCAGCTAGGCCTTTGAGGCCCTTTTCCCAAGTGGTTCCCTGCTTGCCGCCCACAAAAAAACCAGCCACCAGCAAGACCACTACCAGCGCGGGAATCAGCCATTGCATCACTTGCGAAAACAGGCTCGGGGGAGGAACCTGATCCAGATCTTCAAGTGAAATTGTGGTGTCTTCCCAATGGGCCAACATGCCTGGCACATGGCCTGCTCCCACCACGGCCACCAGTTTTTCTCCGGGGGCTTGGCGGATTTTTTCGACCATATACAGATCGCGTTCGTCAATCAGGTGTTTTTTCACACCGGGCAAAATCTGCCCCATTTCATCCAAAAGCAATTCCAAGGCACCTTTTTGTTTTAGGGCTTCGATTTGCTCTGCAGAAATTTCTTCCTCTTCTTCAAAGAGCGAGGCCAAAATTTGGCTGAAAATTTTCATGCGGGTCCAAAAGCCCATCAGACGCCAGACACGGGTCAAAGTAGTGCGTACTTCACGGTCGATCACTTCAGTTTGGGCGGATTGTTTTTCGGCCACTTCTAAAGCTGTGATCATTTCCAATCCCGGTTTGACATCCATATTACGGGCCATGCGGCGCTGAATGGAGGTCAAAAGAAAATTGAGAAAGAGTACAAAGGTCTTTTTTTCGCGAATGACCTTGATAATATCCATGTTTTTCCAGGCTTCCTGGTCTTTCAGGGATTGCAGGCGTGAGTTGCAGAGTTCAACGCAGACGGTGTCCGGGCGCTCGTCTTCGATCACCTGCCTCACGAGCTCGGCGCTCTCTTTGGAGATATGCGCTGTGCCAATCAGGGTGATGGTCTTGCTGCCGTGTTTTAAACGGACAATATTATCGTGTTCAATTAAGGTGCGTTCTTCAGACATAGAAGGTATTGTAACCGATTTTGGGGGTATCAGCAGTTCAACCGCGGGGCAGGCTGAGCGATTTGCCTGTTTCAGCTTGAATTTCTTTGCCGCCTTTGGCGTAAGCGGCATATTCAGGGGCCCCAGTCAGCTGATGCAGCATAAATCCGACTGCAAAATGCATGGCTGTTTGATTGACTGCATTTTTTGCGCCATCATTGTGACTGTTTTCAAAGTCCGTTGCCCCAGGCATCAGCGGGATCCAGGGCCACGACAGCCCCCACTCCGGGGGTTGAACCGGCCAAAACGCTGCTTAAGCCCCCAAATGAATGCCCCGAAAGTCCAATTCCACGTTCCAAGGCCAGTTTGGCCGGTATTTCCGGGGGGGAGTTTTGCAACCAC
>CAZRFI010000107.1:0-7130 GCA_964598905.1 uncultured Candidatus Sericytochromatia bacterium | reverse complement strand
TGCCGAGCAAACCCATTAAAAAACGAAAGGGGGCCAGCAACAGATCGATGATCGCTTTTAAAATACCCCCCAGGGTGGCAAAAAAACCTTTTTTTTCGGGTGGGGCTTCGCGCTGAACATGGGATTTGTTAAGGGCCCTTCAGCGCTTGGCGGTGCGGTCACCAAACTCACAGTGCGAGCCACTGGAACTGAGGGCGGTCTGCTGCTCAAACTGAGTTGATCCTGTTGCTGAAAAGAGGGGGGGCCGATCCGGCGTCTCCTTGGCCTGAACCTTTGAGGGACCAGGTTCTGGGCCAAAAACAGACAAGGGCGATGTGGCTGGGCGGGAAGTTATTCCTGCTTGTCTCACATCGCCGCTCATTTAAGCTCTACCCAATTTTGAATAGATCATGCTTTATTCAGCTTCAATCCAGATCGGAGGATTCATAATTGCTGACATGGCACTCAGCTGGGGGGCTGCAGCGGGGCTGGTTGCAGGCGCTGAACTGCGTTTATTGCAAGCGGGGTGGTCATAAGCGGGCAGATTTTTATTGTCAAAAGCCGCGGTGCGCACTTTGTAATACTCATCCACATACTGTTTGGCAATCAGGGGAGATTTCACAATCAGCATATTTTCTTGGTTTCTCTCCTGGGCGCTCTTAGAGAAATTATAAGAGCCGGTGACAACGATATTGTCATCAATGATCATTACTTTGTGGTGCATCAGGGCTTGGTTGCCATCACCCAGGGCCAAAATGCCGGCTTTTTTCAATTCCCAATAGATCGAGTACTGGGGAATCAGGCAATTGTCGAAGACGCCTTCAACTTTGACACCCGCGGCTTTTTTCTCAAGCATGATTTGCAAAATTTGTTTATCGGTCATCGAAAAGGCCATAAAACGGATGCTCTTGGTGGCACGGCGCAGTTCTTCATGGACAGTCGGCATGGCGTTGCCACCGGGAGAGAAGAAGGTGCGAATTGAGATGCCGCTGACATTGACTTCGGGATTGGGGATTTGGTGGGCGTTGGGACCAAACATGCCCTGTTCAAACAGGCGTTGGAACTCGGCATTGTAATTGGCAGCCAATTGAGGGGAGCGAATCATCACGCTGTTGTTGTTGTGGTGAAACATGGAGGAAGTGGTCAGATTCAAAGAGCCGGTCCAAACGCTGGCATTGTCGACGACCATAAATTTGTGGTGCATCAGGCCTGCATTTTTGGGGCCGTCATCGCGAATTTCGATGCCTGCTGCTTTTAAAGCTGCAATTGATTTGCGCGGAGAACCGGGATTGTGTTTGTCCATCAGGCTGTCGTACTCGGTGACCAAACGCACGCGCACGCCACGTTTCTTGGCACGGATAAAGGCATTGACTGCTTCAACATCATCGATATCATAAAAGGCACCGTCCAGGGTTTGGCGGGCAGAGTCAATCAAGGTGATAAAATATTTGTCGACATTTTGGGGATTGGCGCGGCCCAATGCTTCATTTTCAGCCAAGAGGCCTTTGTAAGCGACATTAAACATGGCGAAAAAGGGCAGGTTGGTGGTGACGGCTTGAGCGCGCATTTGGGGAGCAGCCATGCTGTTGATGGGGGCTCTCATCCCCATCTGGGGCATTTGGCCTGCCAGAGGGGCAGAACCGCAACCAACCATGGTCAGAGAGAGCAGAGCGAGCAAAGATTTTTTCAAAGATTTCATTTTAAAGATTCCTCTACGCAATTTAGATGATCAGGTTATCCTGCTTTTGTGTGTGAAAATTTCTTATGTTTAAGTTAATTCAGGATTAATTCTTGAGTAAGTCTTGAAAAGAGGCTCAAATAAGGGGAAAATGCAGGGAAAATGTGGTTCCCTGACCTTCTTCACTCTGAACCCGAATGTTTCCCTGGTGAAATTTGACCACTTCTGCGACCAGAGCCAAACCAATGCCACTGCCACCCGAGTTGCGATTGCGGTCAGAGTCAACCCGGTAAAAACGTTCAAATAGGTGAGGCAAATGCCTTGCGGGTATGCCAGGCCCCCGATCTTGGACCTGAACAATGACTTCCTGCCCCTGTCGCAGAGAGCTTAAGATGACTTCTGCCTGAGCATCAGCTTTAAAGGCATTGTCCAATAAATTGAGTAAGACTCTGTAAAGTGAATCGGGATTGCCCTGAATTTTCAACTTTTCTGGGCTGATTTTTAGTTTGAGTTGGGGATGTAAGGGGCTTAAATCTTCGAAAATCTCTTCCAATAATTGCCCCATATTTACCTGTTCCATTTTTTCGGCATGGCCCTCGAGCCGTGCCAAAAGCAGCAGATCTTCGGTCAGGCGCGAGAGCCGGGTACATTCGCGAATAATCGTCAGCGCACTTTTGCTTAAAATTTCAGGGTGGCTGGGGCCCCGTTTTTCCAGCAATTGGGCGTGGCCCCGAATTGCTGTCAGGGGTGTTTTAAATTCGTGAGAGGCATCAGAGAGAAAGTGCTGTTGGGCAATAAAGACTTTTTCAATCCGCTGCATCAGACCATTAAAGGTCTCTGCCAAAATACCGATCTCATCCCGGCTCAAGCCTGTTGTATTCAACGGTTTAAACAGATCTTGTCCCGCCATTTCCCTGACTTGCTCGGTCATTTGCAACATTGGGGACAGGGCTCTTTGGGCCAACCACTGCCCCAGAACCAAAGACAAGGCGATTGAAAAGAGCAGTCCGAGCCCGTCAAAGAGCAGCATCTGTTGCAAAAAAAGCTCACTTTTATTCATCGACAATCCCAATTGAAGGTAACCTACCGTTTTTCCCTCTACCTCAATGGGTGATGAGCTATAGAGAATCGCAATATCCAAGCCTTTTTTAGGCTGCAGATGCATGAAGTGAAAGTCTGATAGATGTTTTTGGGGGTGACTCGGTAAGGTTAAATTGCCCAGATTGCTCGAACGAGAGATCAGGTGGCCTTGGGTGTCGGTCAATTGAATAAAAATATTGTCATAGCGGGCGGTTTGATCGTTGGCGAAGATTTGATCGAGGTTGCGGGCATTTTCACGCAAATCAAAATTCAAATGTTGATGTTTAAATTCTTCGGAGACAGTGGAGATAAATAATTGCACTTCTTTTTGTTTGTCATGGACCTCTTGTTCGCCTTGATAATACACAGAGGTTCTCAGCCCGAGCCAGCCCCACAAAGCCCCAATGCCAACAATGATGGCGACCAGAGCCGTAAACCAGAGGGTTAGCTTGGTGCGAATTTTCATAATTCGGGGTGTGAGTTGGGCTCTTCTTTTAAAACATAGCCAATCCCGCGCACTGTGTGGATCAGGCGCGGCAATTGGTCTATTTCAAGTTTTTTACGTAAATAGCGAATATACACTTCGAGCACATTGTCTTCACCCTCAAAGTCCCAGCCCCAAACGGCTTCCAAAATACGGTGTCGGGTCAGAACATGTCTCGGATGCATCAAAAAAAAGTGCAGCAATTCAAATTCTTTGGGCGAGAGTGGAATTTCCTGTCCCGCCCGTTTGACTGCGTGAGAGGAGAGATCCATGCTCAAATCGTCAAATTCAAACAGACTGCGTTCACTTGGCTGGCGCTGCCGAATTTGTACCCGCACCCGCGCCAAGAGTTCATTTAAATCAAAGGGTTTGACCAGATAATCATTGGCCCCAGCATCAAGTCCTTCGACCCGCTCATTGACCTCGCCTTTGGCTGTGAGCATTAAGATCGGAACATCGCTGCTTTGGCGCAAACGTTTACAAAACGCGATGCCATCCATACCGGGCAACATGCGGTCGAGAATGATCAAATCGGGCGCAGGATTTTGGCGTGCTGCTTTCAGACCCTGAAGGCCGTCTTGGGCCAACTCGACGCGGTACCCTTCATACTCCAATTCCATTTGCATAAAGGCCATAATTTCTTGATCGTCTTCGATCAACAGAATATGTGCCAAAGGCTGTTCAGACATGGTCTGCTCCTGCTCTGCATATTTTCTTATTTCAGCATACCTTACTCCAGAGCATTCGAAATCCTCTCTCAGACAACTCTCAGCAAACTTTCAGTGCCATCTCATATGCTCAGACATGCTGCGTGAAATACTCAAGAGTGAATCAATTGAAAAAGGACGATGTATATCTCTTATGCTTGAAACCGAAAATCGGGCGTTGCCTCAGGACGGCCTGGCAGGTTTAAAAGAAAATTGGCGCATTGATCTGAGTTCGGGTTTTCAAATCGCCCTGATTGCTTTGCCTCTGTCTTTGGGGATTGCTTTGGCCTCGGGCATGCCTCCGATGGCCGGGCTGATCGCGGCAATTGTCGGCGGTATGGTTGTCTCTCTCATCAGTGGTTCCTTTGTCACCATCACTGGGCCTGCTGCTGGATTAATTGTGATCGTTTTAGGGGGGGTACAGCATTTGGGCAATGGTGATATGGCCGCAGGTTATCGCTATACCCTGGCCGCGATTGTGATTGCTGGATTGATAGAGGCCGCTTTTGGCTTGTTTAAAGCCGGCAAGCTCAGTGCCTATTTCCCTGTCGCAGCGGTCCATGGGATGTTGGCAGCCATTGGTGTCATTATTCTCTCCAAACAAATTCACACCGTTTTTGGCGTTAAACCTCACGGGCATGAAACCCTCGAAGTGATGTCCGAAATCCCTCACAGCATCATGCATGCCAACCCAGATATTGCTGTGATTGGTTTGATCTGCCTGGGTGTGACTATTCTTTGGGCTTTGCTGCCCTGGAAAAATCTCAAAAAAATACCTGCTCCCTTGATTGTGGTGGTTTTGGGCATTGTCTTGGGCCACATGATGGGTTTGGAGAAAGAGCATACCTCTATGCTTTTGGGGCATCCCCATTTGGTTGGCCCCAAATTTTTGCTCAATTTGCCGGCCAATTTGGCCCAGGGCATTGTTTTTCCGGATTTTGGTAAAATTGCCTCTCCCGATTTTTGGGGGGTGGTTTTGAGCCTGGCCTTGATCGGCAGTTTGGAAAGTCTTTTGAGTGCTCTGGCTGTGGATAAACTCGATGTCTATGGCCGCAAAGCCAACCTTAATCGGGATATTTTTGCGGTCGGGATTGGCACCGCCATCTCAGGGCTGTTGGGTGGGCTGCCGATGATCTCTGAAATTGTCAGAAGCTCTGCCAATGTCAGCAATGGGGCCCGCACCCGCTGGGCCAATTTTTTCCATGGTCTGTTTATTTTGCTCTCAATTCTCTTATTGCCCGGTTTAATCCAACAAATTCCTCTCACGGCTTTGGCTGCTTTGCTGGTCTATACGGGGTATCGTTTGGCTTCGCCCAAAGAATTTGTGCATACCTATCATCTGGGCAAAGAGCAATTGTTGATCTTTGTGGTCACATTGTTTTCGGTTTTGGCCACCGATTTATTAATTGGGGTGGCCTGTGGAGTTGTTGTCAATATGATCGTCGTGACCCTTCAAGGATCGCCTTTTAAAGACCTCTTTAAGCTCAAATGTCGAATTGAAGAGAGCAAACCCGGTCATTGGGTTTTTCAGATCCAAGGGGCTTCGGTCTTTTGTAATCTGATCACCCTCAAACACAAATTGGAATCGCTTCCGCCAGAACAAACCGTTCGGATCGAATTTCATGAATCTCCCCTGGTGGATCACACAGTGATGGTCTATTTGCAACAATTTGCCAAAGATTATCGCCGACTCGGGGGGCAATGTGAGATCCTCGGACTGGAAGAACATACCTCTGTATCAGCTCACCCATTGGCGACGCGTAAAAAACAAAAGGCAGTGATTTAAAGTGATTGAGAATATTCGAATATTCTTATATACTTATATTGCGGTTGAAACAAAATTTATTTAAAAAGGGGAATTTCATGTCGCTCACACAAATGCGTATCTTTAAAGCCGAGTTTTTTAAGGCTCTTTCCAGCCCTGTCAGAATTGCCATTCTCGATCTGCTTCGGGAGGGCGAAAAAAGTGTGAATGAGTTAACGGCCTCATTTGAGATTGAACAGGCCGGTATATCTCAGCATCTGGCCATTTTGCGAGCTAAAAATCTGGTCAAAAATAGAAAATCGGGCAATAACGTCTATTATTCAATTGCTGATTCTTCTATATTTACTCTTTTAGATGACGCTGCGCGGATTTACCAGAATAACTTAATTGATTTGCAGCAACTCAAGGAGAGTGTATTGGGTTAATTTTATGAAATCTGTCGCTTTTTCTGATTTGGATGCATTGATTGATTGGGTCAGTGTGTATTTGCCTCATCAGGGAACTTTGCAACATTTTGTTCATCACAATCCTTTACAGGCTTTTGAAAATTATTCTTTTTCAGAGGCCTGTCAAATTGCTCAAAAAGTGTATAAAGGATATTCTTTTTTAGAACCCAAGCGCTATTTGGAATATATTCAATCGGGTAAAATCTCACAAGAGACGCTGCTTAAACAACTTCATGCTCTGTTTGCGGCAGAACAACTTCCCTTGCAATACCTGCCTTGGTTTCTAAAACTGCTGTTAGAACCGCCGCTTTTGAGCAATCAAGGCCTGATTGAAAAACAACTCAAAAAAATAGAAAATCAGGCTTTGGTTGCAGAGATTCAAAGCCTGATTCAATCTGAACAAGCTTATAAAGGCTCGGAAAATCCCTTCTATTTTCCCACTTATCAACAACTCATATTGCAAACCCAAGGTCGAGATATTGATGAAATCATTAACCCTATTCTGGCCAAATTCTTAAGTTCTTATGTCGACCCTGGCAGTGCCTATTGGCGCAATGAATACAGAGCACAGGGGCTGTGGGCCTGTTTTAAGGAAAATTACAAATCCAAATACATCTTGGAAAATAGCTTGGCACGCGATCTTCATCTGGAGTTAAAACGGGTAGAACACCTGTGTCTTAGTGTCGATCAACTCATTTATTATTATTGTGAGCAATTAAAGCTTCCCACTGAGCAGATCCATACCTATTTGCTGGCGATGGGTTTGCGCCTGAGGGGCTGGGCTGGGCTGTTTAATCAATTGATGCACCATCCTGAAGAGGCGCTGGATCAAACGTCTTTTGTTTTAAAAGAATTTTTACTGGTTAAATTGGTACTGGAATATGTGGTCTGTCGAAATCAGTTGGGTCAGATTCAAGCCAATGATTTGCTCTCTTTCCATCAACAAGAAAAAAAACGAGAAAAAAAACAATTTGAAACAGAACTGCTTTTT
>CAZRFI010000106.1:12329-14693 GCA_964598905.1 uncultured Candidatus Sericytochromatia bacterium | reverse complement strand
TGTTAAGTCTGCAAATGCGCAAGCTCAATGTGCCAGAAGCTTACGACGTCTTGCAGACCTCCCACAACCGCATTCGCAGCATGTCTTTGGTACATGAATTGCTCTACGACTCACAGAGTGTGGCAGAGATTGACCTGCGCAAATACCTCAAAGAACTGGCCCGCGAACTGTCTTCGCTCTATTTGGATGATCTGCCCGTACACCTGGAATTTGAATTGGAAACCCTCTCGCTTTCACTGGAGCAAGCCATGCCCTGTGGCCTGCTCGTAACTGAGGTTTTAACCAATTCGTTTAAGTACGGCTTTCGCCCCCCTTATGCAGGCCAACCACAGGTTTCGGTCCACTTAAAAAGTGAAGGAGACACCCTTTGTCTGACCTTGAAAGACAATGGCCAAGGCCTGCCCGCAAATTTTAACTTAAACAAAAACCCAGGCCTGGGTTTTCGTTTAATCAAAGCCCTGATCGCACAACTCAATGGCCGCTACAACCTGAATTCAGAGTCAGGGGTCTGTTGGCAAATCTGGTTCAGTCCCACTCAGGCATGATAGTACTCTGAAGCCGGTTGCATGGTGCCAATCGGCGTACTCAGATTTTGCAGGCGTGGCGCGGGAGACTGGACCTGATTCTCAACGGGCTGATTGAGCCAATCGGGTACAGCTGCGCCGAGCAAAAGATAGACCTCTTCGAGATAGCGTCTGAAAGCGGCATCAAAGAGCGCATCATGGGAGCTGCTGTGCCCTTCGCCAAACCACCAGAACCAATCACTGCCTTCGGCGATATAAATGCACTCCCAAGCCTTGGCACGGGTCGCTTGATCCAATGAGGCTTCGTTCTGCACCAAAAAGTCGCGGGTGGTCTTGAGAAAATCCCAGGCCAAATTTTTGGTGGGGTCGCCAATCCAGGTGCAAAAATCTGAATTGATCCAGGAGCCGCTGTGCAGGGTTTTGAGCGCCTGCTGGGGAGGAAACTGCTCCAGATATTCAGAGACGGTAACCGACTCCAAGCTGAGATCATTTTGCAGCAGGCCATAAAGGGTGTTGAGAAAATGGTGCCCGTCTTCGTGGTAATACTCCCAGCAATTTTCACCGTCTAGGGCAATGGTGAGCAGATAGGGGTAAGGTTCTTTTTCGGCCAAGCTGGCTTGAATCTGTTTGATATGTTCATAGAGCTGATAGGCGTTGTGCACATTGTCCCCTTTCCAGCCATTAAAGCCGATCCAATCGGAGATAAAAATATCCCGAAAGACCATGTTCAGGGCCTGACCGCCGACCTGCACTTGGTAAGGCCGATAAAGGTATTCAGCCAAGTCCAAGACATGTTGGCTGTTGCGGTGGGGCTGGGCACCGAGGGTGTGCCAGAGCACGCCTTCGCTGCTGGCGGCCCAGGTAAAACCCTCTTGGGCAATCCGGGCCACGATCTCCGGGCTCAGACTCTGCTCTGAGGGCCAGACCCCGCGCGGCGCTTGGCCAAAGATTCGGGTAAAATACTCCCGCCCTTTGTGCAATTGGGCGATGGCGTCTTCGGGGAAAGCATAATGCTGCTCGGGCAAACGCAAATGGGGCCGGGCCACGAGGGCCGAGGCAGAGTCGGTTAAAAGCGGCAGAATCGGATGGTAATAAGGCGAAGTCGTCAATTCAATTTGGCCCTGGGCCTGTAGCCGCTGATAAGTGGGAAAGATCTCCTGAATAATCGCCTGTTGGGCTTGTAAGACATAGCTGCGCTCTTGAGCGCTAAAGCCCTCACCTTTGGCCTCGATCGCCGCCAAACGGGGGTCGCGGCGGCGAATCACGGGATCAATCCAGGCCAAATTAAACCAGAGCGTTAAATCGAGCATTTCCTGTTCGCTGAAATGTTCACCCACTTGGTAATTGTTTTGATAGTGTTGAAAGAGTTTGACCCGTTTTTCTGCCAGTTCCAAATAGCGGGGATAAGGCCGGATCATCTGCTCCCAATTGAGATCAAAAAAGCCACTCAAAATCTCTTCTTTTTCGCCTTTGTCCAGCTCGGCCACGGGAATTTTGCTCAGGTTCAAATAGCGGTCTTCGGCCTCTCCCGAGGCATAGTCTTGCAATTGTTCCAAGAGCGAAGGCACCAAATTAAAGGTCTGGTGCAAGCGGGGATAATTCTCCAAAATAGTGGCCATGTCGAGATAATCTTTGACCCCGTGCAAACGCACCCAGGGCATCATATAATACATGCTTTCGGGATCGCGGTAGAGCGGTTGGTGCATATGCCAGATAAAAGCGATATAAAGTGGGTGCTGGGCGTGCGACATGGATAATCCTTTGCTTTTGCCTGTCTCTTGGGGCAGGGCTATCCCCCGATTTTAGCGGAAAGCAGGGCTTGGCGTCAAAAGGATTGGTC
>CAZRFI010000106.1:0-12229 GCA_964598905.1 uncultured Candidatus Sericytochromatia bacterium | reverse complement strand
CCGGTCAGCCGCAATAGCCAAGGTCATTTTTTAAACAATTACAAATTGGAGCGGGATCTCAGCCCCGCTGAACGGGAAGCGGCTTATGCCCAGGAGCGCCAAGCCTATCTGGCCAAGCCCTTGGGTACACCTCAGCCTTTTGACCTCAAGGCCTGGAATGCTGGCCCAGCAGAACAGGGATACGACTTTGTGCTGCTGCCCACGGGCGAAGTACGCCTCTCGCCAATTGAGATGCGCGATACTGAAATTGAAAAAGAAACAGGCAAATGGCCCAATCACACACTACTGGCCGATGGCGGCCCTGTGCAGACAGCAGGCAACCTCTTTCTCTTTCAACAAAACGGCAAACGGGTGCTATTTTTGGCCAATAAATCGGGGCATTATTTGCCGGATTATGCTTCGTTGCAGCTTTTGCGCCAGCATTTGATTCAAGCGGGGATTCCTGGTGAAGAAATCTACCTGCTCTCAATGGGGGGCTATTATGCCAATGTCGCTTACAAGTATTTTTATGCCCAACAAATCGACTTTCAACAGCCCGCGCTCAGCCCCAGCGCCCTGCACCAGTACTACCTGGAGAATTGGCGCAAAAATTGGCAAAGCCTGAATCTCAAAGCAGTTTTAACTGAGCTGATTGCCACCCCCGAAAAGCCGCTTTCGGCAGTACAATTTAAAGCCCTTAAGACCATGCGCAAACAGGCCCTGTATCTGGGATCGGTCTATTTTTTAATGGATCAGCGCCACAGCCCACCCGCACCTTTTGAGAACTATGTCAACGAATTTGGCCTTTTGATGGACGCCGTAGCCGCCCAACAGCCCGCCACCATTTACAGCCGGGCCTTAAGTCTGCAGGCCGTCTTAAACGCTCAGAACATAGATAGCACAGTGCAGGATTTTGAGCCCGTCTCCCGCGCAGATTTACAAGCTGATCTCAGCCGCAGAGCCGCACTGATTCGCCAAACCCTGGCACCAGAGACGATTTCTGTGCACGACATGCACCTGATGCGAATTGAATTTAAACACCTGCTGTTTTTGTATATGACTCTGTCTCAGAGCCAGCCCGAGCGGCTTTTGCCTGAACTCATCCGCTTTCATTTGCAGGCCATTACCGATCATTTGGGCGATTTACATGACACGGCTGTGCAAGCCGACTTAAACGGCGAAGCAGCTTATGCCGAAGCCACACTGCGCTTGGAACCCAAACTCAAAAAATACCTGCAACAGACCCTGGAGCGGAGTCTGGAACAGCGTTTTTAAAGGGTTTTATCCGCACGCTGAAGAGTCAGGGCATCCCGCAAAAAGACCACCAATTCTTGCCCGCCCAAGGCGTTGCCAAAGAGCAGGTCTTTGCCCTGCTGCAATTGGGCCCGCCAAGCCGTGCGCAGTTTGGGGTCCGAGGCAAAGGCGACAGCCTGAGCTGCGTAGTCTTCTAAAGAATGCGCCAGCCCGGTTTGGATCCCCAATTGACCATAAAGCGCCTGGACCGAACGCCCGCGCAGAAATGCAGGCGGCAGGCTGACAATTGGCACCTCAGCTGCCAGGGCCAGATAAGCCGTGGTGCCCAAGCCAAAGGGAAAGGGATCGAGCACCACATCGGCCAAAGCGAGCATATCCTGAAAGCGGCTCTCAGAGGCCCAGGGCAAAACGTGCAAACGGGAGAAGTTTTCGCCAAGCGTCTTCTGCCAACGGGCTTTGAGTACCGCCGTCACGCCATCAGTCTGGTCTTGGAAGAAAACCAGCTGGGCCTGTGGATCGCGAGCCAGAATCAGGGCCAGAGCAGCATCAAAATTCGGATGTAATTTAAACAGGGTCACGGGACAGAAATAGAGATGGCCCTCAGGCAAACCCGCATCCACGCGGTTTAAGGCCTGCGACTGGGGCAGCAGCGGAAAGTTGACCAAAGGATGATCGAGCAAAACCAAGGGCTCACTGTAATGGGTTTGCGCCTCGGGGCCTTCCAATTGGTGACTGGAGATATAGCCGTCAAGGCTGCTCAAGCCCGAAGTGACCGGATGACCCGGCAAAACATATTGCAAAGATGCCAAGCGGCGCGAGGCCAAGAGCCAAGTAAAGGGATCGAGGCCCAAATCGGTATAGAGCAAGATATCCAGATTTTGTTGGGCAATTTGCTGAGAGGCCTGTTCCAGATTGGGTGGCAGTGCAACCACTCCCGCCACACGCATGCTAAAGGGGCCTTCGAGCAGGCCCGGCTGCGAGCCTGGCGCCCGAAAGAGAATATGCGTGGTTTTCGAAGAAAAATTTTGCAAGAGGGGCAAAAAGCAACGCGAAACCGAATGGGGATGAAAGAAACGCGAAACCCAGCCAATCCGCAGGGGTGTCTGGGGTGAATCGGGTGCTTCAGGCTCTGGTGTCTTGGCAAGGGGAGCGGGTCCACCTGCAGCCTGCAACGCAGGGGTGACCAAGGCCGCCAAACGGGTTAAAAGGTCTTTGTCATTTTGGCCCTGATAGGCCAGATAAAAAGGGTACCAATCAATTTCATGCAGGCGCTCAAAGCGCATGTGCGCTTGGCCTTCCAATTCAGATAACTTTTGCTCAACCCGGCTGCGCCACTGGCTGAGATCCGCTTCACTGGTATAGACCACAGGCAAATAGAGGGCATCCATCAAGGCCACTGCCCCATCGGCATCAAGACTGCGGGCCTGACTGAGGCAAGCCAAAGCGGCCTGATCAGCCCCCTCGCGCTGCAGGCAAAAGGCCCATTTGAGCAGGGCACTGACCGTCAATTCGCCTCCCTGTTTGACAATCCCCTGCAAGATCACACCTGCCGCTTTCAAAGCCCCTTGGGTGATAAACATGACAGCCTGTTGCAAGAGCGGCTTGGCCAAACCGGGCTGAGTTTGCAGAGCCTGGGTAAAATGGTGGCTCGCCAATTCGGCCTGATTGAGGGAGGCAAATAAATGCCCGAGGTTGATATGCGCTGGGGCAAAGTGGGGATTGATCTCCAGGGCTTTAAAAAAATACCCACTGGCAAGTTCGCCCTGGCTTTGGCGGGTGGCAATCACGCCGAGATTGTTGTATACCTCTTGAATACTGGGATCGCGTTCGAGCACCTTGCTGTAATATTCAATCGCCTGGGTCAATTCGCCACTTTGCTGGGCCAATTCACCCAATTGGTACCAGGCCTCTTTGCACTCGGGGTACTGGGCCACCAAAGCCCGAAACAGGACCTGGGCCTGCAGCGGCTGACCGGCCTGCAGTGCCAAAAGGGCTTGATGGAATTGAACTTCGAGCGGTGATTCGGTGGAAGATGACATAATAGGGTATTATAGCTTTTTTTAAAGGTCTTTAAGCAAAACAGCCACGCTCATGCTCGCCAATGCCAGCATACCATTCCCTGTTCATCGACTTCGAGGACTTGGCGTTGCTGATCAAAACCAATCAGGGTATGGCCATTGGGTAAACGCTTGGCAAAGACAGGTTCGGTCAGTTCACTGTCTTTCGTGCCCGCAAATTGCCAGAGGATCTCTTGGGCTGAATTGACTTCGATAACCCGATGATGGCCTGTGTCAGCGATCAGGGTGTGACCATTGGACAGACGCGTGGCAAATTGGGGATGACGAACTTGTAACTCTCCGGCGGCGGTCAAATGCTCGTTGTCGAAACGCCAAAGCTCGGTATAATCGCGGCTGATTTCCACCACAGCCTGCAATTCGCTGTCGCTATAGAGGATCGTTCCGGCGGGGGTGAGTTCGGCATAGATCGGGCTCAAGAGCCTTTCAGGGTCGACAAAGCGCCACAGTTCTTCGCCTTGACGATTGATTTCAACCAGGCGTTCGTGGCCTGGATCGGCAATCAAAATCTGCTCTCCGGGCAAAGCCTGAACACTGGTCGGATTCATCAACAGATCGGGCTGATCCCCCGATTGCCAAAGAATGGCTTGGGTGACACTGTCGACTTCGAGGATGCGGTTATTGCCCTGATCCACAACCAGCAGAGCTGTGGAGCTGGCACTGACCCAGACAGGGTTCAAGATCTGGTATTGTTGGCCCTCAGCCTGAAATTTCCACTGAACCTGGCCCGCAGTATTGAGCCCGACAATTTGTTGGGTCTCGGGCACCGCCCAATAAAAGAGCGTCTCAGCGGGTTGCTGGACACGGCTTTTTTCTGCCAAAGCGGCGGCCAAAGCGGCAGGGGCATACTGTTCTTCGCGACTGACACCCGGGTCCTGCTCCAAACGCTCTTTGGCAATAGCTTCAAGGTGACTTTTGAGGGTCGGCTCTTGCGCCAAGATCTTGTCAAAGACCTCTTTGTCCAATTGGTAGAGTTCACAATAACCTTGGGTGCGCACAGAAGCCGTGCGGGGACTGTCAAGCAAAAGGGCGATTTCGCCAAAGACTTCCCCTTCGGGCAAGGTGTTCATCATGCGCTCATTTTCAGCCAGGACATCGACATTGCCCCGGCTGATAAAATAGAGGTGTTTGGCCGGATCGTTGTAACGAAAGACGTAGTGCTGGCGGGGATAAGAAACACTGTAGAGTTTATCGCGAATGGCCTCAAAAATTGGTGTGCCCAACATCTGAAAGATTTTAAGTTTTTGCAGACGCGAGAAAGCCATCCGGGCCTTGAGTTTTTCGACCGCTTCTTGGTGATTGCCCATTTTGCGCTGGTGCAAGACCCGTTTGCGCTGCAAACTCAGCTCTTTAAAGCGGGTATTGAGCTCTGGGTAATTTTGCAAAACCTTGCGAAACGGACCGTGGTCGAGACGCAAGAGAAACGCGTCTGTTTTTGCCACAACGGTGGCACTGCGCGGCTCCAAGAGATACAGGGCCATTTCTCCGACAATCGCCCCACTCTCCAGGCTGGCGACCACCCCTTCTGCGCCTTTTTTGAGGACATGGAGGGTTCCCTGCAAGATGATATACAGACACGAGCCTGGCTCTCCCTCCTGCATCACTTTGTCTTCGGGGTTAAAACTGGCGGGAGTCAATGATTCCGCCAAGAGGGTCAATGCCCCTTCGGGCAAGTCTTTAAACAGAGGCTGTTCTGCAAGAAAGGAGATCCGCTGGGCGAGGGGATTGGGGGGGATAAAATGCCTGTCAGGGTCAGCCAGAATTTGGGAACAAAAGGGGAGATTTTTGAGTTCAAGGGACCAGGGAATTTGCCGAGACTCAGGAACCACAGCAATCAGACGCTGGCCATCACTGAGCAAGACTTGTCCATTCAAGGCCTGGGTGACCCATTGAATCGGCCCGAGTTTGAACTGTTCTGGCAAATCTGGGGCCTGAAACAAAAACTGGAAATTGACACTGCCATCAGGCGCCAAGATCGAGATCTCCTGGGAATCAACGATCAGCAATTGGTCATCGAGCAAACGCCGGGCATAAAGCGGCCCTTGCAGGGCTAGCGTCTGACCGTGCTCCCGTAGGAACTGGCCCTGCTGGTCCAGCTCAATCACTTTGCGCAGGCCTTGATCCGCAATCAAGATTGTGCCCTGCAGGGTGCGTTGGAGTGAAACGGGCTGATGTAAGCGATTCTGACCAGGGCCCCCATAGCGCCAGAAGACCTCTTGGGAGCGATTGACCTCAAAGACCTGTTGGTTTTCGGGGTCGGCCACCAGAAAGCGATCGGCTCCCAGATGGCGGTACCAAGTGGCACGGCTGGGTTTACCTTTGATGGGGACATCCAATTCCCAGATCACTTGTCCTTGCGGCGAGAGCTCTACCACCCGCCCAGATTGGGCATCGCTCACGAGAAAATGGTGCTGGGGCAAATAGCGCAGATCACTCACACCTTGCAGTCCGACTTCGCGCAGATCTTTTTGCCAGACAGACTGGCCTTGGCGGTTGATAATCAAGATTTTTTCTTCGCCTGGAATCAGGATTTCGTGGAAAAAGCCCAGACTGTCTGTTTCGACCGACATTTGCGCACGTTTGAGGGCCTGCTCGGGGCTCTCTACGTTAAAACGACAGCGCTGGCAGATCCAGCGCCCCAGCAAAGGCTGAGTACAGCGCGGACAACGATAAGGGGGTTTGCTGGGAACATTGGCCAACGCGCCTTTATGTAACTCCAGCAACTCCAGCACAGAGTCACGATCAATGGTTGTTTTAACGGTAAAATGATTGAGAAAATGACGATATTTATCTATTTCGACTTGATTCAAGGTCTCAAGTTCTTGGCGAATCGAAAAGGCCAACTCCATCAGTTTGGGCATTTCTGCAGGATAATCGCGCAATTGAATGCCTGTTTCACGGCAGAAGAGATTCAGCAAGATCGTTTGAATTTCTTCATCGGCCTCTTTGGGCAATTTGAGGATCGGCACCTGGTGGCTGAGCTGCGCCAGCGACATTGCACCCGAAAGGGTTTCAAATTGTTTTTGGCCCAGATCCAGCAAACTTTCAGGCTGGGCAACCACTGCAGGACTTAAAACAGTCTGGATTTGGGCTTCGCTCAAGAGGCCGGTTTGAACCAGCAATTGGGCGAGACTGAAATTGGCAGCATAAAAAGGATTTAAGCGGGTTTCGCTGAGCAGCACAGGGCGGGGGCCCTCTTTGAGGGCATATCTCAAGACCGGGCGCACCGCTTCGCTATCAACCACATTGACAATCGGCGTCAAAGGCACAGGGTCATTTTGATAAGTCATCAGCAAGGCATACTGCCCATTGGCTGTCAGATAGAGATGATCTTGGTCCGCCGGATTGGCTTGGCTGAAGAGCGCGCCTTTGATCTTGACCGATTTGACAACATCAAAGGTTTGGCTATCGAGGTATTTTAAACCCACTTCGGGCTTGAGGGTGAGCACAAACAGATAGCGCGGATCGGCGGCCAAGAGCAGATTGCCCAGCACTCCCAAACCGGGCTGATAGGTCGCAATCCGCAAATTGTTGAGATTGAGAATTTTGAGTTGGGTGCTCTCTTGATCGGTAATATACATACGATCGTTGGCTTCATCAACGGCCAAATGAATGGCTTTGGGGCTACCTGGTTTGCGTAGCGTGAATTGGGCCAAAACCTGATAAGAAGTGGTGCAAATGACTTGCAATGTGCCCGCCTGGCGATCTGTCAGAAAGAGAAATCGGTGTTGGGGGGAGATCTGAAGCTCATCCCAGTTGCGGCCAACAACAGCCCAGGGCTGGCGTTCAAAATCGGGGGTATAAACAAAACTGCCTTGGGGCGTGACCAATAGGCCGCTTTGAGCCACTGGGGAAAAGGCCTGAATCGCATTGAGACGGCCATTCTCTCCATCAATCAGAATCATATCTTGAGCCCTGTTTGGTTCCACATCCGAAGCGGAGCCCAGCTCTGGACTGAGTTCGAGGGTTTGCAAGATCTGTCCGCTCTCAAATTGGCTCACAATCAGTTTGTGCTGGACCCGATCGCGCTGGTAAAGAATGGCATCAGATCTCCGCTGCTGCGCCTGCTGAAGGGACTGCAGTTCAGATTCAAGCGCATGAAGCTCGGCCTCGGGCACAAGCATTTGTCCAAGCAGCTTTTGCTTCAGATCGTGATCGGAGCTAGAAAGATGAGACATGGTAGGCCTCCCTGACAGGTGTCTATCATTATACAACTTTCCCGACCGAGGCCAATTCGCATCGGATTCAGGTTTGCGGAAAAACCCTTTAAACGCGCTGAATCGCCCAGGCCACCACATCAATCCGTTTCACGAAGTGCAAACACGCAGCCTGAGAATTGAGCGCAAGCCCAATTGGCAAAGCCAGGGTATTCAGCTCAAACTGCGCCTCTGCAAGCTGGAGTGGCCAGGGCCGATGGTGAATTTCACCTCGGTACAATTGGCCTCTGGGGTCAGCAGCGTAAAGACAATAGCGCTCGGTCAGCCAATGTTCGAGCGTGCCCACAGAGCTGGTATAAACGGGGCCTGTTGGGCGATACAGGGTTTTTAAAGCCGTGGGCTGGGCCCGGCCATCTGTGCGCTGACTGGTATAACGCACCCAGTTCTGACCTTCGTATTGCAGCCCCATACGGGCGTTAAAATAGGGCAGATGAAAACCGCTGCGCGCGACCTCAACCGCCACAGGATTGCCCGCGTCGAGACTAAAAAACCAAACGCCGGGTTTGGCTCCTTGAGAGGAACCAGCCAAACGCACATAGGTACGCAAATTGAGTTCGGGAAAGGCCGAGAGCCAGGGCAAGGCCGGTAAAAAACGGGGTTTGACATTTTCCATGCGAAAGGGCACGACCCCGAGCCAGGCTTGGCCCTCAAAGGTCTCCAATTCAAGCCCTGCTGGAATCAAGGGTTGCAGAACTTCTGGCGGCACAGGCCAATGGGCAAAGAGCAATTCACACCAGCGCTGTTGCATCACCCAGGGAGCCGGATTGAGTGGCCAAGGACGGTGTTGGATTTCGTTTAAAAAGGCCAGACTCATCGCAAATCTCCTTCAAATTCCTGCGGCACAAAATGCATCAGTGCCACAGTCACTGTCTGACCCTGCGCCAAATCTGGCCGCCAATGGGGCCAGCGGCGGCCCTGGTAGAGAGCGGCGTCGCCTGAGGCCAGCATAATGCCCACCACCCCTTCGGGTTTTTCCAAGCAGAGCGGCCAGTCTTCCAGCGATTCGGGCTGGGGATCGATCATCATCGAAATATTCCAGACACATTGGGGCCGGTCGGTGTGGCGCGCGACACCGGGCCCCTGGTAATAAGAGGCAAAGCTATACGAAGGTTTGATCGCCTCAGGCACCAAGGCCTGAATAAAAGGCAAAAGTTGGTGATGCACAAAACGCAGCGCCAAATCGTTGTGCAACCACTGCCGAAAGGAAACATCAATATTCTGGGTGACGAGGTAATTGGCAGATTCGAGTCGGCGGTAATAATCCCGAAAAGCAGCCACCTGGAGCGGGTTGAGTAGGTGCTTGAGAATGACGTAATCCTGTTGCTGCAGCGCCGCCTGTGCCGCTTGGCAAATGCCCTGACTCAATTCAGCTTGTAACTGTGCATCAGCGGGGATCAAAACCTGGGCCAGCGCCAATTGATGAAAGAGTACTTCGGGAATATCTGGGGGAATCACCCCCTTTTCAAGCAAGCTTTCAAGCCAGGGCAAAGCTGCCTGTGACGGGCAATAGGGAAAAACCAATTGGTAAAAAGGCTCCTTGACCCAGAGCAGACGCTGGGAGAAGTCAAACCACTGGGTAAAAGGCAGGCATGGATGTTCTTTTTCCAGGGGCCGCCATTCCAGCTCTGGATTGAGTTTGAATTGTTGCAACAAAAGCCGGTTAAACGGTGGCAGGGTCTTTAAAAAGTTTTCAGGCAAAAGAGCGGGCCAAGTCAAATCCAGCGGGCAGAGCAAACGCACATGCCGGGGACAGGTCTCTTCGTTGACCAAAATACCCTGGGCCAACAGATAATCCGCCAGTTCTTCAGGCAGTTTTTCCATCTGCAGGGTCCAGTCATTTTCGGGATGCAGCAGGGCCTCACTCAGCCAGGCAAAGAGCAAGGGCAATTGCTGTGGGTCTATGCTGTTGTGCCGTATCAAACCAGGATGAACTTGGCTTTCCAGACTCAGATGGGCTTTGAGGGTGGGGTTGAGTTGCAACATCCTTTTAGTATGGCATGGGCCAATCCGGCGCTACAAGCGCCAGCCTGCGAGAAAGGTCAGAGAATGTTATGATCTTAATCAGCTTTTGAATTTTGTCTGCGAGAGGCCGCGAAGATCTATGCCACGCTCCTGCTTTTATTTGGCCCTGATAGCACTCTTGACCCTCATGCCAGCGCCAGCCTTCAGCCAGTCATCGGCGCGAGAACACAGCCCCACAATCTCCTCCAGCAGCGAAGACACCCTGGGCATGATCTCGCTGCCGAGCAAACACAATGTCCAAGTCACGAGCGAGCGTTTGGAGCGTTTGATCCGCGAAAAAGGCCTGTCTTTTTTTGGCAAAATTGACCACCGCGCCAATGCCGAAAGGGCCAAACTCTCTCTGCGTCCGACCATCCTGATTCTCTTTGGCAATACTCACAGCGGCACCCTCTTGATGCACCAGAACCAGACCATCGGCCTGGACCTGCCTTTAAAGTATTTGGTTTGGCAAACCTCTGACAAAGAAGTGTATATCACCTGGAACAACCCCTATTATTTGGCTCGCCGCCACGGCTTGCCCGCTGATCTGGAATTGCTGGCAAAAACCAGCCAATTGCTCACAGCTTTGGCCCAACAGGCGGGAAATTAATTTTTCAGACAAATTGCGGCTCAAATTGCCACTCATATTGCGGCTCAAATTGCCGCTGATTGGCAGACCCTGGTATCCTGCGATCAGACTAGAGTACCAAAGGAAAAAGGCATGTTGATCAAACAGACCCTGGTTTCGTTATTCATGGCGGCTTCACTGAGCGATGCGCAACAGGCAATGCAAGCCAGTGACTATAAAAAGGCGGTGACGCTCTACCGGGAATATATCAGCCAAAACGGCAATCAGGAATATGAAGCACGATATGGTCTGGCGCGGGCCCTGGCCTTTGCGGGCGAATACGAAGAGGCCTTAAAAATCTACACGGCCATTCTTACGGATTTTCCAGGCGATCCCGACAGTTTGCTCGGACGTGGGCGCGTCTATGCTTGGCTGAAACGCTTCGATTTGGCTGCTGCCGACCTGCTGCTCTTGCTCGAAAAAAAACCCGACTACAGCGAGGGCTGGAGCGCTTTGGCGGACACCTACCGCTGGGACCGCCAATTTGAAAAAGCTGAGCAGCACGTGCAAGCCTGGCGGAATAAATTCCCCCAGTCCCCAGAAGCGGCTCTGGCCCAGGCGGTCTTGTACCGCGATTTTCGCCGCTTTGCCCAGGCCCGCAGCGCCGTGGCAGAGGCCCAAAAACTAGGGGCGACCAAACATCAGACAGACACGCTTTTGAGCCAGATTCAACGCATGCCAGGCGCCTTGCCCTGGGAGTTGCAGGGTTTTTACGAATTACAGGCCTTTGCGCCCAGCCGCGCCCCCTGGCACAGCCTGACTCTGGGGGTCAAACACGAGTTTCCCCAGGGCTCTCTGGCCCTGCAAAGCCTAACCGTGAACCGCTTTGAACGCTACGATCAGGCCTTTGTGCTCGACGGCTATCTTGGCCTCTGGCCACGGGCCGCCGGCAATTTGCGCCTGCAGGCCTCGGTCAATGCCGATGTCTTGCCCCGGCTCGACGCCCTCGGAGAGGTCTTTCAAGAATTCGGGGATATCTGGGAGGGCTCACTCGGCTACCGCTATATGGGCTTTACGACCGGGCCTGTGAATTTCTTCCAGGCCGGGATAGGCACCTATCTCGGCAATTGGTACCTGCGTTTGCAGCCCCAGCTCTTTCTCTCTGGCGAAGGCCCCGGCATTCAAGCCGCGCTCTGGGCCCGCTATTTTTTCGACTCGGCAGATAATTTTGCCGAGGTGCGTGTTGGCGCTGGCCGACAGGTCATGCTGGTGGGCAGCAATGCGCAGCTCCAAGGCCAGAATATTTTCTTTGGCCTCTTAAATGGCCAGTATTTTGTCACTCCGCAATGGGGCCTGCTGGGCACCATCAATTATAATTATTTTGATCAGTTCCCCAGCATGTTTGGGTTTACAGTCGGCAGTAAATTTCGTTGGTAAAGGAAAACACCATGAAAAAATTAAAAAAACAGCTTCTCTTGCTCGGCAGCTTCGCCCTGCTGGCAGCGACTTTGGCCCAGCCCCTGCGAGCCGAAGAGCCGATGGCCTGGAGCTGCACCTGGAAAGGCACCTGGGGCGAAAAAGGCAATCCCAAAACCGACCCGATGCTGATGGCTGGATTTTTGCATGCAGCCGACGGCGGCTTGGTATTAAGTGCCAATAGCAAAGACAGTTTTGGCCCCTCCCGCATTCGCGGCGGCTGTGGCGAAGGCAATTGCTGGGTAGAGCAGAAATACACCACCGGCAATATCAAAGGGCAATCGTATTATTTCAGCCTCAAAGAAAAACCCGGCCCCTTTCAAAACGGCAGCAAAACCATTGACTATAAAGGTACCTGGGGCAATAAAGAAGACGCCAAAACCCACCATGGCACAATTCAAATGACGGCGACCTGTAAACCCTTTGATCTGGGCAATGGCGAGTCGGGGTATGCCGAAATGGAAAAGGCCCTGGGCTGGAACAGCGAAACCTATTGAGCAAGAAGACTTATTGGGCGTTAACCAAAATTTAACCTCAATTAATCCATCTTTTAACCATTAACCCGACCTTAACAAGAACGATCTCACCTTAACCTCAGGATAATAAAGTTAACCAAATAATTGGATAATTTTAATCTTTCCTGAACCAAAGTGAGGTTA
>CAZRFI010000105.1:11821-14754 GCA_964598905.1 uncultured Candidatus Sericytochromatia bacterium | reverse complement strand
TTTGTCAAACAACAAATACTCTAATTGTAAGAAGATTTACTTCTTGCTCACATATTGTATAATTTAATTCATGTCAGCCACTTTTTTCTCTTCTCATGCCTTTGGCGAAAAACTGCAATTTTTGCGCAAAGCCCAAGGATTGACTCAGATCGACTTGAGCCGTCTGAGCCAACTGTCTAAATCATATGTTTCGTTTCTAGAAACAGGCATTCGCCACCCCTCTCGCGAGGTGGTTTTGCGGCTGGCGGAGGTCTTGGGAGCGGATACTGTGCCCGAAGTGCGCGAAGAACTGCTGCTTTTGGCCGGTTTTACCGTCGAAAATCCCGCTGCCTTAAAAACCAGCCAAAACGCAGGTGGCAAATCCCTGCGCAAAGATTTTTACAGTTTTCTGCAATACACCCTGCAACTGATCCGCCAAGGCTCTTATGAGCGGGCCCAGCAAAATATTGAACAGGGTTTTCAAAAGTTTCAAAAACCGGCCCAAATGCAAACTCTGCTGGCCCACCTTGAATTGGCCCAAAACCATTTTGAGCAGGCCATTTTACTGCAAAAAACAGCCCTGCAACACGCCCATCTCTCGTCAGGAGAACAGGAGCGCGGACTGACAGAGGTCGATTTACGCCTCAATTTGGGTGTGATGTTCTTTTTGTGGGGCGATCAAGCCAATTTTGCCGAACCGCCGCAAATCCAGGCAGCTTATCAGCGTTATGTCCAGGCCCTGCAAGAGTTTGAAAGAGGCTTGGCGCAAGAACCCCAACACCTCTATTTGCTCGACGAAGTGGGGCGGGTGCATTTTAATTTGGCAGAGGTCTCCCCCCCCGAAGAGGCCCTTCGTCATTGGCAAGGCTGCATTCAACGCTTTCGCTCAGTGCTCTCGCACCCTGCAAAACAACAACTCTCAGCGGATATTTTAAGTGAGAGTGCGGCATTTTTGGCTTTGGCCTATAGTAAAACCCAGCAATTTGAAATGGCCGGTCTGGTGCTGGATATTTTAAGTCTCAACGGCCCCGATAATTGGCTATTACACTATATTCAGGCCTGTTATCACAGCCTGTCTTACCATTTGGGGCAAGATCCTTACCACCTGGAACGCGGGCTACTCAGCCTAAAACAAGCAGTTCAGCTCGACCCAGCAGCCCGCGTACAGGCCAAGCGGGATCAAACAAAAGACCTGGCGCCCCTGGCCCAGGTCTGTGCACAGGAATTTGAGGAGGTTCTTCAATGCAATTCGCTTTCAAATTGAGTTTGGGTATCTGTTTTTTGGTCTTAAGTGCCTGTCAATCGGGGCTCTCTGGCCTGGTCAACACCCATTCGGATCCGCCCAACCCCAGCCAGAATCAAACCACTGGCCAAAGCCAGATCAGCCCCCGCACCAAAGGCAGTACCTTAACTGGCATTGTCGTCTGGCCGCAAGAAGCCGCGCCGCTCAACGATCTGCGCTTCGAAATTCAGGCCATTACTCCAGCCAAAACCTGGAAAACCCAGAGCAGCCCTCAAGGGCAGTTCAAGCTGGAAAATCTGGAATGGCAAACAAGTAGCACTCCCTTGCGCATGGAAGCCAGGGCCCTGGCCAATCCCCATTTGGTCTTTAAATGCCTGTATCTGCCCGCAAGTGCCACAGCAGAGCCCCAAACAGTGGAAATGACCCTGACTTCGACCGCCATTGTGGCCTTGCTCGATCAGGCTCACAGCATGAACAGTCAAGTCAAGCAACTCTCTCCAGCCCGGCTCAGCCAGGATGACGCAAAACCCCTGGTCGAAAAGGTCAAAAACAGCATGATGCCATATTTCAACGCGGGCTTAAAAGCCCCACTTGAAACCATGCCAGAAGTTGCAACCCTGCTCGATCAAACTGTCAAAAAACTCGAAAGCATGCCGGGCATGTTGCCGTGAAAAAGCAGCCGTTTAAACAGGTTCAAGCCCTGGTGTTGCTGGTTTTGCTCTGGTTGCTGCCCCTGAGCCAAGTCGCAGGGGCCCAGACCTCACCTTCGGCCAATGGCCAATACCAAACCCTGCTCAAAAAAATCAGCTGCCCCGAAGACCTGGCAGATAATGGCAACTACCGCGACTATGGACTCTACCATGAGGCGGATGGGGATTATTGTGGCAGCACCGTGCCAACGCGGGGATACTGGGTCTATGTCGCGCCCCACTGGTATATTTGGCAAGACAAAGTCTTGCAGCCGAATCAAACCCGCCGCCTCAAACAGGTCAAGCTCAAAGAACAGACCCTCACACTGGAAATGACCTATTTTAAACCCCACAAAACCTGGGCCGAACAAATCTTGAATTATGCGGCAAAATCCATTCAAGATCTCGAAAGCCTCAGTGGCCGGGCCTATCCGGGCCAAAACCCCTACCCGATTGAAGAAAAAGCGGATATGGGAGGCTTATTGGGTCTGGCCAGTGGCACAGGCATGCATTTGGCTTCGCCCCCCAAAGGCACCCCCTGGACCCTCGTTCACGAAGTCGTGCATATCTGGAATGCGGGCACCGAGCCCGCTTGGGTGCGTGAAGGACAGGCCAATTATCTCTCTTGGCTGATCATGCAAAAAAACAAATTTCCCTTTGTCGGGGATGAGACCCTGCCAGCCTTTCTGCGTGATTGGCAGGAAATTCGCGGCACAACAGACGATTTACTCTTGGAAAAATACGATGAACTGCCCCAGGGCAAAGCCATGGAATATTGGCTGATCCACCATGAACTCTTTGGGCCCGACTTTATTTGGCAGGCCTTTGGCTTTGCCCTCGACCACGAAGACCTACAAGTGACTGACTGGAAAAACCATCTCAAACGTTGGACCGCCCAAGATCCCAATAAACTCTTAAGTGGGTGGGTCAGTACAGGCCCCTATCTGGTTAAAAAAGCAACAGATTTTGGGCCACTCAAATACCCTGTCAGCGGTGCGCGCTGAGAAACACCCACCCCACTT
>CAZRFI010000105.1:8458-11721 GCA_964598905.1 uncultured Candidatus Sericytochromatia bacterium | reverse complement strand
CCCCACTTTGGGATTCAAAGCGATAGACATAGGTAAAGCCACTGCCATTTTTGGTACTGGAATAGGGTTTAACCGAAATAATCCGGGCCGTGACTGTTTGCATATTTTCAGGGGTCATATTGAATTCTTCCCAATCGGGCGCGCGCAGACAGACCAAGATCATAATCAGCGAAGCACTGAGACACCACCAGCCGAATTGGTGCAAAAAATCCCCAAAGAGCAGACGAACACGCATGCTCAGCGGTAAAAAACGGGGAGGCTCTGGTAGCGTTGGCATGATTTTTGCTGTTTTTTCTGATCATACCATGCAAAAAAGAAAAAGGACCTCTTGTGAGAGGCCCTGATTAAAAAGAGGTGTTAAGACACCCCTTAACGGGTGGGCGTCTGTTGCAAAGCCTGGGTCAGAACGTGTTTGCCGACAATGGCGATCACGGTGACCTTGACTTCGTCTTTCATATTTTCATCCAACACGGTCCCGAAAATCACATTGGCATCGGGGTTGACGGTTTTGTAGATCACTTCCGCTGCCATATTGATTTCGTGCAGGGCGATATCGCTGCCGCTGGTGATATTAAAGACCACACCCGTGGCGCCATCAATCGAATACTCCAGCAGGGGATTTTCAATCGCCCGTTTAACAGCTTCGACGGCGGGATGTTCCACTTCACGGGAGCTAACCCCCACACCCATAACCCCCACACCGGCGTTGGACATGACCGCTTTGACGTCGGCAAAGTCGACATTGATCAAGCCGGGAATGGTGATGATGTCGGAAATGCCCTGAATGGCTTGAAAGAGCACATTATCGACTTCGCGGAAAGCATCGCGCACGGCCATTTGGCCTTTCATGCTCTGGAGCAGGCGATCGTTGGAGATCACGATCAGGGTATCCACACTCTGTAACATGCGCTGAATGCCCGCTTCGGACTGATCTTTGCGCTTTTTGCCTTCAAACAGAAAAGGCTTGGTGACCACGCCAACGGTTAAAGCTCCGCCGCTTTTGGCCATATTGGCCAGGGCCGGAGCGGCACCCGTGCCGGTTCCACCGCCCATACCACAGGTCACAAAGACCATATCGGTTTCCTGCAGATATTTGGCCATTTCATCGCGGTTTTCTTCGAGGGCCTTGAGACCCACAGCAGGATCGCCCCCAGCGCCCAAGCCCCGTGTTAGGCGCGAGCCAATCTGCACACGGTTTTCGGTTTCCACCAGCGCCAGAGACTGCGCATCGGTATTTACGGCAATAAACTGTACGCCCGAGAAGGAGGAAGAGCGCATATGATTGATGGTGTTGCCGCCACTACCACCAACCCCAAAAACTTTGATATTCACAAGTGTCATGAAGTTTTGCGTCCTATAATTTGCGTCTTTTAAGCTTGCGTTTCGCAATTCTAGTCAGTTTAACACGTTCTGGAAATGCTGACGACTTTGAGTGCGGTTTTCTGATAGCGTGCCCTCAAACAATTGCGACTCCCCTCATCAGCTGTTAAGATAAGAAAGAATTTCACTAGTTTTCAAACGGAAATTCAACAATAAAAAGCACCCGATAAAAAGCACTCCATGAAAAGCGTACTCAAACAGGATCTTAACTTTCTCGAATATCCCATGTGGTTTCAGGTGTCCCATGCCAATGCTCCCATGGTCTGGAGCCACCCCCAAGGCTATACCTATCGGGCTGCTTACCGGGCCCCCGATCAATTGGACATGCTCTTTTTAATGTTTATTCTGATGCGCTCCCAACAGGAGAATTATTCACCCCGTTTGGAATTCAGCCGCTATGAAATTCTCAAAGGCTGTGGCTGCCCAGTCAACCCCCAGTATTTGCTCCGTCTCGAAGACAGTCTCAAACGCTGGCTTCATGTCAGCATTGAATTCAGCGAACGCTTCTACGATGGCCAAAAAAACACCTCAGTGGGTTTCAGGCTGCTCGAAAATTACCGCCTGCGCGAAAAAGACAAACGGATCGAAATTCGGCTGAGTGAAGCCTGGTTGACGCAAATTCAGCAATCGGTGTATTTTAAATACCTGGATTTTAATTATTACAAAGCCTTGCGCCGCCCGGTTTCGCGCCGCCTATTTGAAATTCTCACACGCATGTTTAAAAACCAGAACCAATTTAAAATTCCCCTGGTGGAATTGGGGAGTCTCTTAACCCTTTATACCCGCCGCAAAATCGCCAAAGGGGGCCAAGAAGAGCGTGTAATCTACCCCAGTGACGTACTCACAGCGGTCAAATCGGCCCTGCAAGAGTTGAACAAGATCTCCAACCACATTGGGCTATTGCGGGAAATGGGCATGGATCCGCGCGAGATTTACGCAGTGACCTATGAGGTCAATAACAGCCGCAAAACGATTGAATTCACCCGCATTTCCCTGACCCATCTCTTTGATGAATTGGTGCAATTGCCTCCCCCAGAAAGCCCCGATACAGGTTTTGCAGACCCCCTCTTGCAGGAATTGTTAAGCTACCTCAAACGGCAATCCAAACCCCTGCAAGAGCTGATCACCCAAGCGTATCAGCGCTTTGGTTTTGAATATGTCAAATGGAATATTTTTTATGCCAATCGCAATGGCGCTCAAAATTACAGCAATTATCTCAAACTCTGTCTGCAGCACAATTGGGCCCAAGAATTTCGCGAAGAATACGAGCGCATGTTTGAAGCCGATGAACAAAGTCTCGATACCCACAAAATTGCGACCCTGATCAAAGTGGCAGAACAAGCCGATTACCTCACTCTCTCAGACGGACAAAAATTCCGCATTAAACGGGTTTTTCCCAATGGGGCACTCGAAATCGCCAATCGCCAATACAAAATGGATTTTATTCTCTCTCCTGCCCAGGCTTATGCCTGTCGCTTTGAAAGAGATCTGCCTCAGTCCGCTCCCCGTCGCCGGGGCCGCCCGCGAAAAAACCCTTAAGATCAGGTCTTCTGCTATAATCAGGACAGGTTTTAAAACAAAGGAATTGAGATGACTTCTATTCAATCGATTTCTTCGCCGCTCTCATTGTCTGCGATCCGCAGCCCTCAAAACAATCCGGGTTTAAAGCCTGTCTCTTGGAAAATTCGGCCCAGCGTTGAAACCAATGCACTCAGCACCGCCGATAGCTTTGTGCGCCAGTCGCCGGTTATTCGCAGCTTGGATCCGCAAAAACTGCCCCAGACAGCGATTCAAGAGCCCGAATTAACGCGTCGCTATCTCTTCAAGGCCCTGGACCAGGCCCTAAAAAGCCTGCCTGCTGGCGTCGATCTCAAACAGGTTCA
>CAZRFI010000105.1:3824-8358 GCA_964598905.1 uncultured Candidatus Sericytochromatia bacterium | reverse complement strand
TTGAGCCAACGCCTTCAAACCTCTCTCGAGCGCTTAGAACACAGACTGGAAGACAGCAACAGCCCCCGTCTGAAACATATGCACCGCATATTAAGTGCTGGGCTAGAGCGCTTACAGGCTGCCGCCACAGGCGAAAAGACCCTGGCACCGGCAGAACAACAAGAAGCGACAATGGCCATGGCCATGAGTCACTGTATTGGCCATCTGCACGAAAATGCCTCCCCCGCCGAACAGGCCTCCCGTCTGCAACAATGGGTATTGTTGCTGGAAGAGCGTCGCCAAGAAACAGGCGGTTTAACGCCCCAAGATCTCTTGGACGCAGCCACTCAGATTCAAACCACTGGCACAGACGAACTCAAAATAGGGATGCAAACAGCACTGCAACTCTTGGCGGGTCCCGGTCAAACACCCGCACCCAATCTGATGAATGCCCCCCTGGCTGCATCAGGCCTGGAAGCCCTGAACCTGATACAAGACATGCGCCCGGAAGAGCTTTCGGGTCTGGGAGCCGCGCTGAACGCCCTGCGGACGGATATGCGCAGCCAATGGGCCCCGGCTTTTGAAGCTCTCAATCGCGAAGTGGGGGCCCGGATGGCAGAAGCGGCAGATCTCTCAGGAGCAGCTGAAGATCTGATCCGCAAAGCAGATGAACTGGCCCTGCGTGTGCTCTCCCCCAAGCCCGAACCCCCCAAAGGTTTTGAAGACGGTCTCGTCTCTTTGATTCGGGCCTTCCGCGAAATTCTCGAACAATTGGACAAAGATCAAGGTGCTATTTTGCTCGACAATTTATCCCGGATTCTCGAAAGGCGCAAAGGGGATTCGCTCTTCTTTGCCAAACTGCAAACCGATCAACAATTTGAACGCAATTCACGCAGCCAACGGGAAAACCTCAGCGAACAGGTTCAAGATCGCTATGATCGGGTTGTGTCGCAATTAAACGCAACCTTGGCAGCTTAAGGATTTTCGCTTCGGCAATAGGGCTGATAGAGTTCCAGATATTCGACAATCAGTTGAAGGCCCTGCGGGCGCATGTCCGCTTTCAGGCGGGTATCCGTGAGGGCTCTTTCGGTCTGCAGCCAAATCTGACACCAGAGTTTGGAGCGGTTGATATAGTCCTGGGCTTCCACAATCGCCAAAACCAGTTGCGCTGACTGGCTCTGCCAGAGTTGCCGTGCCCCCCGCCGAACCCACTGCACACCAGGACGGGGCTCAAAATAATTGTCCAAGACCATCAGATAGCCCAAAAACAACTGCTCTTCGGCACTGAGCGCCAATTGTTCGGGACGGGCACCCGCTTGCTGTTTTTGCGTCTGTAAGTGTTTCAGCCAAAGATCCGCATTGTTTTGGCCTTCAAATTTCCAGCCCAGGGCATTTACCAAAGCCAGCCGCTGATCGAGGGGCTGTGTGCCGTCACTCAAAAAAGCGGCCATGGCGGGCGTGAGTTGATGGCCGGTCTGGGCTTCGACGATCAAAGGAAGATCTTGGTAGGCCTCAGAAAAGGTCGTGGATGTCACGGGTGAATCAGCCAATACGGGCAAGCAAAGCCCGAGAAAAGCCAGAGAGGCCAAGAAAATCTTTTTCATTGAATTGCTCCATTGTGCTCTGTTGGAAAATGGGTGTCTTCAAAGTATGCCATAAAGGGAATTCCCACAACGTTCTTTAAACAAAAGGGGCTGATAGAAATCAGCCCCTTTGCTTCAGAGCATTGCCCCAATTAGGGCTGATAAATAAAGTTGTCTTCGCCAAAGATCATAATTTTGCCACTGGGGAAGACTTTGACGTCATAGACCAGATTGAGCTTGGCTTTGGGAGAGAGCGCAGCCAGAGCAGGGGTCAGATCCTGCCAGGTTTTGCCTGCGTCTTTGCTCATCACCACCCAACCACCGGTATTGGGCACAAAATTGCCGACCACCACAATCGTGTCGCCACTGGCATCGACTGCGCGGCCATCACGGGCACTCAGATCATATTTAAAGCCCTGGGTATCCAGTTCAATGTCCTGCCAATTGGCGGCATCGTAACAGTCTTTGCCCTCACTGCAGAGATAGATCAAAGGCAGATAAGCGCCGCTGCTCTGATCCGTGCCCACAGTGATGATGCGGCCATTGGGCCAAACCACCAGATCGAGCATTTCACCTGCTTCGCTGGATTTTTGCAATTGCACTGTCTGCATATGATAAGTTGCACCGGCTTTTTTCGAAGGCATCCGCATTTTCGCAGGCTCGTTGATTCTGCGGCCGGTGGCATAAAATTGATCGTTCACAGCTTGAATGGCTGTCACCTGATAAGCAGTGGCATTGGCATCATCGAGTTTTTCTTCGCCAACACTGTGCATTTCACAAAAAGTCTTGCTGCTATCGGGATTGAAATTGCTCGGGTCTTTGCCTGTACAAACCGAGCTAAACCAGGCTTTGCCGGCTGCATTATTGCCGGGCGAATAAACGGCGGTGGTTCCGGTCAGAGAGTCGACCAGAATCTGGCCATCGGAGGTCACAGCCACACCTTCGCCTTGACCGACAGCGGTAAAAGCATTTTTGCCGCGGACATAGAGTTCCGTAAAGTCCATGCGTTCAGGACTGCTTTCGTTAACCGTACCAACAGGGCCAGAACCGACAATGCCGCTGACATACAAAGTGCCAGAAGCACGGGTCAGGCCCTGCACTTTGACACCGTCAAATTTGCGCTGGGCGGTCCAGGTCATGCCGCCATCTGTGGTGGTCGAAAAGCCATTGGTGCCCGCTTTACCGCAGCCCCAAAAGGCTTTATTGTCGTCGTCCCACCACATGGTGGCTTTGTCGCTGCAGGGCACCGAGCCTTTAAACAGCGCCCAGCCGGAAGTCGCTCCAGCAGGATTGGCACTGGCCGGATTGGCACTGGCAGTGCCTGTCGGAGAAGATGAGGCAACCGGGTTCGTTCCCCCAGAAACGGGGGATGCAGAAGGTGATGTGACCGTCACCGACCCAGAGGGTTTGGCACTGGGATTGACTGTACTGGGTCCAGAACCAGGAGCGGTGCAAGCGGTGCCCAGGGTCAGGGCGGTTGCAGAAGCGGCCAAAAGGGCATAACGCCAATTCAGAATAGACATGAAGATCTCCGTTTGTATTTGTGATCGAAGCCTTTGCTTTTTACCGGAATCACTCTCACCTGTCAAGCGTACGATTGACGGAAATCGTGATTGGCGTAAAATATGAATAAAGACAGCTAAGTAAAAAAAGGGCTCAAACAAAGATGGTATATGCTTTTTCAAAAAGCAAGCAGAGTTGGAATACCCACGGTCAGGGATTGTGGCAAGGGGGCCGTCTGGCGGTCAGCAATCTGAGTACGGGCTACCATGGGATTATGAAGCAATGGTGGGAGCATTACACGACGGGGAAACGCGTCTTGCTGATTTCCGAAGGCAAAAAAGTCAAACAAGAATTTGAAAGCTATTACCCACAGTGGCAATTTGAAACCCTGGATTTGTATCCCGAACTGGCGGATGCCAACGCAAATGATTGTGATATTTACGGCGATTTGAGCAGTTTCGAAAATCCGCTGCCCGAAGACCGCTATGACCTGATTATCAACCAAGCAACCCTTGAACATGTCTACAACCCTTTTGGGGCCATGAAAAACATGTTTGAAGCCCTCGCTCCCTACGGCATTTTGGTCAGCCATACCCATCCCCCTGGTTTTGAATATCACTCCTATCCCCGCGATTATTTTCGCTTCATGCACGATTGGTGGGAAGACCTGCCTGATTTTTTCCCCGAAATTGAACTGCTGGAACTGCATGAAGCCAATTTTCATGTCTTTAGCTGCTACCGGCGCAATCCAGATTAAGTCAAATTCAAACGTCGAGGCGAATCACTTTGCCTTTGAACAATTCGGCCACCGCATCCAGGGGCTGATGGGCAGGGGGGCGAGAGGAACTTGACTCACTTGCGGGGCGACGGGTACGTTCTGGTGGGTTGTCTTGTTCTGGGCTATCTGGACTCTGGGGCAGCTCAGCACTGGCAGCATAGGGATCCTCTTCTGGCAAAGGGGGAGGCTCTTCCGCCTCGGGCGGGATTTCAACAACAGCAGGAGCAACTCTGGGCGGCAAGCTAACACTGCGGGCCGGGGGGGGCGGCAAGCTGCCACTGCGGGCAGGCGGAGGGGGTAAACTGCCATCGCGGGCGGGCGGGGGCGGGAGGGCACGAGCGCCCGAAGCTAGAGCCTGAGAAGCTGCTGGTGTGGGCTCTAGCGGAGCGACAAAAGCCCGTTCGCCAGCCATTTCCAAGAGCATTTGAAAAGGGCTGCCCATGATCTCTTCCAAAAGGAGATTTAAACGCCCGGTTTTGAGACTTTTTTCGACCCGGTCTCTGTGAGGACGGGAAGCGAAACGGACAATCCAGTGGCGTCGCACCGTGTCGATATGCACCAGCTTGCCATTGCTCATAAAGCCATAGAGCGGCCCCTGCTGCTCCAAGACACTGTTTAAAAAGCGTTGCCAAATCTGGCGCATTTCGTTATCGCTGATCGCTGAAGAGAGCTGAACAGGCTCGGCCTGCGG
>CAZRFI010000105.1:1521-3724 GCA_964598905.1 uncultured Candidatus Sericytochromatia bacterium | reverse complement strand
TTGACGCCAGCGGGAACAGCCCCACGCTCCAGGTCTTCAAGGCGTTGCAAAAGCGAACGCTCGGCCTGCAGACAAATTTGAATCAGATCCGCTTCCAGCCAGATTTCGGGCTGGGTCACTTTGTGCAGGCGATCAGCCGTTTTGAGCAATTGCTCAATCACACTCACACTTTGCCCCTGTGTCAGAAAAGCCGAAAGCGCTTTGAGGGCGGGAATCAGGTGCACGGGCACACCCAGGCTTTCGAGATTGGCACTGGGCAAATGAGCCAAAGTGAGGTGGCGCAAGAGTTGCAAGAGTTCTTGAATAATCTGGAGCGGATCGTGGCCCTTTTCAAGCAGGGCCTGCAAATGCCCCAGCAGGGCTTCGATCTGGCTCTGAAACAGGGCCTGGGCCAGCGAGAGCAGGGTCTCCTCGTCAATCAGCCCCAGCACCTGATAAACCAAGGCATCGGGCAGGGTCTCACCCGGTGCCGACATGGCATGGACCTGATCGAGCAAGCTCAAGGCATCACGCCCGCCGCCTGCGGCTTTGCGGGCAATTGCCTCCAAAGCCTGGGCTGAGACACCAATCTGTTCTGCCGCAGCCACCTTTTGCAGGTGTTTGAGCAGGGCTGGCAAAGCGATGCGCTGAAAGTCAAAGCGCTGGCAGCGCGAGACAATCGTGGGCAAAATCTTGTGGGGCTCGGTTGTGGCCAAAACAAAGATCACGTTGGCGGGCGGTTCTTCGAGGGTTTTGAGCAAGGCGTTAAAGGCCTCGTTGGTGAGCATGTGAAACTCATCAATAATAAATACCCGGTAACGGCCGCCACTGGCTGAAAAGCGCACCTGCTCACGCAATTCACGCGCATCATCAATCCCGCGATTGGAGGCCGCGTCGATTTCAATCACATCCAGCGAATGGCCAGCTGTGATCTCTTCGCAGCTCTGACAGGCGTTACAGGGCTCTCCATCCTGGGGTTGCTCACAGTTGAGGGCCTTGGCCAGCAGACGTGCAGTACTGGTCTTGCCAGTGCCGCGCGGACCACAAAAGAGATAGGCATGGGCCAGACGGTCCTGGGCCATGGCATTGAGCAGGGTACGAGAAATAGCGTCCTGGCCCACCAAATCGCTAAAACGCTGGGGGCGCCACTTACGGTAGAGGGCCAGGTGTTCCATATCAGTTGAGCAAACGGCGGGTATCGGGATGGCGAGACACACGGGTAAAGCCAGAGCCAGCGGTGATTCTCACCCCCTGCAACTCGAGCTGATCCATGAGCAGATTGAGCCCCAGCGAATCGCTGGACATATGCCCGGCCAAGACAATATTGACATGGCCTTTTTCGAGCACTTCACGCACACCGGGTGAGAGGTGCATGGCCACAACGGTACCCACCCCTGCCGCTGAGAGTTTGTCATAGAGTTCTGGGCCGGCATCGGTGCCGCCGGTCATATCGACCATGATTTTGCCGACACGGTTTTCAGGAGAGCCAAACATCAGCTTGGGACCGGCTTCGAGCTTGCGGGCCAGATTGTATTCAGGCTCAAGTTCTAAAATGGCAAGAATATCAGCCAGGGTCTCGGGGGCTGCTTCGGCCAATTTTTGTTGAATATAAGCTTGAACCATATTGTCGGTGGGGGTATGGGCCGTGAGCAAAGGCAGATTTAACAGGCGAGCGGCGTCCACCACGCGGTTATAATTGCCGACGGTGATGTCAAAATGGGTCTTGTCGGCCTCGCGGGCCAAAATATGATCAGCTATATTCACAGGTACGCCACAGCTCTGGAAAATATCTCTCTGCAAATCCATGGCTTGGTGCAGCGTGGTTAAGGCAATCCCTTCGGGATGGTGAGCCATCACGGCATCGATCTGGGCCCCTTTTTGGTTGAGGCGATCCACCAACAGCAGTTCTGAGACGCGAATGTCGATGCCCACAAAGAGGTGTTTGATCTCGGTGCCCGGTTCACCATATAAAAGGCGGGTATCGGGATAGGGGTTGCTGAGCAACTCGGTGTCAAACCACTGTTTTTCAGCTGCTGGCAGTTTTTCATAACTTTGGCGCAAGCGCTCCAGACTCTGAGAGGCTTTTTGTGATCCACGAGGATCTGCCTCCAGGCCCTTTTCGACGGTCAATTTGTAAATATCCCACAATTGCATAAAAATAGTCCTTGTCCCTTGATCCGTCCGCTGAATGGCCCACTGCTAAAGTGGATCCATTGTACCGCAT
>CAZRFI010000105.1:0-1421 GCA_964598905.1 uncultured Candidatus Sericytochromatia bacterium | reverse complement strand
ATGCCCGCCCAATAGCGTAGAGAGTTAGAGAAAAACTTTTATTATTTGTGGGCCTTTTGGTAGAGGTAATAACCCCCAGCGGCCAGACCAGCAGCAGCCAGTCCAACACCCACAGCAACACCTGCAGCAGCCACTTTGGGGCCACCAACAGAGGTAATCAATTTAGACAGAGCAGGGCCTGAAGGCACTTTCATGCCCCAATCGACCAATTTGCCAGCAATCAGCTGGGCTGTGCCATAGCCACCGAGATTAGACAGGGGAGGCCCGAGAGTGGCTGTCATCGCGGTCAAAGCACCCGCGGTACCGAGGGTACCAATGGCACCACCGATCAAAGCAGCTTTGCCCAGATTAAACGATTTTTTAGGCAACTCTACGGGTTGCGTGGGGGCGGGAGCGGGAGGCTGCTCTTGCACTGGGGCGGGGGTGGGAGGTTCAGCGGGTGCAACAGGGGCTGCGGGCTGTTCTGCCACAGGCGCAGGAGTGGGCTCTTGGGGCTGAACTGGAGCTGGTTGTGCAGGTTGCGCAATGGCAATCGGCAATTTTAAAACCTGTTTGGGGTAGATCAGATCGGGATTTTTGATCTGGTCTTTGTTCATGGCATAAATGGTTTTCCAACGGGTGGGATCACCGAGTTTGGCGTCCGAAATATTCCAGAGGTTGTCGCCTTTTTTAACGGTATAGGTTTCGAATTGGTCGCCTTTGTCAAGGCCAGGGGTGGCAGGTGCGGCTGTTGATGCAGGTTGGGCTTTGGGAGCGGGAGCTGCAACGGGTGCCGCCACGGGGAGGGTGGGAGTGGAGGGGGCTACTTGCAGATTCGACATGGTCATTTACTCTCTTTTACACATTTGGCTTACCCTATGTATTTCCAGCCTAAGCGACTGGATCTGACGCAAAGATCACCAGAATTAATCTATTTTTATTTTTTGCTTAAACATCCTTAACCTTTGTGGCATCAGCTTAAAAGCCCGCTTAAACGCTTGCACGCTTGAAAGATCTGCCTTTTGCCACGAAAGATCGACAGGCCTCTGTGCGATAATAATCATCAGAGCCATTTTATCCAGTAAAGGACTGCACCATGTCTAATCTGAACATTAACGGGCGCACCGTTGACCCGTCGAGCATTCGCAAAATTGCCGTACCCGAAGGCGAAACAGCCAAATCTTACGTGCAAAAGAACGATGCTCTGATTCGCAAAAACTTCAAAGACGAGCTGTATTTTGAGCAAAACGGCGAATTATTTGTCACCGAAGACCGTTTTGTAATTGAAAGTCTTGGCGGCAATCTCAAAGATGCCAAACTGCGGATGGGCGCTGTACCCGCTGTGGCTCTGTTGCTGGATAACGAAGCCGACTCTCACAAAGTGACGGATCTGGAATTTAAAGGTGCAAGTACCGAAACCGAATGGCTCAAAAAAGAACTGG
>CAZRFI010000104.1:8561-14947 GCA_964598905.1 uncultured Candidatus Sericytochromatia bacterium | reverse complement strand
CAGGCTCAAAAGCGTTTGCACGAAAGGATTGAACGCTTGCAGGCCGTGCGCCCCTGGGTGGAGAAAACCTACCAATTGGAATGGCAAAGACCAGCGGTTTCAAGCCAATTGGGGCTGTATGTGAAAAATCTTGTCTTGCCTTATGGTTGCCTTCAGCCGCTCTCTTTTCAGCTCAATCTGGGGCAAAAATGGGCACTGTCTGGGGGCAATGGCTCTGGCAAAAGCACCCTGATCAAGGCCTTGATCGGGGAATTGGAGCCTCTACAAGGCCTGATTGGCTGGGGGCAATCGGTGCAATGGGGCTATTTGCCTCAGTTTTTGCCCGAGAGTCTCAGCTTTCAAGCTGTGTCTTCGCTTTTTCCTGCTCTGCAATGGGGAGAGGCCCGCCGCATTTTGGGTGCGCTCAAACTCAAAGGGGAATTTTTTCATCATCCTTTGGCGGCTCTTAGCCAGGGACAGCAGCGCAAAGTGATGTTGGCGCGGTTGATTTTAATGGCGCCGCAGGTCTTGATCTTGGACGAGCCCTCCAACCACCTCGATTATGAGGCCATAGAAATGCTCGAAAGTCTCTTGCAGGATTTTCCGGGTGCGCTTGTATTGGTGAGCCACGACCGGCGTCTGCGTGAGCAGGTTACCGAAGCGGAGATCTGTTTGGATTGAGCTATCGGGCCCACTTGCCGTCAGGCCGGATTTTGAATTTGACTTGGGGTAAAACGGGATCTTTGGGTTGCAAAGGCGCTTTGAGTTCACTTTTTTCGATCCACTGCAGGGCTTCGACCAGACCTTGGGCCAGATCGTAATGATTGGCGGGACTGTTACCTTTAAAATAGCCATTGGCATCGAGGCTTAAAATGCCTGCATTGAGCAGGGTGGTTACGGCATCATGGGCCCAATGTTCTCTTGGTAAATCGCGGGGAATGGCTGGCAGACGGCTGAGATCGGCTGCCATGCTGTCGATTTGCAGCCATTTTAAAAGGCCAAATAATTGCGCTGCTAATTCATAGCGTGTGACTTTGGTTGCGCCGCCAAAACGGTTGTCTGGGGCGCTGATCAGGCCATGGGCAAAGAGTTCCTGAATGGCGTTGATGGCCCAATGGCGTGTGGGCAGATCACCGCCATTTTCTTGCAAGAGAATGCGGTAAAAGCCAAAACTGCTCAGCGGGGCCTCGATTTTGAGTTTGCCGATCTGTTTCAGGTATTGCAGGGCCATAAAGCTGGCTTGGGCCAATTGATAGCGGGTAAAAGGGGTTTTGCCGCGAAAGGTCTGATCGGGGTAGGCTTCGAGAATTTTATAGCGTTCAATTGCCTGGTGGACCGAATCAAATGCGGGATCCTGACTGGAGACATCAATCAAGCGGGCGGCCTGGGCCGGGGGGCTCCAAAGTAGGCATGCAGACAAACACAAACCAACAAAGCGCTTGATGTGCGGTAATCGCAAGCTCATGATTGCAACTGAGGGGGGAGCATGATCATTTGGCCAAAGCTGATCTCAACCAGATTGCCATCGGGATCTGGAAAGGCACAAATATAGCCCACCACGGGGCCTGCGTCTTGGGGCGGCAGCGCCAAAATGCCTTCGGAATGGGCTTGGCTGGCGAGGGCATCGACCTCTGCTCTGCTGCTCACTTCAAAGCCCAGGTGGTGAAAAGCGCCTTTGGGAGAGGGATCTGGCTCTGCTTGCATCAAGACGATTACAAAACCCGGCAGACGCTCGGGATTGCCGAGCCAGATCACTTCGACATCTTGGCCCTCTTCTTGATCCACACGCCTTTGTACTACCGATAATTGACAATAGCGGGCATAAAATTCTGCGCTTAAGCTGGGGTTTTGGGCCCGCAAGGCAATATGGGTCAGGGCAATTGGGGGAGTATTAGAAGGGGGTGTTTGGGGAGTCTGCATGATTTTATTTTCTCATTTACGGCTGCTTTGTGGAAGAGACTGCTTGTTCTTTGTGTGCCGAAACATGGAGAATAAAAACAGGACGCCTTTAATCAGAAATACAATTGAAGAAAAAAAGAAGCGATTCTGGAACCTTTCTACAATGATCTGCGTCACATTAAATACGAGGAAAGACATTCCGCATGAGTATGGTAAACAGTGCCCTGAAAGAAAAGCAGGAACAGCTCATCCGGCAATGCCAAGAGGGCAATCGCCAGGCCTTTATGGATTTGGTGAAAGCCTATCAGAGCATGGTTTTTGCGGTGCTCTACCGGTTATTGCAGGACAAAGAGGAAATTGAAGACGTGGCCCAGGAAGTCTGGGTAAAGGTCTATCAATCGATTCGGAAGCTGAAATCTCCAGCTGCCTTTCGGAGTTGGTTGCACCGGATTGTGGTGAATGCCTTTCGGGACCGGATGCGGCAAAAAGGCAATCACATTGCTTTTTCGCTCGACGACGACCTGCGTATGGAAGACGGTGACAGTATTCAGATGGAGTTAGAGGCCCCCGGCCTTTTGCCCGAAGAAGAGCTGCTCCGCACCGAGTGGCAGGAACATCTCGAAGAGGCGATCCGGGAGCTGCCCCCTTCCCACCGGGCGGTGATTGTTATGCGGGAGATTCAGGGCATGTCCTACGAAGAAATTGCCTACGCCATGGATATCTCGCTGGGAACGGTCAAGTCTCGCATTGCCCGAGCCCGGGAAAAACTGATTTTGAAATTGTCTGGTTATTTAAAGGAAAAGGAGGAAAGAAAAATCTAATGTCAGTCGCAATGCCCTTTGATGACCTTTCCGCCTATCTGGATCAAGAATTGACAGACGCTGATGCCATTCATATCCAGCAAGGCCTTGGCGAAAGTCTGCCTGCACTGGTCGAGGTGCGCAACATGGAATCTCTGACCCGTGCCTGTCAAAACCTTTCGCAAACGCCTTCCCCTTCCAGTTTTGAAAATTCCCTCTTTGCCCGCCTTGATGCCTTGGGCTGGGAACAAGAAGATCCCGCTGAAGATTTTGAAAACCTCTCCGCTTATAGCGATGGCGAAGACATTCCTGAGGACGTCTTTGATTCCCCCCCCAGCAGCGCAACCGCTCAGACCCATTTACACAATCTCAAGGTCTTGGCCCAGGCCATTCAGACTTTGCCCACCCCAGAAATGAATGTTGCAGATTTTGCCGAACGCCTGATGGCATTTCTGCCTGAACCAGTTGAACTCAACCTGAGTGACCTCTCTGCGGTCTACGATCAACAAGAGCTTGAACCCGAAATGCTCTCAGAAGTGGCCTGCGCCACCCTGAACAACTTTTCAGTGCTGACCCGCTCACTCCAAGCTTTGCCGGTTCCCGCTCCTTCCGCTGATTTTTACACCCAGCTCGAAAGCCTGCTCGACACCTGCGACGAACTCAGTTTTGAAACCCTCTCTGCAGGCTTTGATGAACAGGAAGTTCTGTCTTTGGAAATGGCCAAACATCCCTTGGCCCGTCAGCACAGCCACAATTTTTCTGTCCTCAGCCAGGCTTTGCAGGCCCTTTCTACGCCTGCTGCCTCTGAATCTTTTGCTCAAGGCCTGATGGCCCGCTTGGATTCAATTGAAATTGCCCCTGAGTTTGAGCTTGTCTCAGTCCATTTTGATCAGGATTTTGAACTCAGCGCCCAGCAATTGGGTGATGCTGAGGTTCAAACTGAATTGCAGAACATTCAAGTCCTGTCTCAGGCCTTGAAAGCACTGCCCCTAACCGAAGCCAGTCCTGCCTTTATGCAGCGGCTTTCGGCCCAACTCGATGCTGTGGATTCACAGCAGAAAAAACAGATTTTTGCGCTTCCCCGCTTGCTTCAGGGGCGTTACGCCCGCATGGTGGCAGGGATTGCCTTCTTTGGTCTTTTGGTCTCTTTCTCCCAGCAAATGCTGGACAACCAGAATGCTCCTTCGGGAGTGAATGGAACTGCAGTAGTCGACAACACGAAAAATGTACCAACTGACCATGTGATTGATTTAGAGAATCAAGCTGAAGACGAATTATTCGTTGATTTGCAAGATTCTTTTGAAAATACGACCGATGACGACTATAATAATTTAATAGAAGGGTAGGTGAGAGGTCATGAATAAGAATATTTCCTCACGCGTTCTGGCGGTTGCTGCCAGTATTATGTTGGGACTCGGGATGTACACAGCCCCGTCTCAGGCCAAAGATGCCTCTGAAAAACCTGCTGCAGTTCCTTCCTCAATTGATTGGAAAATGCTGAAACTCAGCCCTGATCAAATCAAAAAGATCAATGCGCTTCGCATTGAGTTCAACAAAAAGGCCATTCGCTTAAAAGCGGATGCCCAACTCAAACAGCTCGAAATCCAAAACCAGCTGACGTCCCCAGCCCCCAATCCCAATTTTGTGCGCAAGCTTCTGCAAGAAAAATTGGCCCTCGATGGTCAATTGCAAAAACAGTCACTGGACCATTTCCTGGCTGTACGGGCACTTTTAACCCCCACTCAATTGGCGATTCTGCCCCAAGCTGTTTCAATGAAATAAAGCTTTAAGCCAAAAAACCGGGTCTTGTCTTGAACAGGCCCGGTTTTTTAATGCAAAAAAGCTGGGCTGACGAAGGATTCTTTTGAACGCATGACTTTCTCTGCGCAAGAAGTTCATCTGGCTTGGCTGATATCCCGCGCCCATAGTACCATTAAGAAGTGAAGAACAGATACGAAGGTCCTTAGACAGGACAACAGGAGGCTTTTAAGTGGCTGGATTAAAAGACATGATTCGGCGGTTTTTGGGCGGACGCAACCCAGAAGAGGCCCTGGCTGAATTTAAAGAAAAACTGCACCATTCCATCAATGAATTTAAAACCAACCCCGACAGTCGCCAAAAATTGCAGCGCCAATTGCAGTCTATGGTCATGCCCGTGCGCTATTTTAACAGCGCTGTTGTACGCCCCCAATTGGAGAACAAAGAGGGCTTAAAAGAATTGGCCAAGCAGATGGGGATCAACAAAGTTGAACTCAAGCGGGTCTTTAAGGTTTCGCTGGAACTCGAAGAAAAAATGACCCAGTATTTTGGCGATGAATTGGATGTCGAGCAAATGGCCGTGACCTTACGCAAAGTGGTCAATGTACTCGACGAGCAGGTGGTGGCCGATTTGATCGAGGCCATGGACTATAATATCGACTTTGGCAAAATTGAGCGGGCCCAATTGGATTACCAAGAGGCGATCCAAAAAGCCTACAACGTCGACGGCCTCAACCGCGATCTAAACGGCATTTTGGGTAATCTCTTTGGCAATCTGCGCAACGTGATTAACCCATCTCCGCAGACAGCTCCCAAGGGCAAAGCTTCGGACCAACACGCCGAGGTGCGTATGATGGAGCCCGAGTACCAAAATGCCTATGACCACTTTCGCGAAGAGGGTTATAGCCACGTTGAGGCGATGGCCTTTGTTCAAGAAAAACAAGACTTGGCAGCATTGCCCCAGGCTTTTTTAGAGGCCTATCGCGTTTTGCGCCAAGAAGGGCGTAGTCACGACGAGGCGATCAGTTATGCCAGGAGTTTGGCAGATAAATCTCACCAGGGCGAATAAAGGGGTTATAGATGGGCATTGATGAACAGCAAAAGCTGGCGATTCTGAGTAAATTACAGGAACTCAAAAGTCTGAAGATTTTTTCCCAGATGGTCGAGCGAGAAATCTTTGAAGTGATGAAACGCTCGGATATCATCAGCTACGAAACGGGAGATGTGGTCTTTCACGAGGGAAGTGAAGACGAGCATCTCTATGTGATTATCAAAGGTCTGTTTAATGTGACCTCTACTGCTCGCAGTGGCGATGACCTGACCTTCTTCGTGGCCGGAGCGGGTCTGATCTTTGGGGAAATGTCATTTATGGACCGCCAACCGCGCTCGGCCACGATTACTGCCGGTGAGCCTTCTGAGGTCTTTTGTTTGACCCGCGATGATTTTGACGATCTTTTGGCCAAAGAACCGACCACTGCTGCCAAGTTTATGTTTGGGGTGGCCGAAATCCTCAGTCGTCGGATGCGTGGGGCCAACCAACGCATCAAATATGCCACCTGAGCCCAAACGCCTGTTTATTGCTATTTCACTGCCCTCAGAGTTGCGGGCGGTGGCCCAGGCTGCCCAAAATTTATTGCAAGAGCGCCATTCCGACCTCGCTTGTGCTTGGGTTTTGCCGGAAAAGATGCATTTGACCTTGAAGTTTTTGGGGCTTCAGGATGAGGCGCAAATTGTGAAATTGGCAGAAATCTTGCCTTTGGCTCTGGCAGACCGAGCGGCTTTTCGGCTGGAATTAGACGACTTTGGCTGTTTCCCTGCTTTAGCCCATGCCCGTGTGGTCTTTTGGAATGTCTGCCCCAGCCCTGCTTTGATGGCCCTGCAGCAGGGCTTGGAACAGCTGCTGTTGCAGCAGGGCTTTGCGCCTGCTGAACATGCGTATCACCCCCATTT
>CAZRFI010000104.1:5607-8461 GCA_964598905.1 uncultured Candidatus Sericytochromatia bacterium | reverse complement strand
TTTTTCTTGCCTTTGGCTTCGTCTGCGGCTGTGGGCACGCGGAAGGCCATTTCAAAGCGGTTGATGGAGTGAACGATCAGGGTCAAACTGGAGCCCACTTCGTTTTCGGCAGGAACCAAGCCTGAATTAACCACAGGGCCACTTAAGCCGCTGGGGCCATGTTGGGCCCGCCAACCACCTTTTTTGGTGCGCTCTTCGAGCAGGGCAACTTCGACCCGATCACCTGCTTGTACAGGCCGGGGAGCAGAGGGGCGGGCAGATTTAAAGCCACCCAGAGCAGCGCCTTCGGAGCGCCGGAAGGGTTTGTCTCCAGAACCTTCTCGCCGCGGTTTGCGACTGGGGCCTTCGCCACTGCGCTCAGGACGGGGGCCGCGTTCTCCACGCTCGCCACCACCGCGGGGGAGCCGATCCCCTTCACTGCGTTCGGGGCGTTTGCGCCATTCCCGCATGGGTTCGTTTCTAACGGCATTGGGCAGGGGTTCGCCATTTTCACCGAGGGTGGGTGCGGTTGCGCTGCGTTGGAAGGGGGGGCGTTTTTCCCCGCCCCGTTGTGGGCGCGCTTTGCGCTCTTCGGTATTTAAACGAATTTCGGGTTCCAAGGGATAGGTTTCCATCGCTTGGTTGAGATAGCTGCGCAAATGGGTGAGCAATTCTGCCAATAAACTCTGGCTGCTTTCCAGCGAGCCGCTCTGTTTATTGGGGAAAGCGAGCATGCGCAGAATCAAATTGCCGGTTTCGGCTTGGCGGTCAAAATGCAACCAAAGGGGAGAGGCCATGCGGTCTTTGACCGGTGCCAGCATCTCCCACTCACCCTGAATGGGCGCGCCGATCTCGCGGGGCAATCCCAGACCGCGCTTGAGTGCCTGGTGTTTGTGGCTTTGCATAAAGGCCTGGTAAGCGTAGCCCAGTTGGTGCAGAGCAAACCATTCGTTTTTCCAGGGCGTGAGAATGTCAGCTTGTTCTATGCGCTGCTGCAGAGAGGGAGAGTCGCAATAACGCTCTTGAAACTGTGAGCTGAAACCACAGTCTTCGCGCAATTGTTCACTTTTGGCTTGGAGATTTTCCAACGAATCCGTCAATTCGGCTGGAAGTTGGAAGGAACCCAGACCTTTGCGCATGCGCTGTCCGCTGCCTCCATATTGGCAAAACAGCCAAAGTGCTGCTTTGACCTGTTCCAAAACCGTTTCTGCTGGAATTGAAACACCAGGGTGTTCGCCGCCGGGCAATAATTGGGCGCTGTCACAGCTCAGGCTGATCTGCCAGCGGGTTCCGGCAGCCAAATAATAGGCCCGCTCTTGATTGTCGCCTGTACCGTAGGTCAGATAACTCAGGCCGGGCTTTGTTTTGGGATGCTCAGGAGCCGGCATTTGCTGGGCCAGCTCAAATTCTTGAAAGCGCCGGGCCTGCAATGAGCCTTGGGGTTGAATCTGGATTCGGATTGCGCCTTTTTTGCCGCGATTGCCCCAAAGGGCATTTTCGAGCAGAACCAGTGAACGCTGGGGCAAAAAGCCGCTGTGCAGGGTTCTCCACCACCAGCGCAAGAGCCCGCGCAGGCTGCTGGCACGCAATTGACAGTCTTCAGAGCGGGTGCCTGCACCGCGATAAAATCCGGGGGTATTTAAGCTAACTGAGACAGAGAAACGCTGAGAAGAATCACCTGCAGAGGCTCCATTTGTAGCCCCATGGGGGGATTTCATCAGACCATAACCCGATTGGCGTCCGCTGCCGTAGCCATAGGTGGAAAGCGCTGAAACCAGCCAGGTTTCGACCAGGGCCAGGCCTGCCTCTTGACCGGGGCGGCGGGAGGTCAGGGCAAAGCCAAACCGAGCGCCACTGCGCAGGCTTAAAAAATAACGGGGATCGGGGGTCTGCCAATCGCCTGCGGCCTCACGGCGCTGGTAATAGGGGCGGTGATGACAGGCATGTAAATCTGTTTGCACACTCGGCCATTGTTCGGGCCAGGCGTCATGCACGATCACGGTTCCGCCTTCGCCACCCTGTTTGGCTGCGCCACCGAGTAATGCGCTGATCTGTTGCTCGGCCTGGGTTTTGTCTTCCTGCTCCGGTAGCCAATGTGTTTCGGCATACTCACGCATCAGGCCTTTGAGCCGGGAGGCGGGCAAATAGGGAAAACCATAGAGGGGATGAAATTCCAGACCAGTGTGACCCAAAATATGACTGGCTTCTACCATTAAAGGGGCCAGGGTCTGTAAGCTAAAGACATGGGCTTTTTGGGCCTGAAGGACTTTTTGGCGGCGAGAGCGCTGGTTTTCCCATTCTTTTTTTAATTCAACCGAGGTGTTGAGTGCATGGGCTGTTTTTTGCCAAACCCGGCGCAAGGTTTCTTGGTTAAAGGGAAAATCCAATTGGCGATCCGTCATGCCCAAGAGGCTGGCGTAAGGGGCTGAAAGCAAACCTGGATGGCTGCTGCCTTGCTTTTTCAGCAATTGGCTGCTGCTGATCGGGAGAGCAATAAATTGGATTGAACGGCTGGCGGCTGGGGGTGCTGCTTTGACCGGAGATGCTGGCGCATGGGTCTCTGTTTCGGCCTTGGCTTCCGGGAGGGCCAGAGAAGGTTCTGGCTCTGTGCTTTCTGGCTCAGTCTTTTCGGTCTGAGTGGCCTCAGTCAGCGCCATTTCGGGCAAAGGTGCTTCAGGCTGTTCGGAGGCAGCAGGAATGTCATTTAAGGTTTCTTCTTGGCTCTCAAGCATGGACAGGGGCACTCCGGGTTTCATCGTTCTGGTCTGTGGTTGTTTCTATTGCAGGGGCAGCTGAAAGGTCGGTTGTGCTTTCAACTTCGCTGTGATTTTCAACTTCAGGTGTTGCTTCAATCTCAACGGCTGTTTCAACTTCG
>CAZRFI010000104.1:1861-5507 GCA_964598905.1 uncultured Candidatus Sericytochromatia bacterium | reverse complement strand
TTCGCTGGAACCGCCCGTTTCAGGGTGGTCTGAGGCGCTATCTAGCACTTCTTCAGGGGCTTTGTCTTGGACATTTTCTTTAACGCCCTCTTTGCCACCTTCTTTGATATTCATGGGCTGATAGGCTTTTTGTTGTCCCAAGAACAGAATTTCTTCTAAAAAGCCCAAACTGGCTTCCGTGGCCCGCAATAAATAGAAGGCATCTCCATAGAGCACGCTTTCAATTAAACTGCGGGAATTTTTGCCTTTGAGTTTGCGTTCTTTGAGCATCCATTTGGAAAGATCCCAATAGAGCCGGCGCTTGCGTTTGCTTTGGGTTTGGGCGAGTAAGATGGCCAAACTGGCCCCCAATCCCCACTGGCGAATCTGTAAAGAGAGCGCGCCCGCGTCTTCCATATAGGCATCCCAAATCGAACGCTTGTTTTGCATCCGTTTGATAATATCTGCAGGTTGGTAAGAGACCCAACTTGGATCCTGGTTTTTATCCCGGCCCTTGTCTTTGCTTTTGCCTTTGCTGCCTTTGTCTTTGCCACTCATGTCTTTTTCACCCGGCGTGGTTTTGCGGTTTTGGCCACGTTTGGGTCGTTTGTTTTGAGGGGGGGGCGCAGGTTTTTCCGTGCCTGAATCAGCACTCGGAGCTGTTGCTTCAGGTGCCAACGGTTCTGTTGGTGCGGTGTCGGTTGTCACCGCTTCTTCACTCATTTCAAGGGGCACTTGTGTCGCTGTTTGTACGGCCTCTTGTGAGACTTCAGGTGCGACTTCAGGTGCGGACTCTGCCACCGCTACTGGCGCAATGGGTAATTCTGGGGTGGTTGGGATTTCTGTTTCAGACATGGTCTGTTTTCTCCTTGCTAAGCGGTATCACTGCACAGAGCCCTTTTCCCAGCGATTGATAGGCACCCAAATGTATGTATTCAGGGCATTGGCTGAGCAGGGTCTGGAGTGGGGCCGGTTCCGAGGTGATCAGGGTATAGAGCAGGGTCTCTGCGGGCAAAAACTCCACTGGTTGGGTCTGTTTGTTTTCTTTGAGCTGGGTGTGAAAGTCAAAGAGTTCGGTTTTGCTTTGTACCAGCAGGTTAAAACAGGTATCACTGACCAACATTAATCGGCTTGAAAGGGTGCTTTGCAATTCTGACTCTGCTGGCAATTGGGCCTGCAGCCATTGGATTCCCTCCGGCCAAGCGCCCTGAAAGCCGAGTTCAATATCTTCCAGGATGATCACTTTTTTTTCAATCAAAAAAGGGCTTTCAGAATCACAAAAAACCTGTGTTTTTTCGGGCTGGGGCAATTCTGGCAGTACTTGACCGATGCTTTGGGCAAATTGTGTCAAAGCGCTTGGGCAGGTAATCAGGCCCCAGATGCCATGGGCCGAACGCAAGGGAAAGGCCAAAAGGCGTGCAGGGCCAAAGGTCAGCGCGGCGGGCGCTGTCTCGGCTTGGGTGCCAAAGACTTCCAGCAATTGGGGATCGCCATTGGCTTGGCTTTTCCAATCGTCATTCGCTGCGTATTGAGCGTAGAGTGCGTCACGCATTTGTTTGCGCAAGGCACCTTTGACGGTGGAGGCAGAAACCACAGGCCAGCGGGTGTCACTTTCTCTCAAGAGGGGATTCTTCAGGGCGCCACGGGGCTGGCCTGTTCCTGCATGGAGGCTCGTCAGGGTCTGAAAGAGCAGGGTGCGCTGCTCGGGCATGATCTGGTTTCCTTTCTTGGCAACTCAAAGCGGGCTTGGGTTCAACCTGTTTTGAGTCAGTGCTTTCGACTGCAGTATAACAGAAAGACACCCCTCCTCGCCGTGGGACTGCGTCCAAGCTGTGCTATTGAAAACCGGATAATTGCCTAGTGAAGGGCTTGGGCTAAAATTTCGGCTTTATTGGTATGTTCCCAAGGGAGATCCAGATCATCGCGGCCAAAATGGCCATAACTGGCTGTTTGACGGTAAATTGGACGGCGCAGATTGAGACTGTGAATAATTCCAGCCGGGCGCAGTTCAAAATGCCGGGCCACCAATTCTTGGATCTGTTGATCGGAAATTTTGCCCGTGCCGAAGGTATCTACCCGCACGGAGACGGGACGAGCCACCCCAATCGCATAACTCAATTGCACCTGGCAATGGCTGGCCAAACCTGCGGCCACAACATTTTTGGCAACATACCGTGCGGCATAACTGGCCGAGCGATCCACTTTGGTCGGATCTTTGCCCGAAAACGCGCCGCCGCCGTGGGGAGCATAACCCCCATAGGTATCCACGATGATTTTGCGGCCGGTCAGGCCCGCATCACCAACGGGGCCACCAATCACAAAGCGGCCCGAGGGGTTGATCAAAATGCGGGTGTTGAGCAGCAGATGCTCGGGCACAACCCAGGGAATGACATGTTCTTGTAAATCGCGGCTGATGCGATCTTGAATCGCTTTGGTGTCTGTCACCCCTTCAATTTCGGGGGCGTGTTGGGTCGAAATTACAATTGTATCGACCCGGTGGGGTTTGCCGTCTTTGTATTCCACAGTCACCTGGGATTTTGCGTCGGGACGCAAATAGGTCAAAGCACCCTGTTTGCGCAAATGGCTGGTGCGCTGCATGAGTTTGTGGGAGAGGGTGATCGGCATCGGCATCAATTCGGGGGTTTCGTTGCAGGCATAGCCAAACATCAGGCCCTGATCCCCTGCGCCGATGCGGTCAAATTCATCTTCGAGAGAGCTGTCACGCACTTCCAATGCCGTATCGACCGCGTTGGCAATATCTGGGGATTGGCGATTAATGGCGGTAATCACACTGCAATCGTCAGCGCCAAAACCCATGCCGCCACCCGTATAGCCAATTTCACGGATCACCTGCCGGGCCAGTTCGGGGATATCCACATAGGTGGTGGTAGTAATTTCGCCAGAAACGACGACCAGACCTGTGGTCGTCAGACATTCGCAGGCCACACGTCCAGCGGGATCTGCTTGTAAAATGGCATCCAGAACGGCGTCTGAAATTTGGTCGCACATCTTGTCGGGATGCCCTTCACTTACTGATTCTGAGGTGAACAGTCCGTGCTGAATCATGGCAATACTTTTGGCCTCTTTGTTTCTATTGTTTTTTTAAGATTCATTTTTATCTGGGAGATAGCGTACCATATTTCCCCAACTGAAAAGCAGAGTATTTTGTCTGGATTTAAACATTCAGCGACGCTCTTGGGGCAGGCTTACACCCCAATAGCGTCTACATGAAAGCGTTGATCCGCTTTTGAATTTAGTGGCTCAAAGTGCCAAAATTAAAGCAGGAGGCGTCGGGGGTGCTGCCACAGGTTCCCAGTTTGAGTGCCTGTTTTTTGATAAACGCGCTGCCTGAGCCTTGGGGCACGAGCTTGATATCGCCACTGCGGGGAATCACCAAGACACTATCGACATCAAAGGGGGTGATTAACTGGGTATAGGGAACAAACTCCATGCTACCTCCTTGAGGGGTGCCTTTGACGGGCGTTCCGGGGTTCGGTGGGGCGGTCAGGGCTGTGGTGAATACCAGTGTAAAACCAACCGCTGTGCTGCCTGTAACACTCTGAATCGTGCGCAAAACAGGTGTGCTACCATCGTTGACTTTGACAATATCACCCACGCCCAAATTGACACTGCTGCCTGCACAGGCTGCGGTGACAACGGGGGTGCC
>CAZRFI010000104.1:0-1761 GCA_964598905.1 uncultured Candidatus Sericytochromatia bacterium | reverse complement strand
GACAATGCCCCATCTCCAGTATTGCTGGCGCTGATTGTGGCTTTGGGCATGCTGCTGATCTGAATGTCGCTAACACCTGCAGGAGCTGCTGCGGCAATGGTTGTGCTGTATTTTAAGCCTGTGGTGGCGTCAAAAATCACAACGGATTCACCGGCTGTGAATGCGGTGATAGAGGTCGGAACTTGAATGCCAAACCCTGCTCCACCATCACCCGGATGTACATTGCCATTCAAAATGGCTTGGGTGGTATTGCTCAAAGAGCGCGGGTTGCCTGTCCAAAGGGCGGGCACAGCGCCGGTTGCTAAAGCCAAATTGGCCCCAGCGGCCGTTGTGCCAAAGGCCATGTAGGTCAATATATTGGTGCTGGCACAGGGGTCAGCTTTGCACAAAAAGACCTCTGAAACCTGGGCAGGATCATAGGTCAATTTGGCGTAATTCAAGGTGCCTGTATAGACATTGTTGGCAGTATTGGTGCCGTTTTGGTTAATCCAGACGGTTAAAATGGCGCCCGGTGCAAGCGGGGGAGTGGTGGGGATGACAAAGTGTTTGGTGGTAGGGGTTCCTGCCGGATTGTGGGTGTAATACAGACTCAGCCCACTGGCATTGACCGCGGTCGTGCCAGTGTTTTTAATATCAATGTATTGGGTTTCGTTGCTGTCCACCACGGCAGCCACTTCTTGAATGCGCAGATTCTCGACTTGGGTATTGACCGTAAAGGTCGAGGTGGAGGCGCTGGCGGCCCCGGTGCTCAAACTAATGCCGCCCGTAGTGGCCCCGTTGGGAACGGTGGCGGTGATCTGGGTATCGCTGACAATTGTGAACAAAGCGCTTGTGCCATTAAAGGCTACACCAGTGACTTTATTCAAGTTGGTGCCAGTCAGGGTAACGGTGGCGCCCACCAATCCGCTGCTGGGGGTAAAGCCGGTGACCGTTGGTACCACCACGCTTTCTGATGAGCTGGAGCTGGATGAAGAGGAACTGCTTGAACTGGAAGAGCTGCTGGTATTGGTGTCGGTGGGGGCGGGATTGAGGGGTATCGGCTGTGCAACAGGTACTGGGACTGGCTGGGGGGCGATCGGAGCCGAAGAAGGCGGTAGCGTGTTATTTGTGGGGGGTGACAGGGGAATCGGCAAGAGGCCCGTGGGTGAGGGGGCACCATTGTTTGTGCCTGCCGCGGGTGGAGTTCCGGGAGGCAGAACCGGGATCAATGTGGCTTCAGGGCTGGGGGTGGGCACACCCAGGGGTTGGAGGGTCATTTCCAGGCGCTGGGTTTGGCCGCCCACGATCACCACACTGCGGACATCCACAGCCAGGGCTTGACCTTTGGCGTCGAAAGCCTCTACTTTGACCACTTTGCGGCCCGTGGGCAGATCGATCCGCAGACTGTCGTTGCTTTCTCCGGCATCGCGGGTTAGACTCCGCTCGATCGGCGCAGCCAGGCCTTCGCCTTCAATCCGCAGACTGATTTTTTGGGTTTGCTCGGGAATGGCCTGAATCACAAAACCTGATTGAGCCGCTGAAGGGCCTTTGGGCCAAGCGACGGTAAAACTCAAAGCGCCTTTTGGGGCGGTTAACGCATTTTGTTCCTGACATCCCGTTGCCAACAAAAACGCAGCCCCGGCCAGGGCTGTCAATAAAGAGCGAGAAATCTGTTTCATACCAAACATCCTTTGCGCCATCAAAAAATAATCTTTACTTATTATAGGCGATTATAGGGGAACTTTGCCCTATCTGGCGTGCGCTGGGGCACATGCAAAATGT
>CAZRFI010000103.1:11224-14983 GCA_964598905.1 uncultured Candidatus Sericytochromatia bacterium | reverse complement strand
TGCAATAGGGCGATAAAAAAGGCGTGGTGATCTTGCCATTGACCGAAGACATATTTACAATCCGGCCTGGCGTGCCCTTGCGCAAAAGCGGCAGACAGGCCTGAATGCCCTGAATCACAGCAAAATAATTGACTTCAAACTGGCTGCGAAAGCGCTCGATCGGCAGGTATTCAATCGGCCCACCCAGGCCAATGCCGGCATTGTTGATCAGGGCATAGAGACCGGCATCAGGCTCGTGTTCGGCAATCAAAGCCGTGACAGCCTGCCAATCAGCGGCGGAGCAGACATCAAGCAAAACAGGGGTGATCCGCTCAGGCAGAGAAGTGGCTGGCAATTCACGGTAGCCCGCATAGACCTGGTAGCCACGTTCAGCAAGGTAGGTGGCGCAGGCCGCGCCAATGCCCGTGGAAGCCCCTGTGATTAAGACCGTTTTGGGCCTCAAGCGGGGTGCGCCTCATCGGCTTTTTTGGGGGCTGAATCTGGCTCTGTGTCTGGGGTCTGGTCGGAGGCTTTCTCAGGCGTTTTTTCGGTCCCACCGGGCTGAAAGGCATGAAAGAGCAACAACCCGCCCCCAATCATAATCGCCACGTCGGCCACATTAAAAATATTGGTGTGCATCCAGCTGATGCCTTTGAAGCCAATATACATAAAGTCCACGACATGGCCGTAGAGCGCCCGGTCGATTAAATTGCCGAGACCGCCCGCAAGCACCAAAGAGAGGGCTATCGTGACGATCAATGGTTGGGCCGTGCGGATGATATAGACCATCAGGACCACCAGAATCAGGCCCACGCCAACGGTAAACACCAATTTGCGAATCGGGTCGGGGAGTTGACTGCCCAAACTGCCCCAGGCACCGGGATTGAGGGCATATTGCAGGCGGACGGTGTCATCCCAGAAACTCATCGCAGGTTTGCCCATCAAATGGGCGGTGGCCTGCATTTTGCTGAATTGATCGGCCCCCACCCAGGGCAGGCAGATCAAGAGCAGCCATAAAAAACGATCGCGCATAGGTCATCCTGTTTAAATCTGAATATTCCTAGCATTGTAACGTATTTTGGGGGTAATGCCAGTTGGTGGGCGATTCGTTTGGGTGTTGGGGAGCAGGGTGATCGGTTTTGACTTTCTGAAAGGGGTAATCGATTCCGGTTGGCACAAGCCCCTGACGTTCGGGCCGCCTGCCGCACGCGTCCTGCGTGCAACAGGCTAAGTTCACAGCCCGCGTCTGTCCCATCCTGGGACGCAGACTGTTCAATTACCCTCACTTTTCAGGGGCTTGGCCAACGGGGCATGATATCGTTTTCTTTTTATGCTTAGCCAAGCTGAAAAAAAACGCCCTATCAACGATAATCCTCAAAAAAGGATTCATCCACCTCAAATACAGTCTTTGGTCTGACTCCCAATTGCAATTTTTCAAACAACTCAACCAATTTTTCCCCGTCGACCAATTCAATCGGAGGGGCCCCATCGCGTCGGGCCTCTTTTGTTGCCTCAGTTGTGAAGGTTCCAGTTGTAATGATGATTCCTTTATCCGCGCGTCCCACCATTGCGCCTCTAAAGTCGCGAATTTGTGGTGATGAAACCGCACCAGAATAGCGTTTGCACTGAAACAGAACTGTGAAGCTTACAAACGAATTGATTTGGAGAATACCATGGCCATCGATTCCACCATCATTGGATTTACCTGTTACAAACACGCGTTCAAAACCGGACTCACGCAATAAACGCTGTGTGAGGCGCTCAAAACAGCAAAAACTGTGGGCCCTTTGTTTTACTCATTTTTCGCCTTGTTGTTTTTTCAGGGTGTCATTCATTGTGATTAAGGGTTCACGTTACTTTCAAACCCAGAAATAGTCAAGTTATCCCATTTATAAAAGCTCAAAAGAACTGCCCTCCGTTGGCCAAGGCACTGAAAAGTGAAGGCAACTGCCCGGCGCACGGCCCACGGATGGTTCAGCCGTGTGACGGGCACTTAGTGAGCGAAGCCCATGGATGGGCGCAGCGAGCGGCCTGAACTTCAGGGGCTTGTGCCAACCGAGCCGATTGCCCTTCTTTCCAAACGCAAAACGGATTCCCCATTCCCCACAGCCCTCCCGACCCGCACCATCAATTGCTCCCATTTAAAAATCCACACCCGCCCCGATCTTGGGTTAAGATAATCTAAAGCATCACCTCTGGAGTTCCCCCCATGACCACCTCCCCTGTCACCAGCGCAATCAGACCCCAGCCCCGCCCCGAAAACATGGGAGCCAAAGCCACCCCCCCTGCAACGCCCGAAACACCTGCAACACCAGAAACCGCCCCCCCAACCGCTGAAGCCAGCCCAGACAGCACCGCAACCACCGCCGACCCAGCTCCCAGCCTGCCACAATACCTCTCTTACGACCAAAGCCACCCGGATCTGCGCTTCCCCGCCCTGAGCGGAGCCGAAGGATCTGCCCCCACAGAATCCACAGCCGAAGAACCCACCGCAGCGCCCGAAACAGCCGTGGAATACCCCCTTGGCCAAACGGAAGCCGACACCCATGTCTACCAATATGGCGAGGCCAGTCAAAGCGAAGAACTCACCCGTGCCCAAGCAAAGAAAGAGGCCCAGGCCAATTGTGGCCCTGCCTCTGCTGCGATTGTGCTCAACCGCCTGGGAATCGGCTATGACGATCTGCACAATTTGCGCATCGACGGCGATGCCGTAGTGGGCAGCGATAAACCCGCAAAGGGCATCTACGCCATCAATGCCGACGAGTTGAGAACCATGGTCGAACTCAACGCCGCCCGGCACATGCGCGACGTCGATTCAGAGCGTATCGTCTTGCCCGAAGATGCCGAAGCGGCTTATGACACCATTCGCCAGGCCCTGGCAGACGGGCATGAGGTGGTATTGCGCACGGGAAATATGGACAGCAACGGCAGAGGCGGCCATTATGTGGTGGTCAACAGCGTGTCGGAGCCGCCCGATCGGCAATTGAATATTTCCGACCCCCAACACGAAGATGGTGCAGAACATCTTGAAAGCTTTGAAGAATTCGAGCAGGCCCTAAAAAAACGCGATAAAATCGGCATGCCCAGCGATATTATGATTTTTAAAGAGAACAAGAAGATCGACTACGATCCCTTTTTAGAAGCCCGCATGAGTGCACCGCCCGAAGCGCCTGCGCCTTGAGTTCAGTCTTCAGGAAAACTTCCAAACCAATTGCCGCTCTGCCCGGTTTTTTTGGCGAAAGGCCTTGGGTGACAGCCCCAGCGCTTTTTTGAAGGCCTTGGAAAAGGCAAAAGCGTCTTGGTAACCCACTGCCCGCGCCACATTTTCGAGATTCTCGTCGCTCTCGTTCAGGCGCTCCATGGCCTGCAAAATGCGCAAAGTGGTCAAATAATGGTGGGGCGTGTCTCCGAGAACCTGTTTAAAGCGCAGGGCAAAACCCGAGCGTGAGAGCCCAGCTGCCGCAGCTAACTCCTCCAGGCTCCAGTCGTGACTGGGTTTGCCATGCATCAATTGCAGGGCCTGATTGAGAGCGGGATCTTTAACCGCTTTCGACCAAGTGTGGTTGCGCGTCACCTCACTGTCTAAGATCCGCCTGAGAATCAAGTGAAAGAGAATGTCCAACAGGCCTGAGACAATCGCCTCAGAACCCAAACTTGGCGCACCTTGTTCGAGTGCCAGCAATTGCAAAGCGTGTTGCAAGGCATCAGCATAATTCAATTGCTCGGCCTGAATAATCACCCACTCAGGCAATTCGCGAAAGAGCGGGTGAATCGGCTCAT
>CAZRFI010000103.1:9296-11124 GCA_964598905.1 uncultured Candidatus Sericytochromatia bacterium | reverse complement strand
TGCATCGCCCAAGGGCCATCACTGGTATTTTGCCTGAGAATGCGCTTTTTCAGGCCTGCTGTTTTTAAAATATCCGCTAAAATATCCATAAATTCAGCTTGACACATAAACAGCTCAAAGTCCATATCTAACAATAAAATTAGATTTTAAGACATGAAATTTAGATTATTTACCATTCAAAGTATATTATATTGCATTTATTCTGGAGGAGTACCCAAACAAAACACAGCCCACAGGAGTCACACACATGTCTAACATCCTTATTATCGGGGCCAGCGGCCAAGTCGGTTCAGAGCTGGCAAAAAATTTAAGCCAAGCTGGCCAAAACGTACGCAAAGCCACCAGCAAAACAGCGACAGAAGCGGATCAGGTTCATTTAAATTTGGCCACGGGCGAAGGCCTGGAAGCCGCCTTTGCGGGCGTTGAAAAGGCCTTTTTGATGGCCCCTCCCGGTTATACCAACCAAGATCAATTGCTCGGCCCGGCCTTTGCTCAGGCCCAAAAACAGGGAGTGAAAAAAATTGTCTTGATGACCGCCATGGGGGCTGATGCCAACCCCGAAGCTCCCTTGCGCAAAGCCGAAGTGCTGCTTGAAAATTCGGGTCTGGATTACAATATTATCCGCCCCAATTGGTTTATGCAGAATTTTAATACCTTTTGGATTCAGGGCATTTTGAGCCAGCAAAAGATCTTTTTGCCGGTGGGCCAAGCCAAGGGCAGTTTTATCGACGCCCGCGACATTGCGGCTGTGGCCGCAGCCCTGCTGGTCAAAGACGAGTTCAAAAACCAGGCCTTTAATCTGACCGGAGACGAAGCCCTCGATCACGACGAAGTCGCACAGATTCTCTCGGCAGTCACAGGTAAAAACATTGGCTACGAAGAGATTTCTCCCGAAGCCATGCGTGAAGGGCTCTTGGGAGCCGGATTGCCTGCCGATTACACTGAGTTTCTGCTGATGATCTTGGGTTATTTTAAAGCCGGGTATGCCGCGCAGATCACCCCCGAAGTGGAAAAGATCACCGGGCAGAAACCGATCCGTTTTGCCCAATACGCCCAAGATTACAAACAGGCCTGGGCTTAAGTCTCAGCCGCAATGGGCCGCAAACCCCTCACAGGCGCTGAATCAGATTTTGGTCGATTTTACCAGGTTCTGAGGAAGCGCTTGTTGAGTTCCAGTTTGCTAAATTTGAGCAGAATCGGGCGGCCATGGGGACAGGTATAGGGATTGCGGGTCTTGGACCAATTTTGGACGATTTTTTGCATCTGTTCGAGGGTTAAAGGATCGCCGGCCCGAATCGCGCTGTGGCAGGCAATGGTCTTGCAGAGCCGGTTAAACGACTCCAGATAGACTTTGGCCACGCCACTTTCGCGCAGCTCTTGCAAAACATCTTTAAAGGTTGCTTCGGTCTCAGCAAAACGCAGACAGTGGGGAATCGCGCGAATCGCCACACTGCCGGGGCCCTCCTCTTCCCATTCAAACCCAGCGCGTTCAAAGGCGTCGCGATTTTCTTCGAGCAGGCCGCGCTCAATTTCATCGATCTCAATCACGACCGAGAGCAACAGCGGCTGGCTGAGAATTTTGGCCTGTTCGAGCAATTCTTCGTAGAGATAGCGCTCTTCAGCCACATGTTGATCGAGCAGCGCCAGCCCATTGCCATAATGGGCCACGATATATGTATAATCACAGGCCTGACCCAAGGCACTGACGGGCTCCAGCGGGGCCCCAGCTTCAACTGGGGCAGGCGGGGGGGCGATTTTGAGATCGGGCAATGCCAAAACCTCTGGCGGACGGCTGGGTAATTCTGGCAGCCAATCAGGGGCTGATGGG